>JAGXIO010000155.1 GCA_024635555.1 Saccharicrinis sp.
ACATTTTCCAACGGGCAGCACATTTTCGGAGCTTGATATGATTAGGTTGCAAAAGATATTACAAGGAACCAAAATAGTTGTTCTGAGCGACGAATCGTTTGAGCATGTTGTGTTCGATGGCGAAATGCATCAGAGCATTGCATTGTACCCATTTTTAAGAGAACGGGGCGTAATTGTTTCATCATTCAGTGAAACGTTGCATATACGCAATTGGCGCGTGGGCTATTGCATGGCTCCTGCACATCTGATGAAAGAAATAAGAAAAGTGATGGCTATTATGGGTGAAGGAATTAATTTGCCCTATCAAATGGCCATTGCCAAATTTATGAAAGAATACAAGGATTTTAAATCGTTGGCTTCGTTTTATCAAAAAAAGCGCGACCTGTTTTTAAAAATTATAGAAGATTCAAAATTCAAAGCCACACCAAGCAAAGGCACCTATTTTCAGCTTATTAGTATGGATCAGCAGAGCGACAGATCGGATATGGATGTGGTACATAAACTGATTGATGAGCTGGGAATAGCCACTGTACCTATCCATTTTTATTACCACGAAAATAGCAAAAAGAAATATCTAAGGCTTAACTTATCCCTACCCGATGATGTAATCGTGGAAGTCGCAACACGTTTAAAAAACCTTTAATGCCCATGCACAGATACGCCTTAACATCTATCCCAGCGCTGCCAAAATTTGTACACAAATAATTAACAGTACCATGGCTACCGGATAAACAGTGGCATAGGCTATAGAGGCTGCGTTGGTTTCTGTCATGGGATCCAGTGCTGCCAATCCAGGTGTGCTAGTCATCGATCCGGTTAAAGCGCCAAGCATGGAAATCACATTTACCTTAAAGACCCATCGGGCAACCATAGCTCCCAACATCATGGGCAACAAGGTAATTACACCTCCTACAAAAAATAGCTGGTAGCCATATTGGTCAAATGTTTCAGCGATGTGTGCACCTGCTGAGGTTCCTACGCCCGTTAAAAAGAACATGAGACCCATTGTGCGTAACAATTGATTCGCGCCGCCGGACATAGTCCAGATGATGCGGCCGGTTTTACCGATGCGGCTTAAAATCATGGCTATTGTTAGAACACCACCCGTTAGTCCTAAGGAAAAAGTAAAAGAGTTACCAAATCGTAAGGAGAATTCGCCAACAATAAAACCAAGTACAATGCCAGCTGCAATGGGTAGAAAATTGGTGTCGGATAGTTTTTTGCTATTGCCACCAAATAGTCTGGTAACCATTTCAACATGCGATTTGCTGCACATTATTATTATTTTATCGCCCATGTGCAGTTTAAAATTGGGTGTGGGTGTGATATCAATACCTGAGCGGCGCACCCGGGTTATGGTTACATGATAGGTAGCCGTCCATTGATAGATTTCCTTCACGGTTTTATTTACCACATTGGGATTAGATACCAAAATGGTTTGCACTTCGTAGCCTTGTTTTAAAGGTATTTCTTCGTCCGTTTCGTGGCCTATAAACAACTCTACTTTTTTAAGTGCCTCTTTGGTGCCTACGGCTCTGATAATATCACCGATATTTAAAATTGTGTCCGGTGTGGGAACCTGCGGCTCACCTTGAAGTTTAACACGCGAAATAACACCTTGCGTCATGGTTCGCACGCGGAGTTCCCTGATGGTTTTACCACTGACGTTTTCATTTGCTACCACAAAATGCTTCGAAAATATTTCCGGAAAGCTTTCTTCCGTTTGTTTCTCGTAATCTTCTTCGGCCTTTTTGAGGTTAGCTCTTGTAAACTTGGGGTATAAACGAACGAACAGGATAACCCCTATCACACCAAAGGGATAGGCAATACCATAACCTATGGACACGCCCGCAGAACCCGTGCTGTCGATGGCCGCTGCCAAGCCGGGTGTGCTGGTTAAAGCACCCGCTAGTAGACCAATAGCCACGGCAACATCAATATCCATAAAAATAATGGCTAAATAACTGATAGCAGAAGCAGACAGGATAATTACGGTTGCCATGACTACCAATGTTCTACCCTGTTTTTTAAAGGAATCGAAAAATCCGGGGCCGGCCTGGATGCCGATGGTATAAATAAATAAAATAAGACCTATTTTTTCGATGATGGGGGGCATTACAATCCCGTAATGGCCAAAAACCAAGGCCACAAATATGATAGCCGAAATATCGAGCGATATTCCTTTTATTTTAATACTGCCAATAGTGTAACCAATGCAGATGATAGCGAAGAGCGCAAAATAACTTTGTTCAAAGAATTCCATGATAAGAGCAAATTAGAGGTGCAAATATAGGCAATTGTAAATCCCCGATTCAATTCACAACTTTATAAAATATTAAAGTGTTTTAATATCAATTAAATGGCGACAACACATCAAGGATTAAGTTTTGATTTATGGCCGTATTTTCCTTTGCAGACCGAACATAAATTTCCTAAGTATTTGATCTTTGCATACCCTAAACTGGTTTTGATCAGGCTTGCGGAAAAAGGCACTTATCTCGTGTTTGCTAATTTTAAAATCGGCTACTGAAAGCATCTCTATCAAATCATCATCCTTTAATTGGAGGGCAATTTTAAGTTTTCGTAGAATAAGGTTGTTGTTCAATCTCTTTTCGTTAACGGGTATCTCGCCTTCTTTGGCTCCCCTTTTTAAAATAATAAAACCGTTTAAAAATGCCGACATATATGAATCGACGATAGTTTGAAATGATTCATCATCCTCTTTTTTTAGCCAATCGCTCACTTGCGCGCGGGTTACTTCCACACTGGCCAGCGAAAAGGTTTTTATCATCTCATCATCGCTAAAATTAAAAGTGTAGCGCAGGCTTTTTAAAACATCATTGTTGTTCATCTGATCGGTATTTAGGCCGTTTAATAGTTCTTATTATCTGGCATTTAATTAAAAATTTAGTTCAAGTATTTACGTGAATTTTCTATTTTTTTGTTGTGACAAACAAAAACATTTTTCATATCTCCATTCCAATTATGAAATCCGTTACCTTGACAATCTTTATATTCCTTGCAGGTTTTACATTGACCTACCTTATTCCATTGTCTATTTCTAAATGGTTCAAATTTATTTTGCCAAACTTCATACAGCTTGTCTTTATAAATATTGCCCTGCGAAAAAGAGCGGTCAATATTTGGACAAGCGGATATAGAACCATCTATCAAAACAGAACCAATATTGATTCCTGCTCTACAAAAAAAGTAGCTATCACGCACTAATGGTTCATATCTGCCAACGTAACCTTCACAGCTAAATTTGACATTTATCTTGTTACTTTTACGGCACTCTGCGATAAAATTCATTAATTCGAGAAACTGTCGGTCGGTCAACAGTAATTCGGAATTCTTAACTGCTCTTCCAATAGGGATAATAGTAAATAATCTCCAAGCTTTTACGCCTCTCCTTATCAGCAATTCTCTTAACTGGCTAAGTTCTTTTAAGTTCCTTTGATTAACACAAGTGACTACGTCAAAATTTAAACGATTGGAAGTGGCTGCTAATTCAACAGCACTGATTACTTTATCAAAGCTTTTCTCTTTATTTCGCAACCAATTGTGTGAGTCTTTCAGACCATCCAAACTAATTGTCAATGCGCCCATTCCCGCATTTAATAATGAATTATGCCTTTGTTCACTATATAAATGACCGTTTGATACTATTGACCATTTAATTCCTCTTTTTCTAAGTTCTTTTCCACATACTTCAATGTCATTTCTTAATAGAGGTTCGCCGCCGGTAAATACAACCATCAAGTTTTGAGATGGTTTTTCTATCGTGTCAATGGCATTTAAAAAATCCGCCATGGGCATGTCTTGAAAGGAACTACTTTTTGAACAATCGCTGCCGCAATGCAAGCAATTCAAATTGCATCTGGTGGTACATTCCCAAAATAAATAGTTCAGTTCATGATGCTTTATCGCCGAGTTTTTGAATTTTCGGAACACAAATTTTTTAAGGCGCAATAACATCTATTTATTTTCGAGTAGTATATTCAAATAAACCTTTTCGCTTAAATCAGTCAAAACAGTATCCCTATTAGCATATGTTCCGTTTTGCACTGAATCTACATCTGCAAATTCCAGTTTTACCTTATCCATCATTTCAGTATAAAACGAAAAATTTCCATTTTCATCCGTAATCTGATATTGCATATTTTGGGCAACTGAAACTTTGATACCTTTTATTGGTAATCCTGTTGTTTTCGCTTTTACTTGACCTTCAATTAATAAATCAAGGCCAAAATCTTGAGGTGTTCCATAACAGGCTTGAAAAACAAACATGGCTGATGTTAAGCTTAAACCTCCAATAATTTTTTTTAACCAGCTTCTTTTCATAGAACTATAATTTGTTTTGTATTGACGAAATTCGTTGTTTTATACTGCCAAAATTGATAAATGTTTGTTAATGGCTATTTAGATTTGATTGATTACAGTGTAAAATCATAATGCCTTTTATCATCGTGTAATAAAGTGAAAACCTCCGATATTGCTTGAATAGAGGAGGTTTTAAAGGTCATAAAAATTTTATCAGCTCTTGGCCAGCTCAATCAACTGCTTTTTTATAATTTCTTCGCTCGATGGGCGATTGGCGTTGGCGTTTACCAATTTACCTTCCTTATCTATTAAAATAAAGCGAGGGATACCTTGTATGGCATAATCTTTAATAATGCTCGATTGCCATTCTCCTTCGGCATAAAGCTGATAGCCTTGCAGTTCTTTCTTTTCCACCATTTTCTTCCAAGCATCCTTATCGCCATCAATGGAAATGCTCACAAAAGCGATATCCATATTGTGCAATTCTGAATCTAGTTGTTTAAGATATGGTATTTCGCGCATACAAGGCCCACACCAGGTAGCCCAGACATCAATGTAAATAACCTTACCCTTTAATTGTTCCGAAGTTACCGTATTTCCATTCATATCTTCATAGGCAAAGGTGGGCGCCGTTTTGCCTGGCTGTAATGCTTCGAGTTTTTGCAAAGTAGATTTAAATTCTGAAATATATTCCTGGTTTTTAATAATCTCGGCGTACCGATTTTTATATACATCTTTAACTTCGTCGGTAGCGTAAGTGTAACCCGAGATAAGTTGGTTTCCCAATTCATCTTTAACAGACTGGGTAACATCCAAGTTTGCAATAATGTCGATATGTCGGCTTGCCTCATCCACCGAATTTTGTTCGATACCTTCTTTTTTCAGCATTTCGGATATTTGGCTATCATGTTTTTGCAGCACAAAGTATTTATAGGTATTCATCTCGTTAAAAAATTGCTCGTTATCCAAAGCAATATCGTTGCCAGCCTCAAAAAATGCGGATGGAATGGAAGTAGTATCATTGGGTGCAAAACGAGGATGATACATAGTGTAATACATGTATTTCTCGCTTATTTGTATAGATGCTATCGTATTGATTCGCTCTAAAAAATGCTTACTCGCATGGTCTGTTGCTTTAAACGAGTCGATACTGGACGTAAGTTCCTGTTTGTATTTGTTAATGGATGTTTCGAAGCTATCGGACGGCAGTGCCAGCATACTCCTAAGTTCACTCATCACTCCAGCATTCAGCGCGCTAATCTTCATCATTAGTTTGGTTTCGTCGGTGCCTTTGCCGCTTATGGCTATCTTGGAATAGTCGCCCTCCTTTAAATTTGCAATATCCAAATCAATCTGCATTTCAGTTCCCGGTTTTAAATACATCTGAAAACCATATTTGCCATGACGAAAATCGTAGATGCCAGGCTGTTCCACTTTTAAAGCTGCGCTGAACGTATTATCTACAATTGTAAGGGTGTCATTACTTTTAAGAAGCTGGTTAAAAATAATAATTACATCTGCTTCTTTGTTTTGAATGTTGCCGCTGATGTTCGCAACAGGTTTTGGGTTGCACGATATGATACCTGCAAATAGTGCCAGGAGGAGGAAATTCTTCATGATACAGTATTTAATTAAAAATTATGCCAAAAGTAATAAAATAGAATTTCAATTGTAAATTTGAACATAATATTTCAAGAAAAAGAACAAAGATTTTCAAGATGATTGAATGTGCTGGAAAAAAAAAGTATTTTTATAAAATCGTTCTAATTAATTCCCCCATGGAGAATATGTTACGGAAATTAAATTCTGGTGCTAAGAATAGACTAAGATTTGAAGAGTAGAATTAATTTTGACGTTTTAAAACTTAAAATGATTTAGCGTCTTAGCAAATATAAATAGCCGTACTATGTCCAATAAATCAATAAAATATTTTTTCATTTTCATAATTCTTTGTGCCCAAATTGGATTAAAAGGACAGATTTCAAATCGGTTCGTTGAGAATGATAAGGAGTTTTTGATACGTTATCAGAATATAGGATGCCTTCCAATAATGAAAATTATTAGGGTTGGTCCATTCAAGATACATAAAAGAGTTAAAGGGCCGAATTATTACTGGAAATCGTTTAACTTAGGTTGTGATACAATAATTAATGGAACTAAATACAAAATAATTGAGCGTAAAAGCTATGGGGAATCTGATACATTGGGATTTATTCGGGAAAATGAGAATCAAGAAGTGTTTATCTTTGACAGAAATATGAACCAACTCAATTCCTATGATTTTAATTTATCTGTTGACGATACATTGAAATATAAAATAGTAAGCAGTATTGATACTATTTGCAATTCAGGTCATTCTAGAGTACGATACAATTTCAAAATGTGTTGTACTGACGATGCTCCCGAGGTGTTGATCTCAGGTTTAGGTAATATGATGAATGTTATATTTCCAAGCGACAGATATACTACGTGTGATTGCTATCCTTATGATGTTATTGGAATGAAAGTTGGGGGAAGAGCCATAAACAAATTAGTGCGCGTTAAAGTAGAGGGTGAGGTTGTATATATAGACAGAGAATATCAAAATACTAATTTTCAGAAAATAGATAAAGAAGTAAGTAGGGTTAAAAAAAACTAGCCATAATGACGTCATAGCAAATGCGGCTTTTATCTTATGCGAATTTCATAAGGATCTAAAAAGAAAATTGACTGATTAAGTACAAATAAAATAGTGGGTAGATTCGATAACAGACATTTACTCGTTGCTTTGGGTTTTCTCCGCTTCCTGCTCTTCGTGGTATTTGGCGGATAAAAAGGCCAGGTAGGTGCTAAATGCTTTGATGGCTTCCTCGGTGCCTTTTGATATTTCCTTTTGCTGCAGTTTGAGTAAAAATTTACTATAGATACCGGTTAAGCACAGTTCAATTTCATTACTAAGTTTCTTGCCTGTCTTCTGGTCAAATTCGTTAATGAATGGAAGCGTAGCACTGTAAATATGTTGATAGGCAATTTCCTTTGAAGTTGTTATCAGTTGACCGTGTAGCCTATGCAAATCGTTTACCAGGTTGGTTATCACTTGCAAGTGACCTTTTTCTCTTATCTGTTCCAAGGTCATCATTTCTATTAGGTTATCGTACCACGAAATGGTTTCGTCCAGTATATCGCCACTCATATTATACTGTGGAATAATGCTTTTTTTAATGGCTTCAATATCAAATTGGTAAGCTCGGATTAAATCCTCTACCTGCCACATATATAGTATATATTCAATAATGTTGGTTTGGCGTTTTTCTTTGGCTATAATCATTTTTTCAGTTATCAGTTATCAGTTATCAGTAATCAGTTGGAGCAAAGCGACATCCCGTCTCCTTAATTTTATTCAATTTTTGACGGGAAAACAGTAATTTATCTTGACCGTCAGCTAAAGCAGACGGCAATGCAGACGGCAATATGCAGACGCCAATAAATAAAACTAAAAATCCCAATCGTCTGATTCTTCCATCTTATCCATATCGCGACGGTCCTTTTTTGTAGGGCGACCTAGGCCTTTACTTCGGCCCATGGCATTGGCGAGGCGGGTTAGTTCGAGTGTTTCAAGTTGTTCGGGGCTTGTTACCTCGGTCATAAAATCAGGAACCAGCTTGGCACCCAACCTCTTACCTGTTATGGCCAACACCTTGTACGAGCGAGTTATGGGTGGTGTTTTAACTTCGATGGTGATGCCGGCTTTAACTGTTCGAGATGTTTTGACCGTTTGTCCGTCGATAAGTACACGACCTTTTTTAATGGCTTCGGCGGCTATACTTCGCGTTTTAAATATTCTGATAGCCCATAAATATTTATCTACTCTAACCGTATCGTCCATTGTATTATTTTTTGTTGTATTGATTCATGGTGGCGGCTGGTCCTATGGTTGCAAATCCCTTTATCATATCAATGCATAAGTCAATAGCTTGGGGCAACTCTGCCAGTTCTTGGTTATCCCACTTCCCAAGGACATAATCTATCTGCTTTCCGCGACTATAATTATCGCCAATGCCAAAACGTATCCTGCTATAATTATTATGGCCGAATATCTCCTGTATATTTTTTAGTCCATTGTGTCCGGCGTCGCTTCCCTTTTGGCGCATCCTCACGGAGGCAAGGGGCAGTGCCAGATCGTCCACCACTACCAGCAGGTTTTCAGGTTTAATATTCTCCTGCTGCATCCAATAGCGTATGGATTTTCCGCTCAGATTCATAAAGGTACTTGGTTTGAGCAAAATGAGTGAGCGGCCTTTATACTTGTAGTGTGCGATAGCGCCATGTCTGAGGTTCTCCCATTGTAGACCCTCCTGCCTGGCTAGTTCATCTAAAACATCAAATCCTATGTTGTGCCTGGTACCTTGGTATTCCAAACCAATATTACCCAAGCCAGCTATTAAATACTTCATTGGATGAATTTTGGAAGACTTCTTCCAATTGAATAAATTTTTAAAAATCATATTGTAACAAATGTTTGTAATGCAAATGTAACAATAAAAAAAAGCCTCCATACTTTAAAAATATGGAGGCTAACAAAATGTTTTAATTTCTTATTTTGCTTCGTCGCCCTGTGCGGCACGTGCAGCTCTGGTAAGCTTAACAGCAGCAATAACAGAGTTTTTAGCGTTCAACATCTCAAGGTTATCAAAGGACAATGAACCTACCTGAACCGTATCGCCTAATTTAAGATGATCTACCTTAATGTCTAGGGTGTCGGGTAGGTTTGCAGGCAATCCTTTAACACGCAATTTACGTTGCTCTTGCGATAATCTACCACCGGCCTTAACACCTTCGGCAAGACCTGTCAAAACAACAGGTATCTCGATAATGATAGGCTTGTCATTCGATATCTGCAACAGGTCAATATGAAGAATGCGGTCACTCACAGGATGGAACTGTATATCCTGAAGAATGGCTTCTTGCTTTGTACCATCAATGTTTAAGCTAATGATGTATACATTAGGCGTAAAAATCAATGGCTTTAAAAGCTTTTCCTCAATTACGAAGTGTTTAACCTCTTTTCCGCCGTATAAAACACCGGGAACTTTCTCTTCTATACGAAGCGCTTTGGTTGCTTTTTTGCCAATATCTTGGCGATTAGAACCTTTTAATTCAATTTTTTTCATCTTTAAAATTTTTTCGTGCTACTCAAAATAAATCGCTGGTAATGAACTGGTTTACTCCCCATCACACATTTTTGCCTAAGGCGGCGGCAAAGATAGATAAATTATATTAAAAATTGATTGCTGATTGATTTATAATAGTAAACTTTTTCGATGGTATCGGCCAATAACTCGGCTATGGACAATACTTTTATTTTTTCTGATTCCTGTTTCAATGGAATAGAATCGGTAACAAAAACCTCCTCTAATGCTGAATTGGCTATATTTTCGTATGCTTTTCCCGACAATACTGCATGGGTGGTAAATGCTCTAACGCTTATAGCTCCGGCATCTCTCATCATATCAGCCGCCTTGGTTAGTGTGCCCGCAGTGTCTATCATGTCGTCCACTATAATTACGTTTTTACCATTCACATCGCCAATAATTGTCATATCGCTCACCACATTGGCTTTTATCCTCGACTTATGACAAATAACCATGGGCACACCTAAAAATTTGGCGTAAGTATTTGCTCTTTTACTTCCTCCCACATCGGGCGATGCAATAACGAGGTTATCCAAATTCATACTTTTTATATGCGGCAAAAATATGGATGAAGCATAGAGGTGGTCTACCGGAAGGTTAAAAAATCCCTGAATTTGATCGGCGTGCAGATCCATGGTAATCAGTCGGTCGATACCTGCGGCGGTAAGCATATCGGCAGCTAATTTGGCACCCACCGAAACGCGTGGTTGATCCTTACGATCCTGACGAGCCAGCCCAAAATAAGGTATTACAGCAACTATTTTATAGGCCGATGCCCTTTTGGCCGCATCAACCATCATCAACAGTTCCAATAGATTATCGGCAGGCGGAAAGGTGGATTGAATTAAAAAAACATGCGAACCACGAATCGTTTCCTGAAAGGCTACGGCAAATTCGCCATCGCTAAATTTTATTTTGTTAATGTTTCCAAGATCTCTTCCGGAGTAGTTACTTATTTTTTCGGTGAGGTAACGGGACGAGGATCCCGAGAAAATTTTAATCGGCGCTTTTGGTGGCATCGCAAATAGTTGTTTAGCTGTTTGTTATTTCTAAGACGCTGCAAAGATAAAAATTCGTGACTTATTTTATCCTTTAACGGCATAAATTAAACGAAATGAAGTTAAAGGAGTTTTTTAACCGGGATTTGTTTTGTTAATAGCCGTTTTGGCTTTGGTAATTTTTAAGGTAAAAATACTTTCAATGAACTTGTAATTTTGAAATAGATTATGCGAAAAGCGTGAAAATTATTGCTCTTTTTTCACTGATAAGTACATCATTACTACCACTGCTGGTTTACCTCTTCAATAAAGTTTAATATTTCGTCTTTGCCCTCTCCCTTTTCGGCGGAAGTAACAAATATTTGGGGCAATTCTTCCCACTCTTCTAAAAGTGCTTTTTTATAGTCTTCCAGTTTGCTTTCCTTTTCTGATGGCTTTAGCTTGTCTAATTTTGTGAGTACAATCACAAAAGGGATTCCCCAAGTGCCCATTAGGTGCATAAACTCCAAATCGGATTTTTGGGGTTTGTGGCGGCTGTCCACCAGTATAAATAAGCACATTAGGTTGGACCGATGACGAAGATAGCCGTCTATCAATAGTTTGAATTCCTTGATTTGAGTTTTAGAAACTTTGGCATAGCCATAGCCGGGCAAATCCACAAGGTACCATTGGTCGTTGATATTAAAATGGTTGATGAGTTGTGTTTTTCCGGGAGTGGACGATGTTTTGGCCAAAGACGATTTATTACAAATCATGTTAATAAGTGACGACTTACCTACATTGGATCTACCTATAAAGGCAAATTCGGGTCTGTTGGCATCGGGGCATTGAGTCGTCTTAGAACTTGAGGTGAGGAATTCGGCCTTTTTTATTTGCATTTTTTTTTGCAAAGGTAAGTTGTTGAGGTTATAAATTGTGCGATTGGGTCATAAATAATCCCATCCTAACTGGAACTATACCTTTTTATTGAAAATAGGTATAAAGTCCAGTGTATGTTTTGCCGCAGAGGGATATACTTCCTGCCCGCTAGGTAGTCGACATAGTTAGCTTTCCTCCATTCTGCAGGGCAAGTGGCTGGAGATTGTACTCGAGAAAGCTTTCTCCGGCGGCTGTAGCCTTATGCTTACGCCGGAGCTTTAGCGTAGGAGCTTGGCGAAGGACTCAGCGACAGGGGCGTAGCCAATTTTTAGGATAAAAGGTAACTAATCCGAAATCCTGTCCAACTCATCGTCCATGGCCGATTTTTTGCGTTTGTTGCTTTTCATTTTCTGATTACCAAACTTGTAAGTAGCACTTATGCCATAGCGACGGCTATCGAAGGAAATTACACCATCTACCTTCATGCCACCATAGTTGCTGTTGTAGGCATAGTCGCTGCTTGTATTTAGTAAATCGCTAGCGGTGAGTTGTAGTAGTAATCTGTTTTTGAAGAACTCGCGCTTTAAACCCAAATCTACCTGGTGGTAGGCTTGCACATTTAAGCTTCCTCGCCAAATCCAAGGACTGCTGTAAAAGTAGCTAGCCTCAAAACGGATGTCTTTAGGCAGACTAAAATTGTTTTGTATCCTAAAATTTGCCGTATGTGCCTCCAAATCGATTACTGTTTCGCCTAAATCTCCATCGTATTTAAAATAGTTGTAGATAGCAAAAGTAGTAAAACTCCACCAGTCAAAAGCGCGCAGTGAGTAACTGGCCGAGAGTCCGTTGTTGATTACTCTATCCATGTTACGGGGGTTCATCACGGTGGCAAGGTCATCCACCTTTTCAAACAGGTTGGCAAAAAAGTCACGGGTAACGCTATAATTATTCGATATAACCAGCTTACGTTTAAAGGTATAGCTTAGTTGGTAATTGGTAATGTAGTTGGGTTTTAAAAATGGATTTCCTCTCCACCACGATATTTCGCTCAACTTGGATTCAAAGGGGTTCAAATCCTGATAATTTGGTCGTGTTATCCGACGGCCGATACTTATTCTTACTCCGTGGGTTTTCTGGTCGTCGTACGAAAGACTAACATTTGGAAACCAGTCGGTATAGTTTCGCGGAACAACATCATTGTTGGTGGGCACGGCACTTACCAGCTCTCCCAACGAAGAGGTATTCTCGACGCGTATGCCGGCATTCAAATTTATTTTATCAGTGAATTGAGCACCGAAAGTTAAATAGCTCGATGCAATCTTTTCGAGGTACGTAAAATCGTTGCTCCGGTTGATGTTTAAATCGGACTGACCATTGTTTATGTCGTAAAATTTTAAAGAGTTATCGGTGGATATGTACGAGTATTTTGCACCAGCGCCAAAACTCAATTTATTCACCCTTTTTTCGTAATCTATTTTAGCCGACATTATTTCGATTACCTTATTGGCATCGTATTCGTTGTTAATACTTCTAAGCATGTTATCATTCGTATCGTAATAAACGTTGGGCTGTCGGGTGTTATTATCGTTGGTATATCTACCCAAACTCAAATCGGCCGAAAAGTTGGCACTGCCATTGGGCTTAAAATTGTAATACAAGTTCATATTATAATTATCGGTTGGCGATATATCCACAACCTGTGAATTAAGCCGTTCGGTAGGGTTAATATTGTTAATGTCATGGATGTAGGTATTGCTTTCCAATTCGGCATCTCTACTATTTATCAGTGCTTTAATATCAATACCTACAATGCTTTCCGAGTTAATTTTATAATCCATTCCCCCAGTCAAGTTTATCCCCTTCCTAAAGTTTTGACTATACGATTTTAAGTCGATCAAATACTTTTCCATTTCGGTGGATTCCACAAAATCTACCTGGTAGTTAAAATCGGAATAATTGATATTACTGTAGAAGTTAATCTTTTCGCCATTGATATTAAGCGTTGTTCCGATGCTGGAGCGGGCATATGTACCTTTTGAATAGTTGGCGATAACATTACCGTTGGAGCCGCCTGCGGTATTGCGCTTCAGTTTAATGTCTATAACTCCGCCTGAGCCTTCTGCTTCGTATTTGGCCGATGGATTGGTGATAATATCGATGGATTCAATGTCGTCGGAGCGCATCCCTTCGAGCAAATTAGTAAGGTCGCTGCCCGACAATCGCGTAGGCCTACCATTGATGTATATGCGTACCCCACTTTTGCCTTGCAATACAATGTTTTTATCCAGGTCCACTATTACGCCTGGGGTTTTGCTCAACAATTCAATTCCGTTGTTACCCGAAGCATTGGCACTGGCCGACACATTGTACACCATTTTGTCTGGCTTTATTTCAATCAATGCCTTTTCGCCTTTCACCACAATTTCTGCCAATCCATTTACTTTTGTTTTCAGCAAAATGGTTTCGAGTGTAACATTTGGGTTAACTGTCAAATCTATTATATCCGAAATATGGGTATTGAACTCAAGATTACGCACCATGATGAAGTATTTGCCGGGATCTAGTTTATCAAAATTAAAAGATCCTGCATTGTCGCTCAGCATCCCTTTTATAAAAACTGTATCCTGATTGGTTAAAACAACGGTCGAAAATTGCGAAGGCTTCATTTCGGGATCTAATACCACACCTTTTATTTGTGATGTGTTTTGTGATGTGTTTTGTTGTGCAGCGACCGGGAAACCGCAAAGAATGGTAACGAAGATAATTATTGACATATTCTTATTCGGTTTCATAAATTGGGTCTGTAAAGTTTAAAATGTATCGTACTATTTACTTTTCTTGTAAATCATATACCAGTTAATGTAATAAATGTCGGAGTTGGGTTTTTTGAGTTCTTCCTTGTCTTCAGGGGTAAGTACGGGCAACATGTAATCGTCGCCGGGCTGCCAGTTGGCCGGCAATACAATCCCATCCATGCGGTCGTGTTCCTGAAGTGCTTTCAGGGTGCGCAGAATTTCATCAATGTTGCGGCCTACTTCTATGGGATAAAAATGAAAGGCTCGTATGGTATTTTCGGGGTCGATAAAAAATACGCCACGCACGCTTTGCCCCACTTTGGATTTAGAATCTAACATGCCGTATTTGTAAGAAATAGCTGCCGAGCTGTCAACCACCAGCGGAAAGTCAATTTTAACCTTTTCGCGTCCTTTAAATTCAATGGACTCCAAATCGGATTTCCAGCTAAAGTGCGACACCAACTTATCTACCGAAATAACTACGATGGCCGTATTCAAGTCATTAAAATCCTGCTGCCGGAAGCCCAGCTCTAATATCTCGGAAGAACAAACCGGAGTAAAATCCCGGGGATGAGCAAACAAAACCTTCCACTTTTTGCCAAAATCT
Organism: Saccharicrinis sp.; assembly: GCA_024635555.1. Lineage (GTDB taxonomy): Bacteria > Bacteroidota > Bacteroidia > Bacteroidales > Marinilabiliaceae > Saccharicrinis. The sequence continues at coordinate 14,753 of JAGXIO010000155.1, forward strand.
TTGGGGAAAGATACGATGCCATTAGTTGAAGGTGATTTGAAAGAAGGTGCTGCGGTGCCAATTAACGGGATTCGCTGGCTTTCGCCTTGTTGAGCTATTGTGGAGATGGTAAAAAGGAAAACTATTGCAAAAACCAAAGTATAATGTTTCATGCGGTTTGGTATTTTTATTTAGACTGATTCGAAACAAAAAACTAACGCAACAACATTTAATTAGTTCATTATCAAAAGCCTAAATTGAACTAAAAAAATGCTTTTAAGTCATGCGAACAGAATGTTCAAAAAATCATACTAAAATCAATACGGAAGGAAAGTCGCCCCTATCCATTTTAAATGCGCAAGCTCATCTTTATTGAAATTATTAAAATCTTCTTGGTCACCGACCTTCGGTTGCCCAGTGATGAAAAGATTTAACCACACCTTGCAGTAAAAAAGTGAACAAGCTCATATGTTGTGCTCATAAACCTTATACGGGCTTTGTTTATTAACCGATTTACTTTGTTGTATTTTCTCAAGAATAAAAACAAATTACTAAACACTACTATCAATAGTTCTTTTTTATATCTTTACGCCTAATTTCGCCATGAAAAGAAGAGATAAACAACATACACAGCGACAGCTCCGTAACTCCTATTTTACTACAGTAATCAGCATTGCGCTGGTGCTGTTTTTATTGGGTTCGGTTGGGTATTTAATGCTCAATGCCCAGCGACTCTCCAATTATGTAAAGGAAAATATAGGCTTTAACATTGTTTTAAAAGATAATGTTAAAGAGGTGGAGGTGCGCAGATTGCAGAAGTATTTGGATGCATCGCGATACGTAAAATCAACCGAGTACATTGATAAGGAAAGGGCTGCAGCCGAGCTGCAAGAACAATTGGGTGAGGATTTTGTCGATTTTTTGGGCTATAATCCCCTATTATCGTCTATTGAAGTAAAGCTTTTTGCCGAATACGCGAACCCTGACAGCATTAAGAATGTGGAGGCGATATTTAGTTCGTTTACGCAGGTAAAAGAAGTGTTTTACCAAAAAAATCTGGTGCAAAAAGTAAACGACAATGTAAATAAAATCAGTTTAGTACTGCTAAGTTTCAGTGCTTTACTATTGCTTATAGCTATTGCACTCATTAACAACACCATACGCTTATCGGTATATGCCAAACGCTTTTTGATTAACACCATGAAGTTGGTTGGGGCCACCAAAGGATTTATAAGGCTTCCCTTTGTAACAACCAGTATTTTGCATGGTTTTGTTGGAGGTGCCATAGCCAATATGATGTTGGGCGGAAGTATATTTGTATTGCATAAGGAGCTGGGCGGTTTTATAGGTTTTGACAATATTGAGACCATCGGTATTCTCTTTATTCTTGTTATCGTTTTAGGAATATTACTATCCCTTATTTCTACTTTTTTTGCAGTAAACAAATATCTACGATTAAAAACAGACCAATTATATTTTTAACTTACAAGTATGTGGAGTAACAAAGAGGAAAAGAAATTTGAGTTCGCTTTAGCCAAAGAAAACTATTTGTTAATGGCTATAGGTTTTGGCATTGTTATTTTGGGTTTTGTGCTCATGATTGGTGGAAGAGCTGAGGATCCCAATGTTTTTAGCAAGGATATTTATGGATTCCAGCGTGTTACCTTGGCGCCCATGTTGGTATTGGCAGGTTTCGTTTTCGAAATTTACGCCATCATGAAAAAACCTCGCCAAAAAAAATAGTAATCTGTTTATAATTTGTTTTAATTACCATATGGCTCTGTTTGTTAACACAATGCATCTTGAAACCTCAATTTGCGATTGACGCCTTTTGTTTAATTCTCATCCTTTTTTTATCATGAGTTGGATTGAAGCATTGATTTTGGGCCTTGTTCAAGGCCTTACTGAATTTTTGCCCGTAAGTAGCAGCGGTCATCTCGAAATTGGCAAGCATCTGTTAGGGGTTACAGCAACCGATAACCTAACCTTTACCGTGGTGGTTCATGGCGCAACCGTATTAAGTACCATCGTTGTTTTCCGTAATGACATAGCCCGTTTAATTATGGGTTTGTTTTCGTTTAAATGGAACGACGAAACCCAATATATCGCTAAGATAGCCGTGAGTATGATACCTATAGCCATAGTGGGGTTGTTTTTTAAGGATTATGTTGAGGAACTCTTTAATACTCCAAAAATATTATTGCTGGTTGGGTTAATGTTACTTGTTACGGCTACCTTGCTGGCTTTTACCTATTATGCTAAATCAAAAGAAAAAGATGTTTCCTTTAAAGATGCGTTTATCATTGGAATAGCACAAACCATTGCTGTAATGCCCGGCATTTCACGCTCCGGCTCCACCATTGCTGTTGGCTTATTGCTCGGCGTTAAAAAAGAAGCCGTAGCGCGCTTTTCGTTTTTAATGGTGCTAGTGCCCATTTTGGGCGAAAATGTTTTAAGTCTTTTTAAAGATGACTTTTCAGCCGGAGGATCCATTGATGCCATGCCCTTATTCATTGGGTTTGTTGCAGCTTTTATTTCAGGTTTGCTGGCATGTAGCGCAATGATTAAATTGGTGAAAAAAGGTAAGCTCATATATTTTGCCATTTACTGTGCCATAGTAGGTTTGATTACTATATTTTTTGCCTAGGCACTCATTTGCAACCAATAAAATTTAATTGCCGTGAAAACCTTTCGTGGCAATTGTTTTGTGCATTAACCATATCCCATGAATATTGAAAGTAATAAGGAAAGCTACGATTTTATTGCGGGTGAAGTTTTGTTGTTCGACAAACCCTACGACTGGACATCCTTTGACCTTGTAAACAAAGTTCGTAGACTTATTTGCAATAGCCTGGGCGTTAAAAAAATTAAGGTAGGACACGCCGGAACGCTAGATCCATTGGCAACCGGTTTATTGGTTGTATGCACCGGTAAAGCCACTAAAACCATCGACAACTACCAAGCAGAAGAAAAAGAATATGTAGCCACGCTCAAGTTGGGTGCTACAACACCTTCATTCGATTTGGAAACAGAGATTGATGCCGAATACCCAAGCGAACATATTACCCGAGACTTAATCGAACTTGTTTTAAAAGATTTTATAGGCGAGCTGGAGCAAATTCCGCCCTCCTTTTCGGCAGTTAAAGTGGATGGGAAACGAGCCTACGAATTGGCCCGTCAAGGTATAGACCTCGAATTAAAAGCTAAAAAACTCGTGATTCGCGAAATTGAAATTTTAAATTTTGAATCCAACCTATTGGCTCTTCGGATTGTTTGTAGTAAGGGAACCTATATTAGGGGTTTAGCCCGTGATATTGGTTTGGCGCTGCAAAGTGGAGCACACCTTACCGAGTTAAAAAGAACACGTATTGGGCATTTCGTCATCAATAAAAGCATGGATATCGAAACCTTTGAAAATAAACTAAAATAAATTGCAACCTTTGCAAAAACTGTACGTATAAGCTTGCTCTTGTGCGAACACCAATCTAAGTAACACAATAACAGTTACATAAAGTAAATAAAATATGAAGTTATCGAAATTTAAGTACGTCCTACCCGAACAATTAATCGCATTGCATCCTACTCCTAATCGCGATGAGGCCAGGATGATGGTTTTGGATAGAAAAACGGGCCTTATTGAGCATAAAGTTTTTAAAGACCTAGTGGGCTACTTTAGCGATCAGGACGTTATGATTTTTAATAACACCAAAGTATTTCCTGCGCGCTTGCACGGTAACAAAGAAAAAACGGGTGCCGAAATTGAAGTGTTTTTGTTGCGCGAACTAAATGAAGACCAAAAACTATGGGATGTATTGGTGGATCCTGCACGTAAAATAAGAATAGGCAATAAGCTTTATTTTGGCGAAAATGACGAAATGGTGGCCGAAGTTATCGATAACACCACATCCAGAGGACGTACGTTGCGCTTTTTGTATGACGGCCCCTACGACGAGTTTAAGAAAACACTATTTGGGTTGGGCGAGACCCCGCTGCCAAAAAACATAAACCGCGAAGTAGAGCCTGCCGATAGAGAACGCTACCAAACCATATTTGCCAAGCACGAAGGAGCAGTTGCAGCCCCTACGGCCGGTTTGCACTTTAGCAGGGAGCTAATGAAACGCATGGAAATATTAGGTGTTAAATTTGCTGAAGTAACCTTGCATGTGGGCTTGGGCAACTTCCGCTCCGTTGATGTGGAAGACCTGACTAAGCACAAAATGGACTCCGAACAAATATTTATTACTGATGAGGCTTGCAATATCATCAATAAAGGTAAAGAAGAACGTAGAAAAATATGTGCTGTGGGAACAACCGTAATGAGAACTGTTGAAAGTTCGGTTTCTACCTTTGGCCATGTGCAACCATTTGAAGGTTGGACCAATAAGTTTATCTTTCCCCCCTACGACTTTAAGGTGGCCAATTGCATGGTGTCCAATCTGCATTTGCCCTTATCCACCTTAATGATGATGACCGCCGCTTTTGCCGGATACGATAACCTGATGAATGCTTACAAAGTAGCTATCAAAGAAAAATATCGCTTTGGTACTTATGGCGATGCTATGCTGATTATATAGATTGATAGGCGTTAGGTGGATAGGTTATTAGGTTGTTTGTTTCAAATCAGCTGCCATCGTACTTATTGAGATTATATTTAAATTATTATTTACGGGTGTTATATGCTTAAAATTTAAGTACATAACACCCGTTTTCTTAACCCTTACTTTCAATACCTTCTTTATATTTTTTAAGCGCCCTATCCCGGGCAAAAGCGTGCTCCACCATGGGCTGGGGATATTGCATTGTTCCTAATTCGGGTATCCATTTTCGGATATATGCATAATCAGGGTCAAACTTTTTTTGCTGAAGCGCTGGGTTAAAAACCCGAAAATAAGGTGCTGCATCACATCCTGTTCCGGCAGCCCATTGCCAATTGCCCACATTCGACGAAAGCTCAAAATCGAGCAGCTTGGATGCAAAATAAGCTTCGCCCCATTGCCATTCTATTAATAATTGTTTACACAGAAACGATGCCGTTACCATTCGTACTCTGTTGTGCATATATCCCGATTGATTAAGTTGGCGCATGCCTGCATCTACCATTGTGTAACCAGTAGTTCCATTGCACCAACGCTCAAAATCGTCCTCGTGGTTTCGCCATTTTATCCAATCGTATTTACTTTTAAAATTACGCACTGCCGATTGTGGAAAATGGTACAGCACCTGCATAAAAAACTCCCGCCAAATCAGTTCCGATAAAAATGTTTCGCTGGTTTGGCTAGCATGTTTAACTATCGCCCTAATGCTAATTGTACCAAACCGAAGATGCGGGCCAAGGTAACTTCCTGCATCTTTTTGCGGTAAATCACGTAGTTTTTGGTAATCCTGTAAATGCGCTAAGTTATAATCCTTGGTTTTTATTTTGCCTCGCTCAAAACCAAGCATCTGCAAAGTGGGGAATTGATAATTTACCTCAGCAAAATAGATGCTGTTTGTTTGGTTAGAGTCCTTATAAATTACTTGATGTAAATCATTAAATTGCTTAATCCACTGATTTTTATACGGTGTAAAAACCGTATAAGGCGTGCCGTCCTTTTTCAGTACTTCATCCTTGGCAAAAATTACATGATCTTTATAAAGATTAAACTGCACATCATGTTGCTTGCACAATTCCATTATGGCAGCATCGCGTTTTATGCCGTAGGGCTCGTAATCTTCATTGGCATAGACTTCCTTAATTTGGTGTTCGGCTAAAAGTGCTTCGAAAACTTGTAATGGCTTGCCTTTTTTTATTAATAATGCGCTGTTATACTGTGCTAAACTATGGTTTATATCAAGTAAAGAATCATATATAAAGGTAACCCTACTATCGTCACTTTCAAGTTCATTAAGGATATCCTCATCAAAAATAAAAAGCAGTACAACGGGCAAATTACTTTTCGCAGCGATTAGTAAAGCGGTGTTGTCGTTTAATCTTAAATCGCGCCTTAGCCATACCATGTTTATGGTGGTTTCTTTAGTCATTTTTGTAGTGGTTTATTGCAAATATACTTCCTTTAAAAATCAAATTATAGTTGAAAAACATATCTTTAAAGTCGAAACGTTTCAATATCCTCAAAATTTAATATCTTTAATGCAACTCAAAATAGGGAATACCTTCATAAAAGCAAGATGCGCAGAAAATGTTTTTTTTTGCAGAGGAGTAATAATTATTCGATTTAAAGAGAAACGTCATGATTAAATTTTTAGTTCCGGTAAACTTTGCCCCATACACCATCAATGCAATCAATTATTGTAGTGCTTTGGCAGGTAAGCTTCAAGGTGAAATCACCCTCCTTTACTGCTATGCTAAGGTGGTAGGCGAAGATAACGAAGTTAGTGAAAACAGAATAAATTCGCGCGAGGAAGCCATGGCCGAACTGGAGAAGTTGAAAAATCATATTCTCGAAACCACCCCGCATAAAGATGCAATTACTGTAACATTGAAAACAATAGATGGTTACCCGGAAGATATTATCTCAAAATTTAGTCTGGATTATTGTCCTGATTTAATTGTGATGGGTACTAAAAATAGGGGCGAAACCATTAAGGAACTTTTAGGCAGCGTAACCTTTGATGTGATTAAAAAAGTTGTCTTTCCGGTAATGGCCGTGCCCAACGATTACAATTTGAATCTGGATAAACTGACCAATATTCTGTTTGTTAACGACTTTGAAAACTTTGAATATACTTCGTTACATAAATTGGTTAAATTGGTGGGAGCTTTTGATACCAAAATTTTTAACGTGCAGTATTTTCCTCATGGAAAAGAAAAGGTAGACCCAAAGCAAATTAAGGACTACATCGAATATTGTAATTCCACTTATCGAAATCAGAATATTATTTCTGATTATATCTATGGTGAGGATTTGATTACGTCTTCACAAGAATATATCGACAACAACCATATTGATATAATGGCTATTACACGAAGGAAACGAAATATTATATCTCAAATTTTGCATCCCAGCCGCACGAAAAAAATATTATTCAATGCCGAAATTCCCACCCTCTTTTTTCATCAGTAATTCGTATTAAGAGATTTTTATTATAATTTTATAGGTCGTTAAAAGCGACACTTATCATAGTGGCCGCTGGATCGGTCAATGGATGTTTGTTTTAAAACAATGAATACACCTGAACCTTAAAACTTTATAACAATGAAGATAGGAATAGTATCAGCAGGCGGCGACTGTCCCGGGATTAATGCTGCAATCAGAGGAGTCGGGAAAACGGCTATAGTTGAGTATGGAATGGAAGTTATAGGTATATCAAACGGTTTTGACGGCTTAATCGATATGACGGTAGAACCTCTGCCCGAAAACCGACTTTCTGGGATTCTTACACTGGGCGGAACCATTCTGGGTACTTCGCGCATGAAACCCTTTAAACACCAGGATGGCGACACGGTAAAAGATAAGCCACAGGTTATTGTTGAGAACTATCATAAACTTGGGCTAGATGCATTGGTTTGCATAGGTGGCAACGGAACACAACAAACAGCTCATCTTCTTTCCAAGCTAGGTTTAAATATTGTGGGTCTTCCCAAAACCATCGATAACGATGTGTGGGGAACAGATGTTACGTTTGGTTTCGAATCGGCAGTGCATATTGCCACCGATGCCATGGACAGGTTGCATACCACAGCCAACTCACACAAGCGGGTAATGGTTATTGAGGTAATGGGACACAATGCCGGATGGATTGCTCTGCATTCGGGCGTGGCAGGCGGGGGCGATATCATTCTGTTACCCGAAATTAAATACAACATGAAAGTAGTGGCTCAGGCGGTGATGAAAAGAGCCGAAAAAGGGAAGCCCTACTCTATTGTGGTAGTTGGCGAAGGTATAAAAGTACCTAAAAAGAAAGGTGCAGCGCAATATATCGGTCAGCAGATATTTGAACGAACCGGTATGGAAACACGATCAACCATTCTGGGTTATACCCAGCGCGGTGGAACACCCACCGCTGGCGACAGGATTTTGGCCACGCGCTTTGGTTCGCATGCCGCTGAGCTTATCCATAAAAAACAATTCGGACGTATGGTGTGCATCACAGATAACAAAATAAACTCTATCTCCCTGGAAGAGGTGGGAGGAAAAACAAAGTTAATAGAAAAGGACAATCCATTGGTTGAAGAAGCCCGAAATATGGGTGTTTGCTTTGGCGATAAGATGATGTAATGCAAACTGCTAAAACATGTTGATTTAAAAAGTCAAATCCGTCTGATTTGGCTTTTTAAATGGATGCAAAAATAAATGAATATATTTACAGGCTTGATAAAACCAAATAATTTAAACGCAACCCTTTGTTAAACTTTGGTTAAAATAGGCGCAAAAAAAACCAATTACGACTGTTTGTTGTTATTTTGTAAATTAATCAAACGCATTTTAGCTTTTTAATACAATGACAAAAGAAGAAATTGCAGCATTAAATATACGCTTTGCCGATACAGAACCACAGGAAGTGATTAAATATTTTGTAGCTGAATACAACGATAAAATTGCGTTGGCATCAAGTCTTGGAGCTGAGGATCAAGTACTCACCCAAATGTTGACCTCCGTAACCAATAATGCCCACATCTTTACGCTCGACACCGGTCGCCTGTTTGCCGAAACCTATGAACTGATTGATCGTACATCAAAAAAATACAAAACCAATTTAAAGGTTTATTTCCCTAAAGCCGAGGCCGTGGAAAGTATGGTGGAGGCTAAAGGAATAAATTTGTTTTACGATAGCATCGAAAACCGCAAGGAATGTTGCTACCATCGTAAAGTAGAACCTTTGAAAAGAGCCTTTGAAGGATTGGAAGCGTGGATATGCGGCCTACGCGCCGATCAATCTGTAACACGTACCAACTTGCAAGTGGTGGAGTGGGACGAAAATAATAACATCTTAAAAATAAATCCATTGGCCAAATGGAGCGAGAAGGATGTTTGGGATTACATCAAAGAAAAAGGAATACCTTACAATCCTCTTCACGACAAGAGCTTCCCAAGTATTGGTTGCCAACCTTGCACCAGAGCCATTTTGCCCGGCGAGGATGTGAGGGCAGGAAGATGGTATTGGGAAAATCCCGACACAAAAGAGTGCGGACTGCATAAAAAGTAAAAGCACATTATGATCATGCTTTATTTTAATCTTTTGTCTCTTATCTAACAGTCTATTATCTAATTATAAACACATGAATATATTCAAAAAACAAAGCCGGTTAAAGTGGTCCGTTGGAGCACTCCTTATTTTAGTGGTAAGTGTTGGTTTGGTTGGCTTTGCTAACGACGACAAGCGCAATTTTTCCATCGTAAAAAACCTCGATATTTACTACACACTTTTTCGCGAACTCAACAGTTATTACGTGGATGAAACAGATCCCGAAAAGCTCATAAAAACAAGTATAGACGAAATGCTTGAATCACTCGATCCATACACCACCTATATTCCGGAGGATGATATGGAGAATTTTAAGTTTATGACCACTGGCGAATATGGCGGTATGGGCTCTTTAATATCGCGCCAAGGCGACTATGTGGTTATTGCCGAGCCTTACGAAGATTCTCCGGCACATTTGGCGGGATTAAAAGCCGGCGATAAGTTGTTGGAGGTAAACTCGGTGAACGTAGTGGGCAAACCCACCTCAGAAGTGAGCGACCTGTTAAAAGGTCCGGCCAATACCCCGCTTAAACTTAAAATTGAACGTCCGGGTACAAGCAAACCAATGACTATTGAGCTTATCCGTAGAAAAATATCAATTAATCCGGTGCCTTATTATGGAATGATATCAGATAAAACGGGCTTAATAATCCTAGATAACTTTACACAAAATTGCTACAAAGAGGTGAGCAAAGCATTTACCGATTTAAAAGAGAATAAGGGAGCACAGAATTTTGTACTTGACCTAAGAGGTAATCCCGGTGGACTTATGGATGAAGCGGTTAAGATAGTTAACCTTTTTGTGCCAAAAGGCAGCGAAGTAGTTTCTACACGTGGTAAGGTAAGTCAGTGGGACAAGGTATATAGAGCTACCTCCGAACCTTTGGATACTATCAGCCCCTTGGTGGTGCTCATTAACCGTGGCTCGGCTTCGGCTTCCGAAATTGTAGGTGGAAGCTTGCAGGACATGGACCGTGCCGTTTTGATAGGGCAACGATCCTTTGGCAAAGGGCTGGTGCAAACTACCCGACCACTATCGTACAATGCCAAACTAAAAGTTACCACCGCCAAGTATTATATACCTAGTGGAAGATGTATTCAGGCATTAGACTATACCCATCGTAACGAAGACGGAAGCGTGGGTAGTATACCCGACTCATTGATTACAGAATTTAAAACCTCAGGTGGACGCTCTGTGTTTGACGGTGGCGGTGTTTCGCCCGACATTAAAATGGAAAACAAAAAATATGGTAATATATCCTATGCGCTAGTAACTCAAAATATGATGTTCGATTTTGCCACCCAATTTGTGTTGGAACACGATAAGATAGATAGCCCCGAAAATTTTAAAATATCGGATCAATTATATGAGAAGTATAAGCAATATGTGGCCGACAAAAAAGATTTTAAGTATGAATCGGCTACTCAGGATGCCCTTAAAAAACTGAAAGAAGCCGCCAAACGCGAAGATTATTACAATAAGTCGGAAACGGAATTCGACCAATTAGAAAAGCTTTTGACCTTGGATGTACAAAAAGATTTGAATATTTTCAGACCCGAGGTGAGCAAGCTATTGGCAAGCGAAATAGTAAAAAGATATTATCACCAAAAAGGAGCTATTAAATATGCACTTCAGGATGATGAGGAAGTGGAAAAAGCACAGACTGTTATAGAAAACTCTGCTGAATACAACGGCATGTTAAGCGGCACCATATTGAGCCATGCAGGCGATAAAATAAATGCGAAGCAAACCAACTAATAAGATAAGGTTGTTAGCTTTATACTTTACTTTTAATTGGGGATTTGACAACTTGTCAATTCCCCTTTTTATTTTCAGCCATTTATTTTATCTCCGTTAGCAACATAGCTGAACTCTATACATATCTCCGAAAAAAAAAGGTATAGTTCAGGTTAGGATTCTATAAACTCCATCAAATCTTCCAGGTTTTCAATACAATCGCGATAGCCGGTTTCGAATGCATCTTTCAGCTTCCGCTTATTTTTTTCAGTTCGGCTGACGGCGAGCGTTGTTGTGGGGCGAAATACAAAAGCTTTTGCCTGCTCTTCCAGCGCCTCCACCGTATCTAGCTGTCTATTGTACAAAAGATGGCGATTGAGTATAGCCTCCGCCAGGTGAGGATATTTACGATATCTTGCCTTCACCAGACTTTTAAATTTAATAGAACCTTTGCGGTATTCTTTGGGCTGAGTTAGGATAACCACCAGTTTCTCGCAACCATCGGCCAAAGCTTTTACTACTGGTATGGGGTCGGCTATGCCACCATCTAACAATAACCTATCGTGTAGTTTTACCATTTTTGAGGCAAAGGGCAAACTGGTAGAGGCTTCAAGTGCCTTGAAGGCATCTGCTGTGTTGTTATTGGTTACGTAATAGGGTTGACCTGTAAGGCAATCGGTGCATACATAAACCAGTTTTTGGGTCGATGATTCAAAGGCTTTAAAGTCGAAAGGAATAAGGGTGTTTGGAACTTCGTTAAAAATAAAGTCCATTCCAAACAGCTCCCCTTTAGTTAGCAAGCGTGCATAACTCAGGTAGCGTGCATCGTTCACCAGTGTATAGGGAACTTGTAGGTTGCGCTTGGTTTGTTTGGCCAGATAGTTGGTGGCATTACTCGCTCCCATAGACACCGCTACAGTATAGGGAAATTCTATATCGTGCGCTAACATACAATCCAGAATGCCGGCGGTATATAAACCCCGAAAACCACCTCCTTCTAAAACCAGACCTATATTTTTGTCCATCTCCACAAAACTAATGTTTAGATTTAAAACACGTAATAATAAATGGAAATAAAATGGCTTGCACTACCTATTAAAACGAAAACGTGAAAAATAGCGTGATTGTAAGGTATCTTTTTAATGGCATATAAAACTGCTCCTAAGGTATAGGCCAAACCTCCCATCATTAGCCACATAAAGCCGGCAAAATCGAGGTTGTTATATAAAGGTTTAATGGCAAACACAACCACCCAGCCCATAGCAACATACATGATGGTGGAGAGGATTCGATATTTACCCGTAAAGAAAAATTTAAGTACTATTCCGCTCACGGCAATCGTCCATATAACGGCCAAAATGACCCATCCTATGGTTCCTCGAAGCGTTATTAGCGCATACGGCGTATAGGTGCCGGCAATAAGCAAATATATAGCACAGTGGTCAAATATATTCAGTCTATGCCTCAGTCTAGTCTTTGTGGAGCTATGAAATAAGGTGGATGCCGTGTAAAGGGTGACAAGGCTTATTCCATATATCAAAGCCGATAACAGATGAGCAAGACTATGCTGCGATCCTATTTTTATCAGCATTAAGATAAGTGCTATCACAGCTCCAAAAATTCCTATTGCATGTGTGGCGATATTCAATTTTTCTTCGCGTTGGGGATAAGAATTTAGCGGATATTGTTTAATGGTATTGGGCATTTTGAAGTGTTTTAATGGCAACAAATATAAGCATATTTGATAAGATACTCGGCATGTCTATATCGCATTCCTGACGGGATTTGCAACGCTATTGAAGTCGACAAAGTTAACCCAGCGGATTTTAAAGTAGAGGGCACTTCCATGCTAAGCAAGTACACCTCAGACATGAACAAAGTCATTCGCAGATATAAACGCGACCGACCGCATGATGACAACACCATGTACTTGTTTTTTGTGCAATTGCCTGATTTGGGAAATAGCCGAAAAGGATTTATGAAGAATATCTTTAGTTTGGAAAATATGAACCCACTTAAGTAAGAAAGATTGGCGTTGAAATATATATACAGTACCTATTCATAAATATCTTTTCTATGCCCCACAGCAACAACATTAATGGTAAGGATATTGTCGTAAACATCGTAGATAATCCGGTAGTTTCCTTTTCTAATACGATAACCATCACGGCCTTTTAGTTTTTTGCAGCTATGCGGCCGGGGATTATGAGCAAGGTTTTGAATAGCCTCAAAAATTGGCTCGGCAATTTTATCAGATAATTTGTCAAGCTGTTTTTGGGCCGTTTTGGTAATGATTATGGTGTAATCAGGCATTTTTATCTTTCCGATTTTTCAGATACATATCAAAAGGAATTGATTTTTCGTTTTTTGCTTTTACTTCATCGTACAGTTTGATATCTTCAAGTTCTTCAACTTGCTCAATCATTTTATTATATTCGCCAATGGGCAGTATAATAGCAATTTTATGACCCTGATTATCTTCTATATATTGTTGTCTTAGTGCTTCCATAATTTCAATTTTTAAGCATTGTATGCCTGTCGTGTTTTAAAACCCTAAGATAAGAGATAAATAAGTCAAAAACAATTTAGATATTACTTGTTAAAAATGTAAATGAGTGAGTCTTATAAGGTATCTATTGAATGATATGAGCGTAGAATTTGGCAACTTTGTACATGTTTTGGTACGCAATTTAAAAGAGACAAAAATGAAAATCATAACCAGTCGTGAGTTCCGGGATAATCAAAAGAAGTATTTTGACATGGTTGACAAAAATGAGCAAATAGTTGTCAAACGTAAAAATCGCACCTACAAGCTTGTTCCTGTTACCGATGACGATATGCTCGTAGATATCCCTATAGAGTATCAATGCGACCCTTATGAGATTAGTCCCAGCGGCGATATGTCTTGGGCTGACAAGCGAAATGTGGAAAAAGTCAAAAAAGCGATTGAGAATAAAGACCAGATTGCCAAGACACTTGCCTCTGCAGAAGATATCAAAAACTTCCTAAATAGTCTGTAAAATGTACACACTCGATATTACAGTTCAGGCAAAAAAGGATATTGCCGTATTGAAAAAGAGTGGCGGAAAAGCAGCAGAAGCCCAAAAGTCCGCAAGAAAAGAGGCTGAGGCATAATTTCTTCACTTCACCCCGACTACCCCCCAGATAAATTCTAAAAAATTACGCACAGGATTAGCCTAAAACCATAGCCATTGCATGTTTATTATCAATGCCTCCAGACTTAAAAAACTATAATGGTCGAAAGTTTCATTCACATCTAAATATCTAAATATAATCGATACGTTACTGCTATTTAGCCAACATATTTATATATTTGCATTTGTTATTATTTTGCTATTAGGGCTATGAAGGATTATATAATGGAAATGAAAATTCAGGATTTGGATGCGGCTCAGCTGGAACGCGCCGCAGGTATGCTTAAGGCTATTGCACACCCCATGCGCATTGCGATATTAAGTTTTCTGGAGGATGGTAAAAAGCTTACCGTAACCGAAATACATCAATTATTGAATATTGAACAATCTACCACATCTCATCATTTGGGTATTTTGAAGGATAAGGGCGTATTGACTTCACAACGCGAAGGCAAAAACACCTATTATTTCCTTAAGCACGAAAGTTTACAAACTATCGTAAACTGTGTGAGCAAGTGTTCGGTAAACTTATAAGTGGATAAAAATACAAGGATACCTTAAACTTTTCTGTATTCAGGTGGGTTTAAGGTATTTTTGTGAGGTATATTTAGATGGAAGAAATGGGTAAAATGATTAGACTTACCAAGGAATTTAGATTTGAAATGGCACATGCCCTATGGAATTACGATGGACTGTGCAAACACTTTCATGGTCATTCGTATATTTTAAGGGTTACTGTTATAGGCGAGCCCAATGCCGATTCTACAAACCCTAAATGCGGCATGGTGATGGATTTTGGGGTGCTTAAGAAAATTGTTAATCAGGAAGTGGTTAATAGGCTGGATCATTCCTTGGTTCTTAATAAAGATTCTGAGTACCAAGCCTTACTTACTCTGCCACAAATGGGCGAAAGGGTAATACTGACCGATTACCAGCCTACCTGCGAAAATATGCTGGTGGAAATGGCAGAACGAATCGGCGGCAGATTACCCCTAGGTGTAAAATTACATAGCTTGCGATTAAATGAAACGGCCAACTCCTATGCCGAATGGTTTGCCGAGGATAATTTGTAGTTTTTGCAAGCTTACGGCAAATGCTCCTACACGCCTTAGGGTCTTTCTAAGCTTATTCGAAACCTAACAGGTTTTAAAAACCTGTTAGGTGTTATTCGCTCTCATTTCTTCGTTCCTTTTTATCGCTATTGCATCCCTACCAACTTTTTCTGTGTTCCTACAAATTGTTATTGCATTGCTTCGGACTATTTCTCCGTTGCTTCGCGTTTCAAGCTCCCTGCCCCACGCCCCATGCTCCCTGCATTTTTCACCTTGCTTCTCTTATAAAGAACAAACCCAACTCGACTGATATGCTCGATCAAGTCGGTATTTTCAATTTTATGAAATATAGATAGGTCTATGGTATAGGGTAGGAGAAGGTCGTCGAGTTCGTTTTCAATCTTTAGTAACATATTTAGATCTATTGGTTTTAATTTACGTAAGTCTCTTGAATAGCAGATTTTAATAACTTTATCTGCGATTTTGAGAGTGCGCCTAATGGTTTAACAATTCTTTCTTTACTAACCGTTCTAATTTGGTCAAGTATTATCCAACCAATTTTACTTTCCTGATTTATTTCAATGCGTGTTGGGTAGTTTTTTGAACTTGTAGTCAATGGAGCGAGGACAACGGTTCTTAAGTATTTATTCATTTCGTTCGGCGAAATTACAACACAAGGTCTGGTTTCTTTAATCTCACTTCCAACGGTTGGGTCGAGATTTACAAGTAATATTTGATACTGTCTTATTTCCATTCCACAAAGTCCTCATCATCAAAAACATCATTAAAAAGCAATTTATCATCACCATTTTCGGCCATTTTTTTTAAATGCTTACTCCCAGCCTTTTCGAGGTTGTGGTATAGGTTTTACGATAAGGTGTCCTTTTTCCATGACCAGTTCTACTTTATCTCGAAAATTATATTTTTCGATAATGGTTTTGCTAAACCGAATCCCTTTGGAGTTGCCAATTTGTATAATAGATACTTCCATAATAAACAACGTTTGGTGATTTGTGTAACTACAAAGTGAGTACATATAAAATCAAATTTCGAATAATTTATCGTTATTTCAGGTTAAGCAATAAAACAAGTGTAATTTAGGGCAATAATTTTATTATGGAGATAAAAGAAGCGCAGCAAAAGGTTGATGAATGGATAAAAACCTACGGAGTACGGTATTTTAGCGAGCTGACCAACATGGTTATTCTTACGGAAGAGGTAGGTGAGCTGGCTCGGGTAATAGCGCGTAAATATGGGGAGCAATCGTTTAAGGAGGGTGAAAACGACAATATGGCCGATGAAATGGCCGACGTGCTTTGGGTTTTGATTTGCTTGGCCAATCAAACGGGTATTGACCTGGATGAGGCGCTGCAAAAAAATATCAGCAAAAAAACCAAACGAGATAAAGACAGACATATCAACAATAAAAAATTACAATAATGATGCAATCAGAAAACATATTAGACGAGTACACTATTGATTTTAAAGCGGCGGATATCAAGTCCGAAATTGAACGTATTACCAATGCCAACCAGCATTTGGCAAGTGATGCTGATGTGCTAAAAAAAATATTTAGCTGTATCGACCTAACCACTTTGAAGGAAACGGATTCGGCGGATTCGGTGACTGGCTTTGTACAAAAGGTAAACGATTTTAAGGAAAAATATCCCGATATGCCATCGGTAGGCGCCGTTTGCGTTTTTCCGGTCTTCGCGCCTATCATCAAACAATACCTAAAAGTGGAAGAAGTTCAGAAGGCGGTTGTGGCCGCGGGCTTTCCCTCGTCGCAAACATTTTTGGATATAAAAGTGATGGAGGTTAAAAAGGCAGTTAGTTTTGGAGCCAACGAAATTGATGTGGTTATTTCGGTGGGGGAGTTTTTAGAAGGTAACTACGAATTTGTTTATGAGGAGATACTTCAGCTTAAAGATGCTTGTGGCGAGGCTCACCTGAAAGTGATATTGGAAACGGGAGCCATCGGAGATGCGCAGCTCATTTGGAATGCTTCTATCATTGCCATGGATGCCGGTGCCGACTTTATTAAGACAAGCACGGGTAAAATACCCACAGCAGCAACGCTTGATGCTGCCTACGTGATGTGTAAAGCCATAAAAGCATATCATGCCAAAACCGGAAGAAAAGTAGGTTTTAAACCTGCAGGTGGAATTGCAGAAACCATTGAAGCAGTGAATTATTACACAGTAGTAAGTGATGTATTAGGTGAAGTGTGGTTGAATAATACTCTTTTTAGGATAGGTGCTAGTAGATTGGCCAATAATTTATTGACTGATGTTTTGAGGATAGAAAGTGGCAGTTTGGAAGCGATAAAGTTTTTTTAGTCATAACTCAAAGCTCTGCAAGCAGCGATGGTTTGATAATATAAATGGAAGCTCCACTAATTATAGTGGGGCTTTTTTCAATTAAAAACACCGTTATACAAGGGTACAA
>JAGXIO010000156.1 GCA_024635555.1 Saccharicrinis sp.
ACACTAGCATTTGCAATTACAGCAGCTTCAACAATGATATTCATTTGATCCGTGGCATCGGCACAGTCTGCTTTACCTTCGGCGGTGAGCGTGAGTAGTACCGTTTGACCTGCATCAAGCGCTGTTGGCGTGTATTTGGGTGTTAATGTGGTATTACCCGAAAGAGAACCTTTCCCGTTATGCGTCCATAGATAGCTTCCGGTTCCGTTTGTAACGTTAGCTCCACTCACTGTATGCGAACTATTTTGGCAGATGATTGCATCTACACCAGCATTTGCAATCACAGCAGCTTCAACATTGATATTCATTTGATCCGTTGCATCCGCACAGTCTGCTTTACCTTCGGCGGTGAGCGTGAGTAGTACCGTTTGGCCTGCATCAAGCACTGCTGGGGTATATTTTGGTGTCAATGAGGTATTACCCAAAAGAGAACCTTTCCCGTTATGAGTCCATAGATAGTTACCGTTGCCATTGGTTATGCTAGCTCCACTCACTATATGTGAACTATTTTGGCAGATGGTGGCATCTACACCAGCATTTGCAATTACAGCAGCTTCAACATTGATATTCATTTGATCCGTGGCATCGGCACAATCTGCTTTACCTTTGGCTGTGAGTGTAAGGATTACCGTTTGGCCTGCATCAAGCGCTGTTGGCGTGTATTTGGGTGTTAATGTGGTATTACCCGAAAGTGTACCCTTTCCATTATGCGTCCATAGATAGCTTCCGGTTCCGTTTGTAACGCTAGCTCCACTCACTGTATGTGAACTATTTTGGCAGATGCTGGCATCTACACTAGCATTTGCAATTACAGCAGCTTCAACATTGATATTCATTTGATCCGTGGCATCTGCACAGTCTGGTTCAGCTTTGGCGATAAGCGTCAGGATAACCGTTTGACCAACATCAAGCACTCCCGCCACATAGGTAGGTGTAAGTGTGGTAGCACCCGAAAGGCTACCTTTTCCATTATGGCTCCAAGAATAGTCGTCGTTGCCATTGGTTACGGTGACTCCGCTAATCGTATAAGAACTGTTTTCACAGATAGTGGCATCCACAGGCATCATGGTAATTGTCGGAGGATCACCACAAATCAAAGATTGATAAAAAGGATATAGAGAATCGATTTGGAAGTCATCAAAATTGCCGTAAGCGCAACCTGACTCCTGATATCTTTCTTTGGGGTTTTTACAATTTAAAGAAGCATATTTATTGTCGTCATCAGTAATAGCAACGGGCCATATCTCTCCGCCTATAAATATATTGGGTTGCGCATCGTCACCCTTAAAATGAGTCATTTCTGCACCACTCTGCACCTTAAAATCTCCACTAACAATAAAATAAGCATCATTATGCACGTCAATGTGTTTTGTTTTAGAATCTGTAATGAAAACAGAACCCAACACAATTAAAACTGCACTATCCTGAATTATAAGTTCAGCATCTTTTCCGAGTTCTAAATCACCTTCAATAACCAAGGTGTCGTTTTTCTCAACCGTTAAGTGTTTGGGACTGATAATAAGGCCTACACTACTCGTTATAAAACCTTTAATAACTATATCTTGATTGATATCTCTAGTCAATGGGGTATTCCATTGGGGGTTCCAAGATCCAGGTGATTCCCAATAGCCAGTGTAATTATCTCGAGTCACCTGATTGCCTTGCGACGAAACAGATATATAGGAGAGAAAAAATAGTATAAAGCATATCAGTGGTGTCCTGATTACGTGGCTCATATTGACCAATAAAGCTGGTTTTAGCCTGTCGTTTTCTTCTTCTTTTTCCAATAAAAATCCTGCATTAATATTCAAATCAGTTATTTTCCCAGCCTTTGAAAGAATTAAGAATCCTGAAGGGGCATACTCATATAATTCGGTATGTTTTTTTTCAGCAAATCCTGCATGTACTCTTGCCTGCATAAATTCTTCGTTTTGTAATTCCAGTTCTACCTGATGTAGTTTAGGCTTGTGGATGAGCTTTTTACGATCAGATTACAAAAAAAGTTACTTTTGTTTCTTCCGATCTTTGATTTTTATTCACGGCAAATGCCATTGGAGCACTCAGCGTAAGAATCATTACGATGGCAAAAAATTTAACAAACAAAGGTCGGCATCTTTGAATGCGAAAGTTTTACACAATTCAGAGTAATATTTACATAATTCACATATTTGAGTTTTTCAAATAACTGTCATTCTTATTGTGAGATAGACATGGATATAGCCTGAAATATGCATAAAAAAAAGAGTATATGTTCCTGAAAATTGTTGAAGAATCAGTATTTTCAGGGTGTACAACAAACCCTCTTATGACAATGATACAGAAAATTACGGAGAAAAAAGAACAGGTTCTAGAACTTTTTCCTGTTGACCATAAAAACATTGAACTTAGCTTCACGGGCGACCGTATCAGTAGCGACGGCGGTTTGCTTTTGCTGCGAGAGATCAACAGGCAATTGGGGCTGACCGATAAGATAAGTAATTGCATATAAGACAAAAGGGACGACAGGTACATCGACCATACCATCGAAGAATTGATTACCCAGCGGGTATTCCAGATAGCGGCGGGGTACGAGGACTGTAACGACTGCAACGACATGCGCGAAGATATGATACTGAAAACATGCGTTGGCAGACTGCCACAAACGGGCAATGACCTGGGGTCGCAATCGACCATGAGCCGGTTGTAGAACATGGTCGGGAATGCGGATCTGTACAAAATAGGAGAACAAATGGTCGATGTTTTTATCGACTCCTATGCTTCCCAACCAAAGGTAATCATCCTTGACTGCGACGACACCAACAACAACACCTATGGCCAACAACAGTTATGTTTGTTCAATAATTACTACCATGATTATTGCTATATGCCACTGCACATTTACGAGGGGCTATCAGGCAAGCTTGTTACCACTATACTAAAACCAGGCAGAAGAAACAAACAGAACAACATTGCCTCTTTGCTAAAAAAGCTTGTGGTTCGCCTGCGCCGACAGTGGCCACACACAACAATCATCGTCAGGGGCGACAGCCATTTTGCATCCAAGGATTTCATGGAATGGTGCGACCAAAGCGAAAAGGTGGGGCAAACCGGACTAACGGGTAACGCAAGGCTCAATGCAACTTTTAAGACCCTCCAGAACAAAATTATCAAAACGGCAGCGTGGGTCAAGGAAATGAAAACGAAGATAAAAATCGAACTCCCCAAGTTTTGCCCTACCAAATACATCCAGACCAAAAGCTTTGAGATGCTGTCCGTGTTAGTCACCTAAAGGAAGCCGCAATAAAGTATTTGACTATCAAAACCTTACATTAACTTGACGAACTCAAGGTGGGAGAACTATACACATAGCCACAACTATAAAACATAATTAATGCCGTCACACATCGACTTCTGAACGTCAAGGCCAACACTTGACCAAATATGCAAATCGAAATTCAAAAATCGGGTCATATATTTTTACATAATTAAAAATGTTAAATAGGTTTTTAGTTAATTTGTGGTTTATGAATTAAGCAGGTTAGACCAGTCATCTGAATTTTAGCAAACATAGGTCTTTCACAAAGTCCGGCCAAATCAACAATGAGCGATGGTAATGCTAAGCGCGATTACCAGGTTTTCGAGGACTTATACTATTTTCTATCCAATTACTCAAGGGGCAACACAGTCAAAAACCAGCATACAAAGTAGTAGACGAGATCAAGGGTAGGAATATTAACATAGGCACTATCTACCACTGTTATTCAAAATAATCCTCTTTAAAATTTACCAGATAAAGTTTTTCGGTACAACGGGTAAACGCGGTGTAGAGCCAGCGGTAATAATCGCGGTTTATATTTTCATCGGGTACAAAACCGGGATCCACAAAAACATTTTTCCATTGTCCACCTTGGGCTTTATGGCACGTCATGGCGTAGGCAAACTTTACCTGGAGGGCATTGTAGTAATCGCTATTTTTAACAGCCGCGTACTGTTTTTGCTTTGGTGTTAAATCGGCATAATCCTCCATTACCGTATAAAAAAATTGCTCCTGCTCCTTTTGCGACAAACCGGGCGTATCCAAGTTGAGCACATCGAGCATCAATTTAACGTCAACTTCCAGTTCTTTGTAGTCCAACAGACGAACCACACAATTTACAAACTTGCATCCATACAGCTCTTCGTATCCTCTTATCCTCACAACTTCGGCAATATCACCATTGGCAATAAAATCCACCTCTTTACTGTCCTTTAACCAATGGTAATTATTTTTAACTACTAATATGATATCCCCCACCGTTAGCTCCTCCTCTTTGTAAAGGATACTGTTGCGGATACCTTTATTATATAGGTTAGTTCGTTTATTGGAACGATTTACAATTAAGGTTTCACCCATGCCCACGGTATCGTACGAAGTGGTAATGGCATCTATGAGCTCCTCACCCGATATCCGCTTAACATCCATAAAGCCATCTAAATGTATCTTGGGAAGTTTATCTAAAATATTTTCCGTTTCAATTTGCAAACGTAAATCCGACGCACAACTCAACACACCACTTTCGTTAGATTGCCTTACCACATCATACAGGAAACATTCTGTTACGCTTGCGGAATAATATTTTAATTTATCCATATCCAAGGCTGGGCTCTCGGAATTACCAACGGGCGGCAACTGAGCTGTATCGCCTATAAGCACCAATCGGCAATTATGACCTTCAAAAACAAAATTAAGCAGATCCTCCAATAAGTTGCCGGTTCCAAAACCAGAATACTCTGCCGAAGAACCATGAATCATGGAGGCCTCATCTACAAAGAAGATAGTTTCGGGACGCAAATTTTTATTCAGATTAAAAGAACCAAAACCATCGTTGGCCGACTTTTGCCGATAAATAATTTTGTGCACGGTATGGGCAGTACAGTTGGCATATCCCGAAAACACTTTAGCGGCTCTGCCGGTTGGAGCCATCAAAACCATTTTAAAATTCAACTGTCCCAATGCCTCCACAAAAGAGCTTACCAGCGAAGTCTTTCCTGTTCCGGCATAACCTTTTAGCAAAAAAACAGGATACTCGGCTTGTTCGATTAAGAAATCAGCAAATTTTTCGATGGCATTTTCCTGCGATTGTGTAGGAATATGGCTAAAACTTTGTCTTATTATGCTTGTGAGGTGTTTATTTATCATTATTTGTATAATTTAGGCAAATGGAAATTTTAAGTTTAAATTTTTTTATAAATTTGTGCATTCAAACTAATACAAAATCTGTAAATAATGAAAACAGTAATTCAAATCGTACTTGTAATTGCCATCATTGCGTTAGGGTATTTCTGTGTGGAAAGCATCAATAGGCCTATCCGATTTATTGAACACCAAAAAATACGCAGTAATGCTGTAATCAAAAACCTTAAGGAAATTAGGACTGCGGAGGTAGCTTTTAAATCAGTTTATGATCGGTTTACCGGCAGCTTTGACACCTTGATTAACTTTGTAAAAAATGACTCGCTAAAGTTAGTAAAAAAAGAGGGTAGTCTTTCAGATAGCTTAGTAGAAGCAGGCTGGACTGAAGAAAAAGCTCTGAGCGTAGGAATGATTAAACGCGACACTATTTTAGTAAGTGTGCTTGATTCATTATTTGGAAAACGTTACCACATCGATTCGTTGCGTTATGTTCCGTTCACCGATGGCGAAGAGTTTGTTCTGGGATCGGGAATTGTTGAAACCGGCTCGGGAGTTAAGGTACACGTTTTTGAGGCCAAAGTTCATAACAATGTTTATATGAATGGTCTGGAGCAACAGGAAATTGATAACATGAGTGATTTAACATTAAAATTAGAACGCTATCCCGGTCTAAAAGTAGGTTCTCTTACCGAAACCAACAACAATGCGGGTAACTGGGAATAGTTTTATATATGGACAATATATCGGTTATCGACCCTAGTTTCGATATTAAAATTACAACCTCTTATTTTTTATCCATCCAACTTCAGTTGGATGGATTTTCTTTTTGTGTGCTCGACCCGGTGAGCAATCAATACATCCAATTCGAAAATCGGCCACTTAAACTCAATGAAAACATCTTCGACGTTTTGGAGTTGGAGTTAAGCCGCAACGATCTGTTAGTTTATCCCTATCAAAAAATATTCGTTTTATATAACACCAGTGTTTATTCTTTAATTCCACAAGCGCTGTATAACGAGGATAATAATCCAGATTATCTATCATTTTGTTTTTCGGGTCGTACAAACAGCTCAACAGAGGTAAACTATGCCAACAAAATAAAAATGGCCGATGCTATTTGCGCTTTCAAGGTACCTCAACAGCTCCTATCTATTTTAGATAAATATTATAAAAACATCCGATATTTTTGTCAGGCAACTCCTTTTATTGAGACGGCACTATTGAGTACACCCATTGATATGGCACATAACCATGTGCATGTTAACGTTCAGCCAGCTGGATTTTACTTTGATATTATTGTAATTTCTGGCAACAATTTAAAAATGCACAACACTTTCAAATACCACGACAAAAAAGAATTTTTATATTTTACTTTGTTCGTATTTGAGCAAATGAAATTAGACACACGCAACACCAAAGTTTTTTTGACAGGTAATATTGAAAAATCAAGCGAAGTATATTCTCTGCTCAAACAATACGTTAAGCAGGTTGAGCTCGATAACTCAACTAAGCACTTTAAGTTCTCCAATGTTTTTAAAAACTTATCTATACAAAACCATCTTAACTTGTTTAACATTCCCTTATGCGTATAGTTAGCGGCTCATTAAAAGGCAGAAGATTTTCTCCACCTAAAAGTTTTAAAGCAAGACCTACTACGGACTTTGCCAAAGAAAATTTGTTTAACGTACTAAACAATACCGTTGACTTTACTGCACTAAAAGTACTTGACCTATTTGGCGGAACAGGTAGCATAAGCTATGAATTTTGTTCGCGAGGAAGTAAAGACGTTACCTGCGTTGAACTTAGTTACAATCATTTTAAGTTTATAAAAAAAACGGCAGAAGAGCTCGACTTAGATTCGCAGCTTAGGATAATTAAAGGAGATGCTTTTAAGTTTGTGGAAAAAACACACGAGAAATTTGATCTCATTTTTGCTGATCCGCCGTACGATTTAAAAAGTGCCGACCAAATACCCGATCTTATTCTTGAGCATAAGTTATTATCGCAAGATGGATTGCTTATTTTTGAGCATTCGGGCCGGATAACATTTAATCATCATACAAATTTTATTGAGAACAGGGAAAACGGAAAGGTTATTTTTACCTTTTTTAAGGCATAAAAAAAGAGGCACTAAAAGTGCCTCTTTTTTTTATTGGTTAATTTTTAAGCATTACGACCTTGGATGAAACTGTATCATTGTATTTTTAAGATACTCTTTATCAAGATGTGTATAAATTTCGGTTGTAATAATTGACTCGTGTCCTAACATTTCTTGCACAGCACGTAAATTAGCACCACCATCAATTAAATGGGTTGCAAATGAATGGCGGAATGTATGGGGGCTCACATTTTTCTGAAGACCCAACTTGCTTACCAAATTTTTAATGATGGTAAATATCATCACACGCGATAATTTCTTACCTCTTCTGTTCAAAAACAAAACATCTTCGCTATCCACATGAATATTTAGGTTACGACGATACTCGCTCAAATAAAGATTAATTTCCTTTATGGCCTTGGTGCTAATAGGAACCAAACGCTCCTTATTGCCCTTACCTTCAATCTTTACAAAACCCGACTCAAAAAAGAGGTTGGAAATTTTAAGATCTATCAATTCCGAAACACGTAATCCGCAACTATATAGTGTTTCTAAAATTGCTTTATTTCTTTGTCCTTCCGGCTTTTTAATGTCAATGGAATTAATAATAGAGTCAATTTCGTCCACCGACAATATTTCAGGAAGTTTTCGACCAATTTTTGGAGACACCAATAATGCCGTTGGATCGCGGTCTATTTTTTCCTCAATTAACAAAAACTTATAGAAAGATTTGATCCCGCTAATAATACGAGCTTGTGTGCGTGGACTTATTCCCCTTTGGGTTACCCACTCCATCATTTCTTTAAGATGCGCCAAAACTACTTCTTCCGGCCCTAACTTATAATTCTTTTCCTTTAAAAAATTTACCAATTTAGTCAAATCGGTAACATAAGCATGGATAGAATTATCCGATAAGCCTTTTTCTACTTTCAGGTAAGCCCTGAATTCTTCAATTTCTGATTCCCAAATCATACTAATAAAATTAAATTAATGTATAATGCAACTGGGCGTAAATATAAATATTTAATTATTGCCAATCAAGTAAATCATATTTTTTATGTAAATATATTTCTTGCGCTTCTTAAAATAAATCCTTGTCGCAATTTCGAACTGGCACTTAATAAAATAGATTAAACTGCTATATATATGATACTTACCATTTATATTAATAACCAATCTTAAATAAGAATCCTCATTTTTATTAAAAATAAATTACACTGTACTTTACTGTGAGAGGATATTTTAAATCACTGTAATAGATTTGGAACTTATATTGACAACTTTTTTTTTGATGTAAGCTATTTAATAAAATTTGTTCAGGAATGTCATGCTATTAATTAAACATGTTGTGATTTGTATGCGCCAAATTATATGGAAACAAAGTTAAATATTGTCAAATTATTAAAATTATAACAAAGCGTTAAATCGATCGTTAAAATTACATATAACTAATATACAACACATTAAACACTTGGTTACTATCCTAACCTTATGCAAAAAAGGATAAACTAAAGGCATAATAATTATGAATAAGATATTTTTTACCTGGAGCCATAATATAGTGTTTATTTTCAGATAACTTTTCAATACCTTTGTCCTCGGTTACAAAAAGCAGAATTACAAAAGCAAAACGTAACTTCCAACACAACTTAAATACATGAAGCTTTTAATTTTAAATGGTCCAAACCTTAACTTACTTGGGAAAAGAGAAGTTGACATATACGGACATCAAACATTTGAAAGTTACCTTGCCCAACTGAAAGGGGATTACAGCAATGTAGAACTGTATTATTATCAATCAAATAGCGAAGGCTTACTGATAGACAAACTTCATGAAGTAGGCTTTAGTTACGATGGAATTGTTTTTAATGCCGGTGCTTACACCCACACCTCTATAGCGCTGGCAGATGCCATAAGCGCAATAAACACCCCTGTTATCGAAGTACACCTGTCAAATATATACAAACGCGAGACTTTTAGGCATCACTCCTTTCTATCGCCGGTGTGCATGGGATGTATTGCTGGATTTGGTTTGTATTCCTATAATTTGGCCATTGAAGCATTAATAAAAAAACAACAATAAAATATTTTGCACAGTAAAACATTTGAAATAAATAATTAGTTGATGAAAAAGTTTACAAAAATTGTCGCTACCGTGTCAGACATTAAGTGTGACCATGAATACGTAAAACAACTGATCAAATCCGGAGTAAACGTGGTGAGGTTGAACACAGCCCATATGGATTATGAAGGACTTTGTCGGGTAGTTAGCACCGTAAGATCCATCTCAGATAAAGTTGGCATTTTGGTAGATACCAAAGGTCCGGAGATCCGCACCACTAAAACCGAAGACGGTAACAAGATACAAGTGGTAAAAGGCGATATGATATTGGTAAAAGGTGACTCCGAAACCAAATCAACAAAAGCGTGCATTTGTGTTTCGTACAATGATTTTGTGCAAGACATGAGCGTAGGTGGCGACATACTCATCGACGATGGAGAAACAGCACTTAAAGTAATAGAGAAAAACGCTGACCACTTAGTTTGTAGAGTGGAAAATGATGGTGAAATAGGTGGACGTAAAAGTGTTAATACACCAGGTGTTCGCATTAACCTACCCTCACTTACCGAAAAAGATATTCGCTTTATTGAGTATGCAGCCGAGCAAGAAGTTGATTTTATAGCTCACTCTTTTGTGCGTAATGCAGACGATGTGGCCGACGTTCAAAACGAACTGGATCGTCTTGAGTGTCCTGCGAAAATTATCGCCAAAATTGAGAACCAAGAAGGTGTTACCAACATCGATGAAATTATTGAGTGCGTGTATGGTGTAATGATTGCCCGCGGCGACATGGGTATTGAAATTGCACAGGAAAAAATTCCGGGAATACAACGCCAATTAATACGTAAGTGTGTGGAGCGCAAAAAGCCTGTTATCGTGGCAACACAAATGCTCCATACCATGATTAAAAATCCTCGTCCAACTCGTGCCGAGGTAACTGATGTGGCCAATGCCATTTACTACCGTACTGATGCCATTATGCTTAGCGGCGAAACCGCTTATGGCGACTATGGTGTTGAAGCCGTTCAAACCATGTCGAGCATAGCACGCGAAGTTGAAGCAGCTAAAGACAACCGTAACGACATACCCCTTACTAGGACGGCAAAAAGTAGAACAGCCTACTTAGCTGAGACTGCGGTAAAAGCTTCTGACGATTTAAATATTGGCGCCATCCTTACCGATAGTTTCACCGGTCGTACAGCACGATATTTAGCTGCTTTCCGCGGTAGAACCCCAATTACTGCGTTGTGCTACAACAAAAGAACAGCTCGTGAGTTGAGTCTTTCGTACGGTGTATCAGCTAAGATAATGGAGCATGGTGGAAGCAAAGAGGAAATATTGATAAAAACCATCAATAAGCTTAAAAAGAAAGGTGTACTCGAAGATAATGAACAGGTTGCTTATTTGGGCAGCAATTTAGGTGTAGGTGAAGGTACGTCCTTCCTAGAAATCCTCACCGTAGAAAGTCTAATGAAAAGAACACAAGAACAAATGGAAAAATAATTTTCTAATTTAAATAAATATAAAAGCTGTCCGATTTGGGCAGCTTTTTTTTTGTCTTAAAAAACAATACCAGGGACTTGAATAAATCAGGGACTCGGAGTGCGACTCATAGGGATCACGTACAATATTTGGGTCTGAGGGAAAAATTGGTTTAT
Source organism: Saccharicrinis sp. (assembly GCA_024635555.1). GTDB lineage: Bacteria > Bacteroidota > Bacteroidia > Bacteroidales > Marinilabiliaceae > Saccharicrinis. The sequence continues at coordinate 10,971 of JAGXIO010000156.1, forward strand.
TTTGCTGTTAAATATAGACAGTCA
>JAGXIO010000157.1 GCA_024635555.1 Saccharicrinis sp.
ATACCCCGTTGGGTACGGCCTTTGATAATAGCTGTAGCGTTTATAACTTTAACATTAAACATTTTCATTTTAGCCCCTACTCCACCTACCAACTTCTTCACTATCTTCTCCTTACGGGCCATCATTTTTCCAAAATCAAAGCTAACATCATTAGCAGTTATTCCGTATTTTGCGCCTTCCAGAGCATTATCGTACAGTTTTGCACTGTACAACAAAGTTTTTGTGGGTATACAACCTTCGTTGAGGCAAACCCCGCCGAGTTCTTTTTTTTCAATCAGAACTACTTTTAAGCCTTTGGCTCCAGCCCTTTCAGCGGCCACATAGCCACCAGGGCCACCGCCAATTATTGCTAAATCATACATAGGTTTATATTCTAGTGTGCCTAAAATTCTATTTCTAAATTCTCCATTTCAGTGGCAATCTGCTTTAAAAAACGGGTTGCCATGCCACCGTCGAGTGCCTGATGATCGTAGGTAAGACTTAATCCCATAAAAGGCACAAAACCATATACTCCTCCACCCAAATCGGCAGGTCGCGGTACAATGGTGTTAACACCCAGGATGGCTACCTGTGGCAAGTTAATTACCGGGGTAAACATCTCTACACCATAATTACCAAGATTCGACACGGTAAAGGATGCAGCTTCAGATGATAAAAGACTCGGATCAATACTTCCCAGACGACAAGCTTCGGCCACTTCCTTAAACTGGCGCGACAATCCACTAATGGAAAGGTCGTCGGCATTTTTAATTACCGGCACCATCAATCCACGGTCCGTATCCACAGCTAAACCAAGATGAACCTTATTGAAATATTTAACGCTATCGCCCAAGAAATGTGCATTGGCATCGGGGAACTTTTTTAAGGCTTTTATTACGGCCATACACACCATATCATTAAGGGTAATATTTGGTGCGCCTACTTTTTCTTTTATCTGCTTACGCAATTCCATAACACGGCGTGCATCGGCACCCAAATGGTGGGTTAGCTGTGCTGAATTCTGTAAAGAAGCATGCATGGCCTTGGCAATCAGCTTGCGAATATGCGGCATCTTTTTAATTTCAAAATCTCCCGCATAAACTGGGTTTTTGGCGGTAAGGTCGGCTGCCTTAACGGTACCAGCTAATCCTGATCCCTTTTCAACAGTTTTTACCTCCTCGTGTTTAGCCACTTCTTTTGCAAGGGGAGTCATTTTAGGATTCGAAGCGATATACGCCTGAACATCTCTTTCGATAACGCGACCCTCAGGACCTGAACCAACAAGTGTTTCAAAGGGAACTCCTTTTTCTAAAGCCAGCTTTTTGGCACGAGGCGAAATCTTCACCTCTTCTCCGGCGCCTTTGGTTTTAGTTTCAACCACCACTTCAGGAGTAGTTTCAGCCACCGTTTCTGGTAAGCTTTTTTCTTGTTCGGGCTCTCCCTTGCTTTCAGATGAAGCTCCTGGCTTAAAGGCATCGATACTTTCGCCGGCTTTACCTATCACAGCAATATTTTGCAATACGGGGACTTCGTCGCCTTCCTCACAAAAAACACCTAACAGGATACCATCTTCAGGAGCCTCGTCTTCAAACGAAGCTTTATCCGTTTCGTAGGCAAACAAAGGCTCGCCTTTTTTAATTTCGTCTCCTACCTGTTTAAACCATTCGGTAAAAATGCAGGATTCAACTGACTGCCCCTGTCGAGGCATTATTACAACTGTAGCCATATTCAATATTTTGACACAAATTTAATATTTTAACTTGTAAACACAAGTTAAAATTGAAAATTATTTTTATTTTTATTTTAAAGGCTTGATTATGTGTTGCTTAAGATAAGTACGAAATTTATTATTTGTATTTACATGTTAATCGGGCTTGTATTTACAATTATTTTTGTAATTTTATATTTCAATTCCATCAAAAAAAATATACAGATTTATAGATGGCATCTGAGCTGAAAAAAGGTAACATGAAGACAATCAGGAAACCGCAACATTCTTTAGTTTATGAATCGTTGCGCAAACATATTTCGGAGAAGATATACCGTGAGGGAGATCTGCTCCCATCAGAAAACGAACTATGCGCCACGCATGGTGTTACTCGCCCAACCATCCGAAAGGCGCTGGACAAATTGGTGAACGATGGTTTTATTGTTAAAAGAAAAGGTAAAGGAAGCATCGTTAAGGGTACGCCCATGGGGGTTGGCATTTTGTCGCTAGGCGGCACCACGGCAGCCTTGGGAATGGAAAACCTGACCACTCTGATCATCGTGAAACCGGAAGTGAGACCATGGAATAAAGCTTTTTCGTTTGAACTGACCGACAGGGAAAAAGAGTTTGGCTGTATCTATCTGGAACGTCTTAGATTAATAAACAACGATCCCGTTTTTTACGATATCACTATGATACCCAACATTAATTTACCACGCCTGAGCGCCCTTAGCTTCGAGAATAAATCCTTGTTCGATCTGCTACGCAAGCACTATCAATTAGAAGTTACGGGCGGCGAACAGAGAATACAGGCTATTTTGGCCACTGAAAAAATTCAGGACAACTTTAAAGTAAGTAAAGATCAGCCCATCATTCAGTTAGATCGAAAAATGGACACCAATAGACCGGATTTTTCGTTTTATAGCCAGGTGTTTTGTAATGCGGACAAGTATGCACTAATAGGAACGTTTTAATTTAATTTGATATAAAAGCACCGCTAACAAACAAAAACCGCGAACGATTATAAGAAAGCGCTCCCCATAACAATAGACCGTTAGATTTTACCTGCCATCCGTCAGGCTGGGATAATAGACATTAGACTTATTTACAAACGCTATATTATCAAGGGGTTAGCGAAAATCGCGTAACTCATCAAAAACTCTAACATTCAGATAGTTACAAAAATATAACGAAGTGTTGCATAAGCTGTTTATTTGGAGCCAAAAACACGCAAGCACGAACCAAACATCCCAATGAAAATAAAATATTTTGAAAAAGTATTGATTATGTATAAAGCCAAAGCAATCATTTTTTTTGTAATTGCCCTGATAGGTTGCACCTTTGCAACAAAAGGAGCCATAGCTGCTAATAACGGCAAAGAGCGTCCCAATATCATCTTTATCTTAACCGACGATCAGCGTTGGGATGCCTTGGGATACGCTGGCAACAAAATAATCCAAACCCCCGAAATGGACAAGCTTGCCGAACAGGGAGTCTATTTTCAGCAAGCCATGGTAACTACTCCCATTTGTTCGGCCAGTCGTGCCAGCATTTTTAGTGGCTTGCACGAGCGCACCCATAAATATACTTTTCAAACAAACGATATCCGCGAGGAATACATGGAAACGGCCTATCCTAAATTATTGAAGCAAGCAGGCTATTATACCGGATTTTATGGCAAATTCGGGGTGAATTTCCCCGATAAAAAAGCCATGTTCGATAAAATTGAAGACTACGACCGCAATGGGCTTTTCCCCGACCGACGTGGGTATTATTATAAAACACTGGGTAAGGATACCGTTCACCTAACACGCTATACCGGTCAGCAAGCACTCGACTTTATCGACACAGCCCCCGCCGACAAACCCTTTTGTTTATCGCTGAGTTTTAGCGCACCACATGCCCATGATAATGCACCCTTGCAGTATTTTTGGCAGCAAGAGCCTGATAAACTTTATCAGGATATGGACATGCCTGAGCCCAAACTAGCCGAAGACAAATACTTTAACGCTTTGCCCCTATCCGTGCGCGAAGGCTTTAACCGCTTGCGCTGGACCTGGCGCTATGATACGCCAGAAAAATACCAGCACAGCGTAAAGGGCTATTATAGAATGATTTATGGCGTAGATCTTGAAATTGCCAAGATTCGAAAAAAACTGGCCGAAACCGGGCAAGATAAAAACACCGTAATTATTTTTATGGGCGACAACGGTTATTTTTTGGGCGAGCGTCAACTGGCCGGCAAATGGCTTATGTACGACAACTCTATTCGCGTGCCAATGATTGTTTACGACCCCCGGGTTTCAAAACACCTCGATATTTCGGAAATGGCCCTAAACATCGATATTCCTGCCACTATTTTAGATTTAGCCGACGTTAAAATTCCTAAAACCTATCAGGGGAAAAGCCTCGTGCCCATTATTTCGGGTAAAGAAAAATCCATGCAGCGCGATACCGTTTTAATTGAACATCTATGGGAATTTGATAATATTCCGCCCAGCGAAGGCCTGCGCACCGCTCAATGGAAATATATGCGTTATATCAACGACAAATCATCGGAGGAGTTATACAATTTAAAATCCGATCCGCAGGAGATTAACAACCTTGCAAAAAAGGCAAAGTACCAAAAGACGCTACTTCAATTCAGAAAGAAAAACGACGAACTGGCAAAAAAATATGCCGACCCTTATTCGGGCATCCCATCAGGATTAACCGTGGAATACATCCGCGATCCGAGTTACACCAAAATTATCGACAACAAACCGGAGTTTAGCTGGTTTGTACCCAAAGAAGCCCTTGTTCAAAAAGGCTATCAGGTTCTGGTTTCCTCTTCCAAACAAAATATTAACAACAATTTAGGTGATGTATGGAATAGCGGAAACATGCGTAGCGTGCAAAATACCAATATTGAATTGGGTGGGGAACCACTACAGGCGAACAAAACGTATTATTGGAAAGTGCGTATTTTCGATAAAGACAACCGTATTTCGGAGTATTCGGCACCGCAACAATTTCAAACAGGCAACTTTGGCAGCAAGCTAACATCGCACAACTACTTTCAGGTTGAGCGGATTAAACCCATTGATTTTAAAAAGAATAACAACGGCAGCTATTTTGCTGATTTCGGTAAAGATGCTTTCGCCACCCTCGAAATAGATTATCAAGCCAAAAAGGCCGAAACACTCATCATCCGTTTAGGTGAAAAACTGTTGGATGGAAAAATAGATCAAAAGCCGGGCGGAACCATCCGGTATGCCGAAGTGGAACTACATGTATCGCCCGAAAAAAACCACTATCAAATACAATTAAAACCCGACAAACGTAATACAAAATCAATAGCGGTGGCCTTGCCCGATTCTTTCCCGGTTTTACTGCCGTTCCGTTATGTCGAACTGTATGGAAGCTCCGGCACTCCAAATTCAGATATTAAAGCAGATGATTTAAAACAGGTAGCCTATTTTAATTATTTCGACGAGAGCACCAGTTCCTTTTCCAGTTCTAACGATATTCTCAATCAGGTTTGGGAGCTTTGCAAATATTCGCAAAAAGCCACTTCGTTTGCAGGTTATTATGTAGATGGCGACCGTGAAAGGATCCCTTACGAAGCCGATGCCTATTTGAACCAACTCAGTCATTACTCGGTGGACAACGAGTATTCCATCGCCCGAAAAACCATCGAATACTTTATGGAATTTCCCACCTGGCCTACGGAATGGCAACAACATATGGCCTTGATGTTTTATGCAGATTACATGTACACAGGTAACACCGAACTCATCGAAAAATATTACGAAGAACTGAAACATAAAACGCTGATGGAACTGGAGATTCAGGAGGGGCTGATCAGTACCTCTTCGCCAAAATTAACAGGCGATTTTATGGCCAAATTGGGTTTTGCAGATACCACCCAGCGCGTGAAAGACATTGTGGACTGGCCACCAGCACAAAAAGATACAGGTTGGAAACTACCTGAAGACTGGCCTCAAGGTGAGCGCGACGGGTTTGTATTTACTCCAGTCAGTACAGTTATCAACAGCTTTTTTTACCAGAACATGAAAATAATGGCCGAGTTTGCACGTGTGCTCAACAAGCCCGAAGAAGAACTCGACTTTAAACTGCGTGCGGCAAAAACAAAAAATGCCATCAACCAACAGCTCTTTAATCATAAAAAGGGATATTACAACGATGGCATCGGTACCGAACATGGTTCGATTCATGCCAATATGTTGCCGCTGGCCTTCGACATTGTGCCCGAAGCCTACAAACAAAGCGTAGTCGATCATATTAAAACCCGCGGAATGGGTTGCAGCGTATATGGGGCACAGTTTTTAATGGAAGGCTTATACAATGCCGGTGCGGCAGATTATGCCCTGGAACTGATGACTGCCACACACGACCGGAGCTGGTACAACATGATCGCAGTAGGTTCTACCATTACCATGGAAGCTTGGGATATGCGTTACAAACCCAACTCCGACTGGAATCATGCATGGGGAGCAGCACCTGCAAACATAATCCCACGAGGACTTTGGGGAATACAGCCAAAAACACCTGGCTTTGGGATCGTCTCCATCCATCCACAGATGGGCAGTTTAAAAAATAGTGCCATTGTAGTGCCAACCATTAAAGGGCAAATAAAAGGTAAATACAAAAAAGTGAACATGCGATATACCCAATTTATCATTGACTTGCCCGCCAATGTGGTGGGAGAATTTAAAATGAATTTTCAAGATAATGCAGTAGTAAATGTGAATAACAAACCCGTAGACCTTTCCTTTGGAAACATTAGACTTAAACCAGGAACAAATCAAATTGATATTAGGATTAATTCATTTTAAAAGGGAGTGCCTATACGACTGACGGTCATTGAATTGCACTCCCCTCCTATTTATTCTACGTTTTCAACTGTTATATTTTTAACAGCTTTACCCAATTCATTCATGTCATGGTTAAACTCTGTTTTAAACCCATTCCATTTGTCTTGTCCATCATCTTTATAGTCGGCAAGCTTCTTTTTTAATTCCTTGTTTTTTGTCTCTAATTCAAGCAACGTTTTATTATAATCAGCATCAATTTCCTTTTTTTCGTTGACTAGCATGGCTTTAAATTCAGCAATGTTTTTTTCCTGAGCAGCAATTAACTTTTCAGCTTCTATGTTGAATTGCTCATAGTTATAATTTTAAATTTTAAAAGTATTCGATGCCTGCCTGATCTTTAGCCAGGGAACTCACTTATTATGATCTCCCTCCCCATTAAAATACGGGACAAGTTTTGTGTAAGAATTTTCACATGCTCGTTTCATGGCTGTAAATTAGACAACTTGGAATATGGAAATAAGGCGTGCTACAATCAGCGTGGGTGAATGTAGGAGTGAGTCTTAAACGGTGGCCAAGATAGTTTTAGATTTTAATCTCCACCGATCAGACACTCCTCGCAGTGATCAATATTAAAAGAATCTACGGTTGATTTTCTATTGAATGCTTATGAATAATTGAAATAATTTCACTTAGTTGACTGTCCTCAACATCTGTTGCTATGCTAATGTAAATTCGGTTTCCCTCAGGATTGAAAATAATAATATTTGCTACGTCATCATGAAATTTGTACGCTTCCGAAAAAATACCTTCCCAGTCCAGTAAAACCGATTGCTTCATTTCTTTCGGAAATTTGCCTTTAATAAAACCACGAAAAAAAGTGGGCGCAGCTTTCAGATCGGCAATACCCAGAGCTTTAATCTTATTCTTCATCGAATCGTTTTCCATTTTCTCTTTAATGGCATCTGACCAGGCGAAGCAGTAATCGCTCCCCTTCCTATCTCCTCCTACCAATAATACATAATAGCCTTCATATTGAGCATTGGTATAATTTATATCAAACTGATCTTCAAGAGAGAATGAAATTAGCGTATTCGACTGCCCCATCATTTCAATACTTACTCCTGAAAATAATATTCCGAAAACAATTACTGATTGAAATAATCTCATCATCATACTAGGTTTATTTTTTAAATTTATAGCTCTCACGCAAAGTAAGTTAACAATTATTTCCGACTATTGCTTTCACGAAAAAACATGCTGGAAATAATTTGGGCAGGTTTGTATGAAGATCTTGTCTCCAAAGACGCTTTCATTTTTTTTGAGAAAAAACCTGATGAACTATTTAATTGCCCTAAATTTTCCGTTTTCTCCTGGTCAGTCTCCATCCATACTACATAGTTATGTTTGGATATCTGTAGTTTTTCAACCTCAGCTAAAGCTTTTCCTAATTCATCCATGTCATTACTAAATTCGGTTTTGAATTTTTTCCAGTCGTCTATACTTTTTCTTTCCTGAATTGTTGAATAGAATCTTTAAGTGCCTTGTTAAGCTCCTGATCAGCTTCAACTACTTTGTCTTTTGCATCCAGTAGTTTGTCTCAGGTATTTTCTGTTTTTGTAGCTGATGGCTGGCAACTACTAATGATTGCTGCTGCCATAAATAGGATTGCAGCTACTGTTGAGATGGTTTTTTTTCATAATACTGTTTTTTTTGGATAGTTATTTCTAATGGCAACTAATTATCTGATAAAAAAGTCTGTTAATCCCCATTAATAATTTTGTGTAATTCTTCTTTGGTTTTGCCCAACTTGATTTGCAGTTTACCAAACATCCCCTCTTGTTTACCTTCTTCAAACATTAGGTCATTTTCAGTAAGGAAACCAAATTTCTTTTTGAGACCTGGTATATTGGGTATTAACGCCAGCCTGTACTGTTCGGAAACCAAACTCCAGCTTTTGTTGTCTTTCAACAGGCACTTTATACACCCATTCAATAAAAGGCATTTTCATGTTAAGCCCTGGTTCAACTTTTCTCACATATTTACCAAAGCGGGTAATAACGCCCACTTCTTCGGGTTCAACCTGAAAGAATGCACTAAAGAAAACCAGCAAGGAAAGAAATACAGCGATGATAATCTTTCTGTACTTCAGCATTTTTCTCAAAACAGGTGATTCAATTTTGTTCATGTCAATAATATTCTCCATTTGTTAAATGTATTTGATTTTCAGTAAAATTACCTTTAATTAAGCAGTTAAGTGTTATGTTTTTCAAAACAAATACTCTTTCTACATTGGTTTTGCAAGCTCTTTGAGATCCCGAATGCTTTCGTAATTGTTTTTTTTTGAATCGTGGGGCTTTTATAAAGTGCATTAAATTATTTTTTCTTATCAGACGACATGTAGTGCTTATTATGCAGGTTTGCATGGCTAAATTTTACGAATGCAACAAATACAACTCCCCCAATAATATTGCCCAATGTTGCCCATATTTGAACGTGTAGATAATTTACCCAGGTTATTTCAATACTTGTTAAACATGCCGTAAACACTTCGATGGAACCTACGATGGAGTGGTGCAGTCCGCCTATACCAATTACAGAAGTAATTAAAGCAATTATTACTATCCTGCTTAAGGTGTCCTGCGAAGAAGTAACCAGCCATGACAACAACCCCATTAGCCATCCGGCAAGAATCGCGCTTCCTAAAATAATATACCATGGGTGGTCGATTAATTTTTTTGCTAAGCCATAGAATGCTCCATTATCTATAGCATTCAGTCGTTCAGGAAGAACGGATAGAATGTATCCAAAAAAATAACCTCCAAATAAATTCCCAGCATACACTATACCCCATAGAATCAATAGGCTCTTAATTGTTGCATTCCTGTTTAAAACAGGGATTACAGCTAAGGTAGTATGCTCTGTGAAGAGTTCGGATTTACCAATCACTACAAATATAAACCCAAGAGGGTATGCAATTGCCAGCAAAACATGAAGTATTGATGGATGAACTACTTCATTGAACAAAGTATAAATAGTAGCCATGAGGAACACACTAAATCCGACTTCTAAGCCTGCTGATATTGATGAAAGAAACAAGGCTTGATTTGACCGCTTGTGTTCTCGCATGCCAGTTTCAATCTGCTCATCAAGAATTTCATCAATCTGCTTGGGTTTATTTAAAGCTTCCTTAAGTTCGTTTACTTGCTTTTTTGGCATAATTATTTTAAAAAGATCTAATTTCAAATCACAATATCTCGCCCAAATGCTTATAGTTGGATGAAATAATCTTAAATGCCTCATCCATGCGTCCGCCTAACATCATTTTACCCATGTATAAAGCAAAGCCTTTCATCTGGTCAAATTCCAATTTGGGAGGCATGGCGAGAGCATTCGGATCAGTCTGAATTGAAACCAATACAGGACCTTCATGCTTAAAAGCCTTTTCCAATCCTGATTTTACATCCTCCGGATCATTAATGCTAATACCTAACATTCCCATTGCTTCCGCAATTTTTATGAAGTCAGGGTTTAACATATCCGTTTCAAAATCGGGAATTCCTTCTACTTGCATTTCCAGCTTCACCATGCCCAATGACCGGTTGTTAAAAACAATGATCTTCACAGGTAACTGATATTGAACAAGGGTCATAAGGTCGCCCAACAACATTGAAATTCCTCCATCACCACATAAGGCAATAACCTGTTGGTGAGGACGGGCAAGTGCAGCTCCAATGGCCTGTGGCATTGCATTTGCCATGGACCCATGATTGAACGAACCCAGCATTTTTCGCTCGCCGGTTCCATCAATATAGCGTGCAGCCCATACACAACACATTCCGGTATCAACCGTAAAAATGGCATCTTTGGCAGCCAACTCATTAATCACAGAAGCAACAAATTCAGGATGAATTTCATTGGGTTTTCCGGTGTCCTTTACATAGGACAGTAAATTCTTTTTGACTTCCTGATAAAATTCCAATTGCTGATCAAGAAAAGAGGTATCTTCTTTCATCCCTGTCTCTTATACACATCTGACGCTGCCGACGACTCCTTACGTGTAGATCTCGGTG
>JAGXIO010000022.1 GCA_024635555.1 Saccharicrinis sp.
ATTTTTGTGTCGCGATTAAAAGTAGTAAAGAAATATGGGTAATAAGGAGTCCGTCAGGATAAATAAATATTTAAGCGAGGTGGGATACTGTTCGCGTCGCGAAGCGGATAAGTTAATTGAAGCCGGAAAGGTGACCATCAACGGCAAAGTGCCCGAAATGGGAACCAAAATAGCTTATGGCGATGAGGTACGTGTAAAAGGCAAGCTAATTACAGAACCTAAAGAAGAGTTTGTTTATATGGCCTTCAACAAACCAATTGGCATTGTTTGCACCACCGATACCCGCGCCGAGAAAAATAACATTATTGATTACATCAATTATCCCAAACGAATTTTTCCCATTGGCCGATTAGACAAACCCAGTGAGGGACTTATTTTTTTGACTAACGACGGCGATATTGTGAACAAGATATTACGTGCCCACAATAACCACGAAAAAGAATATATAGTGAAGGTTGATAAACCTGTTACCGACGATTTTATTTATAAGATGAGTAATGGTGTACCAATTTTGGATAGCATAACACATAAATGCAAAGTAGAGCGTATGGATGATTTTGAGTTTAGGATTGTGCTCACCCAGGGACTCAACCGCCAGATAAGGCGTATGAGCGAATATTTGGGATACAGGGTAAAAAAACTCAGGCGGATACGAATCATGAATATCAAACTCGATGTACCCTTGGGAAAATGGCGCTACCTGACCGCAAAGGAAATAAACGAAATAAACCGGCTGGTTTCAGAATCGGTTAAAACACAGGAGTAAAAAGTCGGCAGTCCTTAGTTTTAGATAGAGGGGCATCTACCAACTGTTGACGGAATACTATTTTTCCTATCTTCACCTTAAATTTAAAAATTGAACACCCATGGAATTAATATTGGATCCAACCGGAGGAATAGCCGGAGATATGTTTGCGGCTGCACTTATTTCGGCAGGAGCAGATGAGCAAAAAATGCTTGATGCAATGCTTTATGCAGCAAATAGCATTGGACAATCTTCCGTTGGCATCCAAAAAACGCACGATGGTGCCACGCGCTTACTTATGAAAATGGAGCACAACCATAGTCATCTGGCGGCTTCAAAAGCCAGAATTCTTTTAAAGCAACTGTGTGATGATTTAAAAATAAACGGTGCGTATGCCGATTTCGCATCGCAAGTGCTCGAAATTCTTGTCTCCGCCGAAAAGCAGGCTCATGCCGAAAATACTTTTTTGACTGATCATCACAGTCATCCCGATCATGGTCATGATCACCACCCCAACGATCCCGATCATCATCACGATGAGGATGGACACGCTCACGCAGATCATCACCATAATCATCTTCACCACCACCATGATGGCCACCATCACGCCGACCATCACCATCACGCTTCTGAGGAAGCTTGGCTGCACGAAGCACAAGATGTTTTAATAGATATTGTGGGAGCCGCAATGGGGCTTCAATTATTACTATCTCCAACTAAGGCTATCCTGCTAAAACCCGTTTCATTGGGAGGTGGCACAATCAGGTTTTCGCACGGTGAAATGTCTGTACCTGCGCCGGCAACAAAAATAATGATGGACAAATACACCATTGCCAATACGATGGGGCCAGTTAATGTAGAGCTCTGCACACCAACCGGGTCGGCTATACTGGCTGCATTGGGCTGTGCTTTGAACCAAGATGTTGATGTGCACAATCCTCTACATTCTGGAAGTTCTAGAGGAGGAAAGGATTTGGATATTCCCCCGTTGAAGTTGTATTTGAAGAAATAAAAAAAGCTGCCTTTCATCAGGCAGCTTCCATTCTAATTTTTTAGTATGTATCGATGATGTCTAAGAATCTTGATACTTGCGACTTGATACTTATGTCTCGTAAATCATACGTACACGTTTCCTATTTTTATCAATTTAGGAATGTTAAGGAGTTTAATTTTTCTACCGTTTAATTCAATCATCTTATCGTTCTTAAACTCCGACAGCAAGCGGATTACCGATTCTGTTGCGGTGCCTACCATGTTGGCCAGTTCTTCACGGGTCAAGGTAATGCGCAGGGTGTGATCCTGATCCAGTTCAAAGGTATCCATCAACAGCAGCAGAACTTCGGCTAACCTTTCGCGCACCGTTTTTTGCGCTATGTCGGTTAAAAATTTGTTCGATTCGCCCAATTCCTTACATGTAAGCTTCATCAACGCCATCGAAAAAGTGGGATTCGATTTAAGTAGTGAGCCTAAAATTTCGCCAGGTAAATAGCAAAGTGCAGTGTCTTGAATAGCTTTAGCAGTGCTACAGGCCAACTCGTCACTTATTACCGATCTAAACCCGATAAGGTCGCCGTGCTTTGCAAAGCGTATAATTTGTTCTTTACCATCAAAGCCTGTCTTAAAAATTTTTAAAATGCCATCAATAATTAAAAAGGTACCGTTTATCCTGCTTCCCTCCTGATATATAGTACTCCCCCGTTTATGCATAGTGCTTACAACAGAGCGGGTCACCATCTCAGCTTCCTCGTCCGATAACCCTTTAAATATTTTAAAATCACGAATATTGATAGGCTCATTGTATGGAACACTTTGAACATTCTTCATTCCTTACACTTTTTATGTTGTTAATTTGCTAAATTGAAACACCAAAGATATAAATAAAGATGTTTATTTGTTAAAGTTTATCAATCTAAATATACTGTTATAAAAATAACCAAATGTGTATTCTTATGAAAACAACGATTGATCTGGAGTGGGTAAAAAACCTAACTTTTAAAGGAGATGTTAACGGACACAGCATTACAATAGATGCTGATAAAGCCAATGGAGGCGATGATGCTGGCATGCGTCCCAAGCCCCTTATGTTAGTAGCATTGGCCGGATGTACTGGTGTGGATGTGGTTCAGATATTAAAAAAAATGAGGGTTAAATACGATAGCCTTAACATATCGGTAGAGGCTAATATGAAGGAGGATATTCCAAAATATTACGACTCCATGAAGGTGATTTACCGATTTAAAGGAGATAATTTGCCCATGGACAAGCTCCAGCGTGCCGTTCAGTTATCCGAGGAGCAGTATTGTGGCGTTTCGGCCTTGTATAAAATGGCAATTCCTGTGACTTTTGAAATAAAAGTAAATGAAGATGAATAGCAATATGGTGAAATAGCATACCTGCGGTAACATACCTGCGGTAATATATACTGCAGGTATGTTTTTGGTAATTTAATATAGTACAATACTTCGTTATTTTTTTGTAACTATTTGAATATTAGATTGTTTACTTAGTTGTGTAATTTTCTCTAACACGCTGATAATATGGCGTTTGTAAATAAATCTAACGTCTACTATCCCAGCCTGACGGATGGCAGGTAAAATCTAACGGTCTATTGATAGTACTCTTTACCATTAATCTATTTTCCCACATCAGGCATTGTGGCAAAACCTAAATAGTGGCTATAAGAAAACGGAACAATCTCTCTTCTAAAAACCCTCCCTGCCTGCCGGCAGGCAGGTAACTCTCCCGTAATTCTAAGGGACAGGCCCTAAAGGGAGTACCAGAACTCCCCGGCAAAAGCCAATTCCCCTTTAGGGGTTAGGGGTAATCACGAAGAGGTAATAATAAAAAAGAGGGTTTTCTTAGATGAACTAAATAGGCGAAGCCACAGGGCTTGCCGTTTGTTTTTAGATAGCATTTTTGCTTATTTTTTTATACATATAAACAAACCTAATTTGTAGCAGCACGCTTCCTGCAAATAAGCCAAACAAATAGCCTAACCAAACTCCTACCGGACCCATGTTCAGTACAAAGGTACAGATGTATGAAATGGGAAGAGCCAAAATAATCCAAGTTATAAAAGCTATCAATGTGGGCATTTTAACATCCTCCAAGCCCCTTAAAGCTCCAAGCCATACGGCTTGTAAGCCATCAAATAGCTGAAAAACACCAGCCACCACCATCAATGTGGCAGCAATGCCAATTACATTTGCATCATCCACGAATAAGCTGGGCAAAATGTTTCGCAGGCTAATAAATAATATAGCCGAAAAAAGCATAAACACCATCACCTTGTGTACTATAGCATAAGCCGAGTGTTTCAGGTTTGGCCAATCGTTGGCCCCTAAATAGTTACTCACTTTAATAGTGGCGGCAGCCGAAAGTCCCATCGACATCATATAGGTAACACTGGCCATCGAAATCACTATTTGATGCGCTGCCATGGATTCCTGGTTTATCCAGCCCATCATTATGGCACCCATACTAAAGGCAAAAACCTCAATAACCATTTGTCCACCAATGGGCACACCAACTTTTATTACAGAAACAATTTCGCTAATACGCACTTTGGCTTTTTTAAACGATTCTTTATATAACCTAAAAAATGGCAAGCGAATAAAAACGGCAATAAAGGCAATGGGCATAATAATTCGCGAAATAAGTGTAGCCCACCCCGCGCCATCAATTCCCAGCTGCGGAAATCCAGCCTTACCAAATATAAGAAAGTAGTTCAGAACAATATTAACTATGTTGGCAAGCAAAGTAATAACCATGGCAATCCTTGTGTTGGCTATTCCCTCTGCAAACTGCTTAAATACCATAAATATGCTGAATGGCAAAATCGACAAAACCAATATTAAATAATAAGGTATAGCCGTTTCCACCACCGCAGGATCCTGTCCCATAAAAGGCATGGTAAACGAAACCCCAAGCATAATCACGATTTGAAATAAGGCAAATATTAAGTTAGCCACCAAACCCTGCTTTAACCAGTAACCACACTTTTTCGGTTTGTTGCCCCCATGTGCTTTTCCCACGAGTGGGGTTACAGCAATGGCCAAACCAATGTTAACCACTAGGCCTATGGTAAAAATACTGTTGGCAAACGATACCGCGGCCAGCTCTGTAGCTCCTAATTGACCAACCATAATGGTGTCGGCCAAGCCAACCATCATTTGCCCCGCTTGCGACAGTATAACAGGTAAGGCCAATTTAAAATTTGGCCAGTAATGCGGCGAGTAATCGTGGTAAAACGATTTTTTAAAATATCTGAGCATCGTATAAAAAAGAAGCTGCAAAGTTAGCCTTTAATACTTAATCACGAGCTTGTAAAACTTATTTTATAAAATCAACACATATATACAAACTAAATCTTCTCCTAATCTATATGTGGGCGTTACCCTCCCAGCTACATTTGTCCCTTGGGTGTAGGCTATTGTGTCGGGTCGGGCTTTGCGCTACAATCTTTTTGCTCGTACCTCACAAAAAGGATATCCGCTTCAATCCCTAACGCTAACCAGCCCGTAGTTGGCAGCCTGGAGTCCACAGCCCAAGCCTCTAATCTATTTAATCAGCCCCAAGCTCCTTGCTCCAAGCTCCCTGCCCTTTTGCCATCTGGAGCAAAGCGACATCCCGCCGCCAAAAATTTAATTAGGCGGGAAGCTATCAGCCATCCCTCCAAGGCAAAAAGTCTGGAACGGTTCTGTATAAGCGCCTTGAAAATCAGAACCGTTCCCTATTTCCAGCTCCGCAAGGCAAAAGATTCCCTCTAAATTGGCAGGCAAAAAGCTCCCGCCCAAATTTATTTGAATTCACCGCAGGTAAACGTGAAAGTGACATCCAAGAGGTTAGGGAACGGTTCTGAATCAATTTGCGTCTATACAGAACCGTTCCTCCAGAACCGTTCTGCCCCTTGCTCCCTGCTCTTCGCCCCATGCC
>JAGXIO010000158.1 GCA_024635555.1 Saccharicrinis sp.
CTTTTTTAAACATTTTACAACTTTAATCTGTTTCTTTGTAGTAACCGAATAATTTAATGTATAGAACAATTGCACATACCGTTTTAGCGCTGTTTCTGTTGGTAGCCACCACAGGAGTAACTATTTCTATGCATTATTGTGGTGGTAGCTTGGTATCCACATCTATCAATCATGAAGCCAAATCGTGCTGCGAGGACGACGGATGCTGCGAAAACAAGAACTTGCATTACGAGCTCGAAAATGATTATGTAGCGCCTATCGTATTTGAAAACAGCAACATAGTAGAATTGGAAGCTTTATTTCCTATGTTATTTGTGATGGATTTTCATTTATCCCCATCACAAGCAAAAGCTACCTTTGCTTTTATCGACTCCTATCCCCCACCAAAAATACAAACACGACTTTCGTTATTGCAGACCTATTTGATTTGATACACATAGAAATTATTGAATTAAAGAGTTGTACCTTGTATAGCTCACAGTCTATGTATTTCAAATTTTTAAAATATGTTAAATCGAGCTATCAAGTTTTTTCTCGAAAATAAACTGGTCACCTTTTTGGTACTCCTTATTTTCGTCAGTTGGGGAATCGTAACCTCACCTTTTGGTTGGGATACTGGTATCCTTCCCTCCGACCCCGTTCCCGTGGATGCCATCCCTGATATCGGCGAAAACCAACAAATTGTTTTTACCCCCTGGAACGGACGGTCGCCACAAGATATTGAAGACCAGATTTCGTATCCACTAACCACTTATTTACTGGGAATTCCAGGCGTGAAATCCATCCGGAGTTCATCCATCTTCGGATTTTCCAGCATCTTCATCATTTTTGACGAAGACATTGAATTTTACTGGTCCCGCTCACGAATTCTTGAGAAACTGAGCTCGCTGCCTTCGAATTTGCTTCCCGAGGGTGTGCAGCCTGCACTTGGACCCGATGCTACTGCCTTGGGACAAGTGTATTGGTATACGATTGAAGGCCGCGACAAGGAAGGGAATGCCACTGGCGGCTGGGATTTGCATGAAATCCGGTCGGTTCAGGACTTCTATGTGAAATATGGGTT
Organism: Saccharicrinis sp.; assembly: GCA_024635555.1. Classification (GTDB taxonomy): domain Bacteria; phylum Bacteroidota; class Bacteroidia; order Bacteroidales; family Marinilabiliaceae; genus Saccharicrinis. The sequence goes on from JAGXIO010000158.1 coordinate 1,064, forward strand.
GAATGCCACCCAAGGTGTTTCGGAAGTGGCTTCTATTGGAGGCTTTGTGCAGGAATACCAAATTGACGTAAACCCTGATGCACTCAAGGCTTACAATATACCGCTGCATAAAGTTATGCAAGCCGTTCAAAAATCAAACAGGGATGTTGGTGCCAAAACCGTTGAAATCAATCAGGCAGAATACCTTGTGCGAGGATTGGGCTACATTAAAAAAGTGGAAGACATTGAAAAAGCGGTGGTGGCCGTTCAGGAAAATGTACCCATCCGTATTCAGGATATTGCTGTGGTTAGTTTAGGCCCTGCTACCCGACGAGGTGCCCTAGATAAAGACGGTGCCGAGGTAGTTGGAGGCGTTGTTGTTGCCCGCTATGGAGCCAACCCCTTACAAGTTATTAATAATGTAAAGGAAAAGATTAAGGAAATTTCGTCCGGGCTGCCAAAAAAAATATTGCCTAATGGGGTAGAAAGCCAGTTAACTATTGTGCCATTTTACGACCGCTCTGGACTTATTTACGAAACTTTGGGTACACTGGAAGAAGCCATTTCGCTTCAAATTCTGATTGTTATTTTGGTGGTAATCGTGATGGTATACAACCTAAGGGCATCATTCTTAATTTCAAGTTTATTGCCCATTGCCGTGCTAATGGTTTTTATTGCCATGCGCTATTTTGGTGTCGATGCCAACATTGTGGCTTTATCGGGTATTGCCATTGCCATTGGTACGATGGTCGATTTAGGGGTAATCCTATCCGAAAACATCATCAAGCACATCGAAGATGCCTCCCCTGAACAGAAACTGATAACTACCATTTACAACGGAGCTTCCGAAGTTAGTTCTGCGATACTTACCGCGGTTTCTACTACCATTGTCAGTTTTATCCCTGTATTTACCATGCAGGCTGCCGAAGGCAAACTTTTCGGGCCACTGGCATTTACTAAAACGTTTGCTCTGATTGCTGCGCTTATCGTTTCATTATTTATTATGCCTACGCTGGCGCATTTATTTTTTGGAGCGAAAATTAAAAACGGAAAAATCAAAAAATGGCTGAATATCGCATTGATTCCCATTGGAATTGCTGCCCTTTTTGCCGGACAGACATGGGGTGGATTGATTTTGCTGGCTTTTGGACTTGTTGGGGTAGTAAAAGAATTCAGAGGAAAACGCTTTGTTATTGGTAAAGAGAAATCAGAAACGGGCAAAAGTACCACTTCATTCGGTTCATTAGTGCAACAACGAATGCAGTCATTTGCTTCCTGGGCGCTTGAGTATGCCGAAATCATCATTGTGGTTATTGGTGTTGTCTGGTTACTGGCCAAATACTGGCTTCCACTGGGCCCTTCCAAAAGTCTGGTAATGAATGTTTTATTTGTTGCCCTACTCGTTGTAATTATCTTAGGCTTCTTTATAATCCTTGAATATTTTTATAAACCGATACTGCGTTGGTGTCTGGACAATAAGGTCACATTCCTTTTGATTCCTTCTTTTTTAATTCTTTTCGGGGCAGTTACCTGGATGGGGTTCAACAACATTTTTGGTTTTGTGGCCAAAGGTTTCGATGGAGTTGGGTGGAATGTGCGTACCACAAAAGTGTGGTCGGGATTAAACCACACCTTCCCAGCCATCGGTAAAGAATTTATGCCTTCACTCAACGAAGGTAGTTTTCTGCTTATGCCCACTTCCATGCCCCATTCGGGTTTTGCCTACAACCGTAAGACTTTAGGCCAACTGGATATGCTAATTTCCAACATTCCCGAAGTCGAGATATCGGTTGGAAAATTAGGAAGAGTTGAGTCGGCACTCGACCCTGCACCCATTTCCATGTATGAAAACGTGATAAATTACCGTCCGGAATACATGCTTAACGAACGAGGACACCGGGTGCGGTTTAAGGTGGATAAAGATGATCGGTTTATACTTGCCAACGGAGACACACTTAACAATGAAGAAGCACTAAAACGTGGTGTGACCAATCAGGAACTCATACCGAACGATAACGGAAATTATTACCGCAACTGGCGGACTGAAATAAAATCGCCCGATGATATTTGGGACGAAATTGTGAAAGTGGCGAAAATTCCGGGGGTTACCTCTGCGCCAAAGCTACAGCCTATTGAAACCCGTCTGGTAATGTTACAAACGGGTATGCGCGCTCCCATGGGAATTAAAGTGTACGGCCCCGACCTACCAACCATTGAAGCATTTGGGATGCAACTGGAAGAGGTATTGAAAGAGGTTCCTTCGGTAAAAGCCGAGGCCGTATTTGCCGACCGGATCGTAGGAAAACCATACCTGCATCTGAATATTAACCGCGACGAGATTTCCCGTTACGGTCTTAATGTGGAAGATGTGCAGCAAACCATCGAAACGGCCATTGGAGGAATGAAAGTCACTTCTACGGTTGAAGGTCGGGAACGATTTCCGGTAAGGGTACGCTACCCACGTGAACTTAGGGACGACCCCGAATCGCTGGGTAAAATACTGATTCCAACACCAACCGGAGCTCAAATTCCTATCTCCCAAATTGTAGATTTTGAGTACGTCAGGGGACCACAGGCCATTAAAAGTGAAGATACTTTTTTGGTGGGGTATGTTTTGTTTGACAAACGAGACGGCTTTTCGGAAGTTGGTGTGGTCAATGATGCGCAAAATGCGATACAGGCACGAATTGATTCTGGCGACTTGAACGTACCTGCCGGAATCAGTTATAAATTCTCGGGTAGTTATGAAAATCAGGTACGGGCTGAAAAACGCCTCTCCATCATTGTACCGCTGGTTTTGGTCATTGTGTTTCTGATACTTTACTTCCAGTTTAAGTCAGTTACTACTTCTCTGATGGTTTTTACAGGTATTGCCATGGCTTTTAGCGGTGGTTTTATGATGATATGGCTTTACGGTCAAGGCTGGTTTGTGGATTTTTCCATCTTTGGCACCAATATGCGGGAGCTGTTCCAAATGCACACCATCAACCTGAGTGTGGCGGTGTGGGTCGGCTTTATCGCCCTCTTTGGTATTGCTACCGATGATGGTGTTTTGATGGCCACTTACCTTGACCAAAGCTTTGAAAAGAATAAAACCGATAACCAGAAAGGAATACGGGCGGCTGTGGTGGAAGCGGGCTACCGTAGAATTAAACCTGCTGCAATGACCTCGGCAACAACTATTATCGCGTTGCTGCCCATCCTTACCTCCACCGGACGTGGCGCTGACATCATGATACCCATGGCCATTCCGGCTTTTGGGGGGATGATTTTTGCAGCAATTACCTATTTTATTGTGCCGGTGCTTTATAGCATGAGGGAGGAACGGAAACTAAAAAAGATACAATCATGAAGTTCATTATAAATATCATATTTCTGGGAATTCTGGGAATTACAACGAGCCAGGCCCAAAAACTGGATGAATACTTTCAGACAGCAGCCGAAAACAATCCGGGCTTGCAGTCAAAATACAGAGAGTTTGAAGCCGCGTTGCAAAAAGTACCGCAGGTAAGTTCATTGCCCGACCCTACTTTTTCATTCGGATATTTTATTTCGCCGGTAGAAACACGTGTGGGGCCGCAAAAGGCAAGATTTTCACTGACCCAGATGTTTCCGTGGTTTGGTACATTGGAAGCACAGGCCGATGCCACAGCTTTAATGGCGGAAGCCAAATACCAGTCATTTTTGGATGCACGCAATAAATTATTTTTTGAAGTATCTGCGGCATTTTATCCATTGTATGAACTGGGCGAATGGAAACAGATTGAGCAAGATAATATCGACATACTGCAATCGTATAAAACCATAGCAACGTCCAAGTTTAAAAATGGAGCCGCCCCTATGGTGGACGTGTTACGGGTAGACATTATGCTGCAAGAGGCAACAACTAACCTTAGCATTCTCAATAAAAAGGAAAAACCACTGCTCGCAACGTTCAACAATCTGCTCAACAGGGGTGAAAATAAAACAGTTCATTTAAATGATTCATTAACTGCGGAATATTTGCCCGAAAACTTTCGAAAAGATTCCTTGCTGGCCAACAATCCGATGTTGAATGCGCTGGATTTGAAAATAAAAGCCAGTCAAGCCAATGAATTAGTGGCGCAAAAACAAGGCCTGCCAAAACTAGGAGTAGGCCTCGATTATGTAATAGTGGGCAAACGTACCGATGTTTCGATGCCTGATAATGGAAAAAATGTGCTGATGCCCATGGTCTCAGTGAGTATCCCCATTTTCAGGAAAAAGTACAGAGCTGCAAAAAAAGAGGCCCAGTTGATGCAGGAAAGTTATTCTCTTCAAAAAGAGGAAACCATCAATTCACTCACTTCAAATTATGAGAGTGTCTGGTTTCAGGTTTGGCAGCAAAAGGAATTGATTGCTTTGTATCAAAAACAGATACTGGAAACCGACCAATCACTGAACCTTTTATTTAACGCTTACGGCAATTCAGGAAAAGAATTTGAAGAGGTACTGCGTATGCAACAACAACTGCTTAAGTATGAAAAAATGATAGCCTCGGCGAAAGTTCAATATCATATTGCTATTGCAAAATTAAATTACATCACTGCTTATGTTTATTGATGTGAGGATGTATTGATGTGAGGATGTATTGATGTGCTAATGTGCTGATGTGTTGATTTGCTGATGAGGAGATAGCTATCCAGGCAGGTGAGGTTAACGAGGTTGATTTACTAACTTAAAAAACAGATAATTATGGAACGCAAAAATGAAATTTTGGAGTTAAGCTTTGAGTTTGCTATAGAGATCATTGAATATTCAGAGTTACTTGAAGAAAAACGAAAGTACATTATTGCCAGGCAACTCTTAAAAAGCGGTACATCCATAGGAGCAAATACAAGAGAAGCACAAAGTGCAGAAAGCAAAGCCGATTTTATTCACAAACTTAAAATTGCGCACAAAGAAGCTGAGGAAACCGAATACTGGCTGTTACTCTGTGAGAAAGCTCTCTCGTACCCATCGCCACCAAATGAAATGAAGATAAATTTACTTTCCATACAAAAACTTTTGAGTAAAATAATTTCAACTGCTAAATTGAAGTAATCATGAAAATAAAAGCAAAAGCACAAACAATAATAATTGTGGTTATTAGCCTCATCTTTGGTGTATTAATGGGCTACATAATCAGCACATCAACCAATCAGCCAATCAGCACATCAGCTAATCAGCACATCAGCACATCAACTAATCAAATTTGGACCTGCTCCATGCACCCTCAAATTCGGCAAAATGAGCCTGGTGATTGCCCCATTTGTGGCATGGATTTAATTCCGTTGGAAAATGAACAAGACAGCGAAATTGATCCGATGGCCATCAGCATGTCGTCCACAGCCATGCAACTGGCCAACATCAGTACAGCAATGGTGGGATCCATGAATCCTGTAAAAATGGTACGCTTAAACGGCAAGGTACAATCCGACGAGCGCTTGGTTTATTCACAATCCTCGCACATACCCGGCAGGATTGAAAAACTGATGGTAAATTTTACCGGCGAATATGTAAATAAGGGTCAGGTAATCGCATCGGTTTATTCCCCCGAATTGGTAACTGCGCAGGAGGAACTTTTTGAAGCTCAGAAAATAGTGGAAACACAACCACAGCTTTTTAATGCAGCCAAAGAAAAGTTAAAAAACTGGAAGTTAGACGACGAGCAAATTGAACAAATTTTGCAATCGAAAACTACAATGGGAACCTTTGATGTACAGGCAGATGTTTCGGGATATGTAACAAAAAAAATGGTAAACCCCGGCGATTATGTCCGAAGGGGTGAAGCCATTTATGAAATTGCAGACCTTTCAAAAGTATGGTTGCTTTTCGATGTCTATGAATCGGATATACCCTGGATAAAAAAAGGGGATAAGGTTGAATTTACTGTAGCTTCCCTTCCGGGAGAAACTTATACCGGTACAATTTCTTTCCTCGACCCGGTCATTGACCCAAAAACGCGGGTGGCAAAAGCTCGGATAGAAGTTGCTAACCCCGGATTAAAACTAAAGCCCGAAATGTTTGCATCGGGCAACGTAGAGGCAAAACTACCTAAGCAGTCCAATGCCATTGTTGTTCCAAAAACAGCCGTCATGTGGACAGGGAAACGCTCAGTGGTTTACGTGAAATCGCAGACAGATAATGGTGTGAATTTTATGATGCGCGACGTGAATTTGGGTCCTGCATTGGGCGAAAGCTTTGTAATAGAAAGTGGTTTGCAGGGTGGAGAAGAAATAGCAATCAACGGAACCTTTAGTATTGATGCAGCCGCACAATTGGCCGGAAAACCAAGCATGATGAACCCCTCTGGCGGCCCTGCAATGACCGGGCATAACCATGGTGGTGAACCTATGTCGCAAAATGAGATGGAAGAAATGGAAAAAAAACCCGAAAAATTTGAGGTGGGCACCGACTTTAAAAAGCAATTGACCCAAGTGTACAACAAGTACCTGATGATGAAGGACGCTTTTGTTGAGTCCGATGCACACGAGGTGATGACGGCTGCAAACGAGCTTTCGGGCAGTCTTAAGAACGTTGACATGGGTTTGTTAAAGGGCAATGCACACATGACCTGGATGGAATATCTGGATGCGATGAAAAAATCTACGGACAAGATCAGCAAATTGATGGACATAGAAAAGCAACGGAATGAATTTGCCAAGTTTAACCTCACGTTCTACAAAGCCCTAAAAGCTTTCGGACTAAGCAATACCACAGCCTATTACCAATATTGCCCCATGGCCGAAAAAGACAAAGGAGCCTATTGGTTCAGCGCTACCGAGGAGATTAGAAACCCCTACTTTGGTGATGCCATGTTGGGATGCGGTGAAAACAGGGAGACCATAAAGTAGCCAGTTGGATTAGAGTTGGGCAAAGTGGGCGCTTTTGCAGGTTGCGAAATAAAAGATCTGGCCAACTGTTCAGAAAACACTAATTGATCATGAATTTTAAAAAATTATGTATGAGTGATAGGCTATTAAAGCCGTAAGTTTAACAAGTATTATATTTTTTATTAATTATTAAAAACAAAATGTTATGAAGACGAAAATGTTAAGTTTAGTAAGCATGTTCCTGCTTGGAACTATGACTGTTTTTGGGCAAGCCAAAGCAGAGAAAATTGAAGTAAATGGCAACTGCAGCATGTGCGAAAAGCGCATCGAAAAGGCAGCCAACTCAGTTGAGGGTGTAACAAATGCCCAATGGGACAAGGAAACAAAAATATTGGCCTTTACTGCGGACACGACCCAGGTGTCGCAGGTACACAAAGTAGTGGCCAAGGCGGGGCACGATACCAATAAGGCTAAAGCCACCGATGAAGCTTACAACAAGTTACCCGAATGTTGCCAGTACGACCGTGCAGCAGAGAAAAAAGAAGATTCGCACGAAGGACACATGCATTAATAATGTAGAGAAAAGAGCTGCCCTGCAATTTGCCGGCAGCTCTTCTTTCAGTTTAACGCAATGAAAAATATGCAATTAAAGTCAACAATTACCTGCCCGATCTGTTACTTTCAGCAGGAAGAAACGATGCCTGAAAATTCCTGTCAGTTTTTTTATGAATGTACAAATTGCAAAATCATTTTAAAACCGAAGAAAGGCGATTGCTGTGTTTTTTGTTCTTACGGAACAATAAAATGTCCGCCTGAACAGAAAGGGGAAAAATGTTGTTAATGTAGTGAGGATAATATCCCCGTTTTTTAAACAATTAAAATCAGGTTAAAATGAAATATTTTAAAAACAGTTTTTTACTAATCGCAATTTTTATATCGTCTGCATCCACTGTAGTTTTTGCAGATGACTTTAAAAGTGAAGTGATTATAGCAGAAAAAGATACAACTCAAAATAAGGTAGTATGTTACGAAGTATTTGGGATGGACTGTCCCGGATGCCAGTCGGCACTGGAAAAACAGGTGAAAAAGATTGACGGCGTGGCCGATGCAAAGGCAAGTTTTAAAGAAAAAGAAGTGATTATTAAACTGAAACCTGGCGCTGATGTTTCAGATGAAGAAATTGAAACACGAATTAAAAAAGCAAACTTCACACCCGGGAAGAAAAAATCTACTGTCGGCAATGATCAATAAATTCCTAAATATTACTTTGTTGTTGGCTTTTCTATTACCGCTTGCATTCAATTCAAAAGCCGAGGGAATCAGTGTGGATGCCGGATTGACTCCTGCACAGGATCGTATTATTGTTCGGATGCAATACCGAAATATCATTAATAAAATGGGAGACAACAGAATGGTCATGCACATGATGCCCGTTGTTGTTGCCTACGGACTTAGTCCGGATATAACTTTAATGATGCGAAATGGTTACCGTGCAGTTGGCGAGAATGAAACCATGATGGAAATGGAAAGTCAATGGATGGATCCTTTTTTAATGGGCAAGGTAAAATTATACCGCCTTAACGCCCGGAATTACACCATTGGCGTGGCTGGTTTTGCAGGAACCTCGTTTCCAATCCGGAACGGTTCAACTTCTAAAACATATAGCCCGGTAGTGGGATTAAACGCCTCATACCGTCCCGGATTATGGTCATTCGACCTGAACAACGCGTACGAATGGGTAAATTATCACTCCGGAGAAAAACAATCCGAAACGAGACAAATGCATTTAAATCTGGCCATTTCGCGCAACATTATTCTGCCCGGAATAGAAAACTGGGTGCTGGCACCTGTGCAGGAATTTTCTTTTGTGAATGATAATCCAGCTTCCAGTGAATCCAGTGCCCACGGATTTATTTCCCCTGGATTTCAAATTGTTTCGCCGCACTTAAAATTTGAGGGGTTATACCAAATAGCTGTCAATTCTTCGAAATCCGCAGGAGTAACATACGGGAACCGTTTAATATTAGGTTTAAGACTTATGTTTTAATTTTTGATGACCGGATTTTCGATGAAACGATCGTCCTTCGGAAAGGGACTTTAGCAAACCATTTGCTAACTTCATCTCTGTTAATAATAAGAAATGCAGTCCAAAGAAAAACTTATAAAAACAGCTTTTATTTTAGGTGTTATTAGCATAGCGTACAATGTCGCTGAAGGCCTGGTTTCGGTTTTTTTTGGCATTAGCGATGAAACGTTGGTACTGCTCGGATTTGGAGTAGACAGCTTTGTCGAAGTTATGTCGGGAATCGGTATTCTGAATATGATTTTCCGAATGAAAAAAGCCGGCATTCATGATGTGGATTCAAGGAACAAATTTGAAAAGCGGGCACTTAAAATTACCGGGACCGCTTTTTATATTCTGGCTGCCGGTTTAATCGTCGGTTCAATAATAAATATTGTAACAGGAGCAAAACCCGAAACAACAATGGCTGGAATAATAATTTCAGCATTATCGATTCTTACGATGTATTTTTTAATGACCTGGAAATTCCGGATTGGTAAAAAATTAAATTCCTATGCCATTATTGCCGATGCCAATTGCACAAAATCCTGCTTTTTCGTTTCAAATTAATACCAAAGTGAAACCAGTGATGGTTTGCATTGGATTAAAGGGATTTTTTAATTTTCTCATTTTGTAGAAATGCAGTGTGTAGCATTTCCACAGCTTTATTATTCCTGAAAATTGAGTGAATGCCGTAACGTCCTGTCTACCATGTTTTAAGTGTTGATATACAGCTTGATATATTTTTTTGGCATGTTTTTTTCTCCATAAAAAAGTGATCTGATTATTTTGGATTTACACAACCACAACAGTGTATTTTTTAATTGGCAAAACTTTATTAAAATGAAACGGTACGAATTCTTAAGGAATTTCACCTTCGGATTGGCCGCATTCTCTATTTTGCCCTCAATGGCATATTGTGAATCGGGAAGTGAGTTAAATGCAATATATGCGGGTAATGCTATCAATGAAAGCTTTAACCCGGATTTAGATATTGAGCTCACTGCAGCGCAAAGAAATATTCAGGTGCTTCCCGGCAATAAAACAGAGGTTTATTCTTACGTCTCAGATATTTTAAAAGCAGAAAATGCCACTGTTGAAAATCTTCCCGGTTCGTGGCTGGAGCCAGTCTTTCGTGTGAAGCAGGGACAAAAAGTCAGGGTTCGCTTTAAAAATCAACTTATCGTTTTCGGGTTTTGAATGGATCCAACTCCCGCATTTACAAAATGGCATGGAGCGATGGTTCGGATGTAATTGTTATCGGAACCGACGGTGGTTTGTTGCCGCAGCCGGTAAGAAAACCTCATCCGATGTTGGCTCCCGGTGAGCGGGCAGAAATCTGGAAAGATTTTTCCGGGATGAATACCGATGACGAAGTCTGGATGCAAAGCCTTCCATTTAACGTCGAAACTTTTGGAATGAAAGAAGTGGCCGATTGGGAACAAGTAAAACTGAATACCACCGAAATATGGGAATTTATTAATGGCGACAGCGGCCGTGGAATGGGAATTGCAGGATATGATGCGGAATTATGAACTAATATAAGAAGTGTGAATGATGTAAATCATTTAGAGAATTATGTAACACATTCGGGTGTAACCCATTGTATATTAACACCCTAATTATTTAAAACTTTATATCATGAAAACAAAGAAAAAGATGAATTTTTGGGCTTTTAGCCTGGCGTTAATGATGGTAATATTAGTTTCAAGTTGCTCGGATATGAACAATTCGAAGATTGACCTGTCAGCCAACGAACAACAAAAAGAAGAAGCTTTCAATCAAATCCTGAACAACCAGGAACTGATGAATGATTTTATGAATGAAATGATGACCCAACCCACTTCCATGAGCTGGATGATGGAGAATGGCAAGTTTATGAACCACATGTTTAATCAGGATAATCTGGATTACATGCGCAAACACAATCCTGAAATAGATAACCACATGATGAACAACATGATGGACATGATGGACAGGGATACTTCTGTTGCCAACGAATGGAACAACAGGATGCATGAACGAAATCCTATGAATCAATAGTCATAAAAACAGTTCGTATCAGGAATATTTACGGGGCAAAAATTAACCGCGAAACATACCAAAACCTCCTGAAAGCCGGATTTAAACCTGAACAAATTGAGGTTAAGAATTTGTGGCTGGATATTGTAAAACGTATTCGGACAAATAACAAAAAAAAGATAATACTATAAAATCTTTTAAAAATAGTGTAACATATAAGTGATTAATTATCAGGTGATTTGCATGATAATTCTAAAAATTAACGAAATGAAAAAGTTGTAATTATTGCAACAGCCCTTCTTTTTATAGCAGGGTATACAGCAACCGCTCAAATGGGCCATGGACAACAACAAAATCAAAAACAGGGTATGATGATGCAAAAGGGCGGAATGATACAAAGCAATACGGATTATACAATCAGCGATTATCCGTGGTTGAAAATCTGCGTTATCCGCGTGCAAACAGCCACATAATTAATAGCTGCCTGTTTGCATTTAAATAAACCCATCAACGGCAAAGTATTTGAAACTTATGGTGTAAGCAATCTGAAAAAGTTAAGCTAACCGCCATTTATACATGGGCATCCCCCATGGCGGCGAAGGTGTTGCCTTAGATATAATGGGTAATATAATGCACAGTATTGGGTAATAAGGTAAACACGACATTATTTTCCGAAAATAAATCAGGACAATTATGAAACATTACAATTACAAAATCTGGTTCATCTGCTTTCTGACCATACTCCCTGCCATACAATTAAGCCCCCATAACAACGAACACAACGACAGTACGCAACAACAGGTATCCTCATCAGCCGCTAACCCAGGGCAGGCGGAGACTTCCCATTCCGAAGAAGTGACTCCGTCAACAGCCGTTTTTAAATCGTACGGGGAATTCCCCAACCTGCACCCCATGGTTGTTCACTTCCCCATCGTTTTGTTGCTGATAGCCTTCGCCTCCCAATTGGCCGGTTTCTTTGTTTTTCGCGAGCAGCTCAGCTGGATTACTCAAATTTTACTTGCCGGCGGATTAGTCGGGGCGATTTTTGCGTCCAACATATTTCATCCGCACACCTCCGCATTACCTGCTAACCTGGAACAAGTGCTCGAAACTCATGAGTGGTACGCTGCGCTCACCATCTGGCTCGCTCTGGTGGCCTTGGTCTTTAAAACAATCAGTCATTTTTGGCTAAAGCGCAAAATGTGGGCCGAGCTGATCGTTTTACTGTTCCTCGCCGGATCGGCATCTACGGTCAGCCTTGCCGCACACTTGGGCGGACAAATGGTGCATATCGAAAATATTGGCCCCAAAGGGAATTATCTGAAGCAGCATGAAGACTAACTAAAAACAATAAAAAAACCCTTAAATGGGTCGTGCTTATTATTTAAAATTAAATCATTTACAAACTTAAAATATTGGAGGA
>JAGXIO010000159.1 GCA_024635555.1 Saccharicrinis sp.
CAACTATGTCTATCAATATAAAGACCACCTAGGGAATATTAGATTGAGTTATTCTGACAAAAACGGAAATGGAACTATTTTAGTAAGCACCGACCTTTTATTAACTGAAATTATAGAAGAAAATAACTATTATCCCTTTGGACTTGAACACAAGGGGTACAATAATGTTGTTAACGGCGTGGAAAATAACTACCAAACGTTCAATGGGAAAGAACACGATAAATCACTAAATTTAAACTGGCACGATTACGGAGCAAGAAGATATGATGCCTCTTTAGGTCGTTGGATGAGTACAGACCCTTATGCCGAAAAATATGAAACATTAAGCCCATACACTTACGTTTCCAACAATCCTGTAAATGCTATTGACCCTGATGGTAGGCTGATTATTTATGTTAATGGATTATTGGCTAAGCAATACGCAGGGTGGAAATTTGTTGGTCGTAGTGGGGGTGAATTTGTTGGACATTATGCATATCCACCACCAAGAAACTTCTTTTACAATAAAGAGCCGACAATGTTTGGACAGGAAGTCAATTATTGGGGTGATATTAGAGGTACAATTAATAATCATTTTGACGATGATAATAATTTGTTTATTAATGCTACTGATGTAAATGGGTCTCAAGCTTCTGATAGATTTGCACAAGGTCAAGTAAGTGGATTAGAACTTATTGAAAAATTTAGAAATGGAGAAATCTTAAAGAATAATGAAGAAACTATAAAAATTGTTGGGCATAGTCAGGGCGCAGCTTTTGCTGCAGGAATAATAGATGCCTTGGCAAATAGTGAATATGCTTCAAGAGTTGAGTTAGGTTTATACTTATCTTCACATCAGCCAGGTGGTTTTAAGCATAATAACAAAGTTTTTGGAGCGCAATTATCTACTCGATCAGATTGGGTTTCTTCAAAAGGATCACCCTTTTATGAAAATTCAGATGCAGGACGTCTTTTTAAAGGTTTAATGAATGCTTTTAATGGTCAGTCAGAATTATCAGAGATAGAAGGTGTAGATTTTTTATTTATACGACCAAATCACGATGGTGGTTTAGGCGGACATAGTGTTGATACTTGGGATGACATTTTAAACCGTATTTCTAATTTTTTAAAAAATGATGATGAATAAAAAAGAAATATTAATAATTTCTATCCTTTTTACTTTGATCTTAAGTTGCACAAAAGAGTTAAAAGAAAGTGAAAGAAACTGGAATCCCTACGTAATAACCCAAGTAATAATTTTCGAATCTTCAGAAAAAGAGTTAGATACAATAACTATAACGGAAATAAACGACAATGTTATTTCTACAGGACCAACACTTAAATTGTATGATTTTAAATCATTAAGGGTTTATGGAAAAAAAGTAAGTTTACAAGAAAGTAAGTTTGCTGAAAACAAAATATTGGATATTGAAGCGAGTACACCTGATAAACCTTCTCAAATTGGATTTCCATTATATTTTGAAAACGCAAAGTTTGCAGGATGGGGATTTAAACTTGAAGATTTAGAGAAATATCCAACAATGTCTATGACTACAAAAGCAGGAACATTTGATGATGTTATAAAACTTGAACCTGTGGTAAGGCATCCTGAAAGAGAAAATGAAGTTCAATTTATGTATTGGAGCAAAGAGAACGGCTACATCAAATTTGAAAGGGCAGACGGATTTACTTGGGAATTAATAAAAAAATATGTTCCGTAAACAACTCTTAAAAACAAAGAAGAAATGAATTGGAAAACCACATCTTTACGTTGTGGTTTTTTTATGCCTTAAAGCGAAGCCATATTTTTAGAGAAGAAGTCTTTAAACTTGGTTTTGGTAAGCATACTGTCAATAATACGAAATAGCGCTTGTTTATCTTCTTCTTCAAGTTGTTGTATAAGATTGATACGTTCAGAAACAGATTTATCCACAATAGTAACTTCATTGGGAATTTGTTCGGTCATATGCACAAGCTCGTCGAGTGTTATACCAAAAAACTTGGCAAGTTTATCGGCAACTTCAATAGATACATCACGTTCACCTTTTTCCATTTTAGAATAATTAGAAGGATGCACGCCAACAGCGTTGGCAACTTCCTTTTGTAACAATCCTTTTTGTTCTCTATATACTTTTAAATTATCTGCTATGTTCATATGAGAATATTATAATAATAACACAAATGTAGTCAAAACGTATATTTTAATCAACATTATTATCAATATGTAGTTTTATAGTTGTCAATATGGAATGTATTAATTAGCTTTGTGATAGTCAATTTGTCTAAAATTAGTTTTATGATGCTCAACACAACCAATCCAAACAACTACGAATACATTACAAAACATTTAGAAATCCACATTTTAGGCGGAATCAAACTGGGTAAATTAGAGAGTTTACGAATTACATTATCTATCCAAAAACTGAAAGAACACAATATTTTAAGGCACAGTATAGATTTATACAACGACAACCAACTAGAGAAATTTGTTAGAACCATTGCAGAACGCTTGGAAATAGGGACAAGTGTGGCGAGACGAACATTACAGGACTTAACCAAAGAAATAGAGAATTACAGATTTTTACTAATCGGCCAATACAAGGAGTCAATGACTCCATATAGAAAGGAATTAAACGCAAGTGAAATCAAACAAGCCGAAACCTTCCTCAAATCTAAAGATCTGTTAAAAAAGACCAACGAACTTATTGGAAAAGCTGGCGTAATTGGAGAGGAACACAACAGGCAAACAATGTTTTTAATCTTCACTTCTCGCAAAACAAACAATCCTTTGCATTGCATCAGCTTGGGAAGTTCCGGAGTTGGGAAAACCCATTTACAAAGTAAAGTATCAGAACTTATCCCGGAAGAAGATAAAATAGAAATCACCGTTTTATCAGCAAACGCATTTTATTACTTCAACAGAACAGAATTGCAACACAAATTAATACTAATCGAAGATCTGGACGGAGCGGAAAGCGTACTCTATCCACTTCGAGAATTACAAACCAAAAAACGCATCACAAAAACCGTAGTTCATAAAGATACCAAAGGAACAACGAGAACCATCCATTTAACCGTTGAAGGTCCTGTAAGCGTTGCAGGTTGCACCACACAAGAACATATTTATGAAGACAACTCAAACCGTAGTTTTCTTTTATATATTGATGAATCAGCAGAACAAGATATTAGAATAATGAATTATCAACGGTTGATTAGTGCAGGAAAAGTAAATGACGAAGCAGAACATAAATCGAGAGAATTACTAAAAAACGTACAGCGAATTTTAAAACCAATTAAAGTCGTTAATCCTTTTGCAGAATATCTGGAATTACCAAAATCAGTTTTTAAGCCAAGAAGAACTAACAGCCACTATCTACAATTTATTGAGATTATCACTTTTTACAAACAATACCAACGAGAGTCGAAGGTCGACACCCAAACAGGGGAAATATATATTGAGACAACGATCGAAGATATACAAGAAGCCAACGAATTAATCATAGATGTTTTGCTACGCAAAAGCGATACGATTACAGGAGCAACACGAAACTATTTAGAAAGTTTGAAAGACTATCTAAAACAGCATAATCAAACCACATTTACAAACTCTGAAATCAGGAGAAACCTGCGAATAAAGGAAACTACGTTAAGACGTTACAATGCTCAATTATTGGCAGAGAATTATATACAAAGAGTTCAAAAAGCTAAAACCAAAAGTTACTGTTTTGAAGTCGTGGACGTGGACGAATACAGCAATCTAAAAGAGCAGATAAATAGCGCATTACAGAACTGTATCATACAAATAGAACTCGCCATATCGCCACCAAGTCGCCACGGGCAAAATGGCGAGGTTAAAGAAAAGAAAGTCAGTTAGTTATAGCAACTCGCCACAAAAGTCTAAAAAACACATACCGAAGTGAAAAAATTAAAGCTACAAAACGAGGTTTTTAAAATGTTCGTTGCCAATTATAAAGAATGGTTAGATATTTTAGGCTATGCAGAAAGTACCGTTTATTATTTGCCAAATCATTTACAAGAGTTCTTTTATTATGTGGAGCAACAACAAATAAAGAAGCTAACAGATATCACACCCAAAACGATAAAAGAGTACTATCGAGAATTGCAGCAAAGACCAAATGAAACAACAAGCGGAAGCTTAAGTAAAAGCTATTTAAACAAACACCAGCAAGCTTTAAAAAAGTTCAGGGAATATTTACAAAATCATAACTACAATGACTTTAATATTCATCTAAAATCTGAAACCAATCCAACAGAAGAAAAGATAAATATATTAACGCAATCAGAAATCAAGCAACTTTTTAAAGCAACAGAATTTAGTCATAGTGAATCACGATTTAGATTAAGAGATAAAGCTATTTTAACCATTTTGTACAGTTGCGGACTTCGCAGGACGGAGGCCGTCAGCCTAGATATTAGCGACATTTATTTTGATAAGGAACGGGTATTTGTCAGAAAAGGAAAAAACTACAAAGAACGGTTTGTGCCAATCAACCGAAAGAACGCAGAAATATTGGAAGATTACATTTTTGAAGCTCGTCCAGAATTTTACAACGCAAAAGATACCGAAGCCCTTTTTATAAGCCAACAAGGAAAGCGAATGCAAGGAATGAGTTTTGCCAACAGATTAAAAGTAATCGTACAAGCTACCAACAATAAAAACATCGAAGAAAAGCATATCACCCTGCATATTTTAAGGCACTCAATCGCAACACATCTACTGCAAAAAGAAGTACCATTAGAAAGCATCAAAACCTTTTTAGGACACAGTTCATTGGAATCAACTCAAATCTATACACATCTTTTAAAATCGATTGAAAATGAATAATTACAAAAGCTATTTAGAAAAACAAGGTTATGCAGTTACCACCATAGAAAGCAATCAGCGAGAAATACAACACTTCTGCAAATGGTGTAAACGCCAAACTACTTCTCCCTTTGAAATTGATTATAAAATGTGCTTAAGGTATATCAAACAACTAACAAGAAAAGGAAACACTAAAAAGACCGTCAATCACAAATTAGGAAGCATAAAAACATATTTTAATTATTTGGTGGAAGAAGCTTTTAGAAGTGATAATCCAATAGAAAACACAACCATAAAAGGCGTAAAAAGAACTGTCAATTATAATTTGTTGGAGTCGGATGAACTGGAGGATTTATATTACTCTTTTGAAACGGATAAATACCAAGAAGATTATCACAAGTATACCTTAAAAAGAGCCAAAGTAATTTTAGGATTAATCGTTTATCAAGGCTTAAATACAACCGATTTAGGGAATCTTAAAATAGAACATCTGCAACTCTCAAAAGGCAAGATTTATGTTCCAAGTGCCAAACGAAGCAACGCCAGGGAGCTGGAATTAAAACCTTGGCAAATAATGGAATTTATGGAATATGTAAACGAAGTTCGGCCAATAATACAGGACAGAATCGAAGACCATAGCGAACAGCTTTTTCCAACCAATGCACGTTTTAATGCAATCGTTTATCACATCTTTAAAAAACTGAAAAAGTACAACCAAAAAGCTGAAAACATAAAACAGATTAGAGCAAGTGTAATTACAAATTGGTTAGGTCAATATAATTTAAGAAAAGTTCAATATTTAGCTGGACATCGTTACATCAGTTCCACCGAAAGATATTTACAAGACGACTTGGAAAACCTGCATGAAATCGTCAATAATTTTCATCCAATAAGTTAAAAAATTATTTTAATCGAATTTTTATTTTAATCAATTATCCCTAAAATCACATGAAAAAATATCAAGGAAATTTAAATAGCGTTTAAACACTGTTTAAATACCGTTTAAATAATCTAGCGCTAGAAAATTAGGTTTTTTTTATATAGGAAAATACGGAAATAGACAAAGCTCCAAGCAGGAAAGAAATCCCATCGGAAAGAAGATTTACAGCAATGTCTTTTATAAAATCCATTACACAAATATACAAAAAATGACCAACTAAAAGATTGTTAAATTGTAACCTTAAATTGGAGGTTGCAATTTGTGATCTCCAATTTAAAAACTATTTTTACCAATAGAAAATTACATTAAAAATGAGTGAGAATACTAACAAAAAATCATTAGTTCCAAACGAATTAATAGCAAGTAGAATATTACTGATCAGAGACCAGAAAGTAATGATTGATAGTGATATTGCAGAGCTTTATGGTGTAACTACAAAACGCTTGAATGAACAGGTAAAAAGAAATATAAGTCGCTTTCCTTCTAACTTTATGTTTGAGCTGACAAAAGAAGAAAAAAATCAGGTAGTCGCAAATTGCGACCACCTCGAAAAATTAAAGTTCTCACCAGTTTTACCAAAGGTTTTTACAGAACATGGAATAATGATGGTTGCTAATGTTTTAACAAGTGAAAGAGCAATACAAGTGAGCATCCAAATTATAGAAGTTTTTATAAAGATGCGTGAAATCTTAATGGATAATTTAAGTTTAAAACTTGATATTGAAGAAATCAAAAAGAAACTATCCAGTCACAGCAAGAATATTGAATTGGTGTTTAATTACTTAGATGAATTGATTGAAAAGAAAGATAACGAAAAACCAAGAATCAAAATCGGTTACAAGAAAGAATAATCCCCACAAAACAAAATCCAGTTTTTTACAGAAAAAGTAAAAATCCTCTGTCTTTTGTTTTGTTCCGCTCGCCAACGCACTTGTAATTTTTGGTTGCCAATCCAATTACAACACTTTACAAAAATGAGATTTTTATAAAAAGTTGTAGCCAACGCACACACCAAAAATTACCCAAAGCAAAGTTACATAATAGAAGTTATAATAGCAGCCGCTGCATCCGCGCCCGAAAAGCCCAAGCTGTAGTTATAACTGCTATTATGTAAAATTGCCGACATTGCCCACGCCCGAAATACAAACTTCCGCTAAAATAGCAAGGTGTGTTATCAGCAGGCTGAAAACTGTTGCGCGACGTTCAATCGCCACTTTGGCTATCATTTTAAAAAGCTGAAAATTGCCCAATGCTAAATCCAACCGCTTTAAATCTTCAGCTTTTTAAAACGTTCAATCCTTAATTATCCTTTTTTAGTTGATTTACTTGATTCATTAAGCTTTGGACATTCCTATTTATGGCATCCTGATTACTGATTACAGTATTTAACAATCTTTGGTTCTTTTTTATCTCTGTCTCAATCTCGTTAAATCTTTTTCCTGTAACCTGTTGATTATTGATAATGATGTTGGCTAATCTAATGGCTTCTGTAATATCTTGCATATCAAATTGTTTAATGATTAGCTTGCAATTTAATCAAATAATCTTTGCGTTCCGCTGAAAGATGTGCGAACGGGCGAAGTGTTGGGCGCATCTTTCAACGGAATGAAACAACCACAGGGCGTTAGTCTTGCATAATCTTTTTAATCATAACTAAAAACCGCAATCCGAGTTCAAACTGAGCGTTGGCAAAAGCGGCTATTTTACATAGTGTGCTTATAGTACAGAAAGTGAATGAATGCTACTATAAGATCACATTATGTAAACATAGCTTGGGAAAGGGCTTTTGCTTTGGTTTTTATAAGCAACTTATTTTTACCCTTAAAAGACAAATAACCTTTATAAAAATGTGTTGCAAAAACCTTTTAAAGCTAAAGCCCAAGAAAGGAAAGAAGGCTGCAATCGAACTCATTGTAAATCTAAATATGAAACTCCTAATGTGAAAATGTGATTGGTGTTATATACATCTAAAGACAAAATTCACTTTTTTGTAAAGTTTTTACAATCACTTTATCTTTAAAAAATATCAAAATTGGTTAAACGAGATAATACCCGTTAGGTATAACGGGATGCAACTCGACGAGTGTCGATATTTTAAGTGTTTTTCGTGCAATTTTATATTTAAGTTTTATAAAATTAGTGCACTACCGAAATGGAATTTAAATGTCCTTTTTTATTAAAACTACAAAAACGACCTTGCATTAATAAGTTAAAAACGTTCATTACTCTTACGAGGCATCATTGTAAAATAAATGATTAACCTTTGTTTTAGAGGAGAGAAAAAGGAGTGTCCTTTTAAAATTAAATCCTATTAAATACCTTGTAAATAAAGGGTAAAGGTTCATGTCTTAAAAAACAAAATTAAACGAAATACCTTGCGATTATTGAATATAAAGGTAAGGAATCGGGTTTCTTAGAGGTTGAAAATCTTTGGTGCAATAAAAAAATAAAAAAAAGGTGAACTTTTTATAAACTCAAGGGTATTTATAAAAGACAGTTGATAACAGGAAGATGAAGTTATGAGATTTAGTTGTTTTAAAAGTGTCCTATTTTAAAAGAAACCTAGTATTTACCTTGCTTGACAAGAAATTGAATAAAAAATTTAGATAAATAAAGAAAATAAAATAATTATATGATGGAAACTATAGTTTTATACGTATTGATTTGGTCGCTGGGTCTGGCGGTCTTATTTAGGTTTACTCCTAATAACAAAATAAATGCAATGGCTAACTTTTTTAGTAAAGTAATGCCAACAATACCATTTACAAAAATGTTTGGATATTGGATTGATATGAAGGGTGAAAAAAGTAAAAAATAAATTATATTTACACCTAAATACGTTCTTTAAAATAAAAAAGCTGTGAAGTTTTTTGGAGTGGTATGTGATAAAAAGTGTGTAAAAGTTGATTTTTTTACATAAACTACTATCCCTTTGGGCTCAAACATAAAGGGTATAACAACGTTGTTGCATCTGAGCACAAATGGAAGTTTAATGGAAAAGAGCTTCAGGATGAGTTAGGTCTTGATTGGTACGACCTTGGAGCTAGAAATCTTGACCAC
>JAGXIO010000160.1 GCA_024635555.1 Saccharicrinis sp.
CGGGCGGAAGTAACGCTCCGAACCGTTAGCAAGTGGCAAGCTCGCCAAGGGTGACCTTGGGAGTGAAGGAAGCCAAACGGCAAACTCCGGTACTGACGGACAGAAACCGCATATGAGGTATTATAAATCGGATGAGCAAGCATCCCGATATAAGTTTTGTAAGATTTTGATTACAAAATCAACAAAAACTATTATCGGGATAGATGCGGCAGGCATTGGAGGAAGGATAAAGCTATTACCGGGGGAGAGCTCTGTAATCACGAGTTGATAGAGCAGAGCAGTCAGCAGACGCCATAGTATCCAACAGCAACGAGCTGCAATAAGATATGCAGAGGACTCACAGATTGGAGAAGGGCTGAACATTTAGTTGATAGAAATTTGACTGGGACTTCCATCCGGCAGTTGCCGGATGCTAGCCCTTTCTTAAAGTATTGAAAAGCTTTGATTGGTGAAAAGAGCAGTTCAAGTATGCTAGGTGAACCGCCGTATACTGCCTGTCCCGCAAGCTTGCGGGAAGACCCGTACGTACGGTGCTGTGAGAGGCGCACAGGCGGTCATTTGACCGTCAGCCGTCTACTCGATTATATGCTGCCAATCTCATCTTCGAATTATTAATTTTTGATTTTTTGTATAGTTTTCCGATTTGATTTCTACTATATATATTCCGTTGCTTAGATTGCTGATATTAATTTCCTGCTGATTTTGTTTAAGTGTTTCTGTTTTTACCAATGAACCCTTAACGTTAAAAATATTCAATATTTTATCGGTATTGCTGCTAATATTCACTGTAAAAAAATCAGAAGCAGGATTCTGATACACGGCAATGCTATTTTTTTTGCTTATTTCGTCTATTCCCACTAATCCAGATAAAGGCCGTTTCCAAACACCGCCGTCATAAGTTCCTGCAAATATATTTGTTTCGCTTATGGCTAATGAAAGGACTTCAATATAGGGCAAACCGTTCGAGGTCCAAGAGTTTCCATTATTGGTCGATAAAAATACTCCGCCACCCGAAGTCCCTGCAAAGATATTGCTGCCGCTGATGACTATTGATTTGACATTAGATTTTGTCAAACCGTTATTAACCTTAGTCCATGAGCTTCCATTATTGGTTGATAAAAACACTCCACCATACCGTGTTCCTACAAATATATTTGTTCCACTAATAGCTATTGATTGGACATAAGTACTTGTCAAACCGGCACTAACCTCAGTCCATGAGCTTCCATTATTGGTTGATAAAAACACTCCGAACCAAGTTCCTGCAAAAACATTTGTTCCGCTGGTGGCTAAAGAATGGACAAATTTATCTGTCAAACCATTATTTACAGGAGTCCATGAGACTCCATTGTTAGTCGATAAAAATACCCCACCTTGTTCAGTTCCCGCAAATATATTTGTTCCGCTGATGGCTAACGCATAGATATAGGTATCTGACAAACCTTCATTAACCGCATTCCATGAACTACCATTATCGGTTGATAGAAACACCCCGTCGCCATGAGTTCCTGCAAAGATATTTGTTCCGCTAATGGCTAATGAACGGATATCAGAATTTGAAAAACCGCTAGAGGCCCCAGTCCATGAACTACCATTATTTGTTGATAAAAACACTCCGGCGCCCCTAGTTCCTGCAAAAACATTTGTTCCGCTGGTGGCTAATGATTGGACTGTTGCACCAATAAGTCCGTTGTTTTGCTGCCATTGGGCATTAGACATAATTGCTGTAGTAATTAAAACTGTGAAGATAAATGTAAACTTTTTCATGTTAATTTTGTCTGTGTTTATCGTGCTGACACTGCACTTTTTAGTTTTTTTATTCTGTCAATATTTCGTGAATTCTTTTGGTTCTGACTAACGTAAAAATACGTTGCTGATAATCAGGTAGTTAAAAAGCCTAGATCTTCAGGATCGATATTAAATTTATCAATTTGTTTTTTAATTCGTTTAGTGATTCCTAGCTTTCTTTTCTGATCCAAGAATAAGTATCCTTCTGGATTCACATATGGGGAGTTTTTTACCACCATGTTCCAAATTATAATTGCAAGCTTTCTTGCTGTTGCACTAATTGCAGATACACGCCCTTTTCTGAAGTTTATTCTATGAAAAAAGTCTCTTAATGGGGTAGACTCTTTTAAATTACCGATTGCATTGGCTGCATTTCTTAAGGCAATTTTTAACCTGTTACTTCCTTTAGGAACTTTGCTTGACAATACTTTTCCTCCACTTATTTTGTTGTTTGGAGCTAACCTGAGCCAGCTAGCAAAATGTTTCGCTGTAGGAAATTTTTTAATTCCTTCAATTCCTACTTCACTCATTAGAGCTAATACGGTTGAGTAACTCATCCCTTCAATTGCCATCAAGTCAGTTCCTTCAAACATTTGATATGATTTTAAATTGAGATCAATATTTTTTGGTGTGTTTTTGTTGATACGCTTGTGAGGTTTGGGATTTGTATAATGCTGTTTCTTATTATCATCACTATCGATGATTTCATTGAGCATTTGTTCTATTTCAATGTCACATTGATTTATTTTATTTTGAAGGTGGTCATAAGTTTCTAATTCTTGCTTTAGGGCAAATAGATAATCTTGCCGACCATTTGATTGCAATGCTTTGGCTATTTCCTCTTCACTCTTCCTACAATTGTAATGCCTCATCTCAGCCAATTTTTCAGGATTGGTTTCTCCATCGCATATACTTCTGATTATCTTAAGTCCTGTGAGTCCGCAAATATCCTTTACGACCACATCCAATCTCAAATTGAGTAGACGCAAGTATTTTTGCATTTTCTTTGAGGTCGAAGCTGCCATATGAATTAGATTGGCTCTGTGACGGCAATAAGTTCTTAGTTGTTCGGTATCATTGTCAGGCAAAAAGCTGCTGCTCAACAATCCTAATGAATGAAGCTTTTGAATCCACTGACAATCCTTGATGTCTGTCTTCTTTCCTTTAATGTTTTTTGTAAACTTCCCATTGCAAAGAATGACAATGAAACCTTTGGCAATCAGTACTGCATAGAGATTTTGCCAATATGTACCAGTACTTTCCATTGCGATGGTTCTGATTTGATTTTGAAACAACCAATGAGCCATTTCATAAAGGTCTTCATTAAAAACCCCGAACTCACGCACATCTTCTTCATTTTGTCCAATTGCCACCCAATGTGAGCGACTACCAATGTCAATCCCTGCAGCTTTAGGGTTGACAACGTCCATTGAAATAGAATCTTTCTCCATTAGTAAAAATTAATTTAATTATAGTACTCTAAGGAGATGTGCTTTTGGCAGAGTAAATATTCTGAACGGGGTTCCCTTTAATGGGACCGCCACAGAAGTCATGGCAAACATCTCAACCAGGATTGCGCGCGTGCTTAAAATAGCAACAGTTTAAAAATCGGCCTTGCATAGAGTCAGGTAAAGATACTAGATTTAGATGAAAGTCAAATCCCGTTAGCTTGAGAAGTTAATGTCTCTGGAATAGGGTGGATTGCATATAACGGTGACAATATGAAACGGTTGGGTTTTCGGGCTGCGTTCTTGTCCACCGAGGAAAACGCTGGCGCGAGAACCAAACTCTCGCAAGCCACTGAACCCCAACTGTTTTATATTGTGTGTGTGTGCCCTGCATGAGCAGCAGTGCACACAGCCGGAAGGTGTAGAAAAAGTTTAAAAATACAAACTATTCTCAATAAACCAAGGGCTGTGTTGCATTTTATCCAGAGGGTGAAAGTCCCATCACGGGCGGAAGTAACGCTCCGAACCGTTAGCAAGTGGCAAGCCCGCCAAGGGTGACCTTGGGAGTGAAGGCCGTATGACCGGAAGGGTAGGGAAGCGGGTACAAATACCTATTTTAGGAATGTTTTATGAAACTACGTTGTTTTTTTAGCAAAAAAAAGAGGGTGCCTACCTGTGTAAAGCACCCTCTGGATCAATGATAAAGATTGTTTATTATTTTTTAATTAGTTTACTAACCACATCACCAACTTCTAATTCGAGGTTTGGTGAGACTGGGAAAGTTTTAGCATTCGATTAGGCAATGTTATTTTATCAACAAGCTTATAATTACGGATAATAATGTCGAAACAATTACACTTATTATTGCGCATTTAACTATTTGTCGAACTCCAGACTTTCCTTCTTCTTTAACAGGTAAGCTTACTATTTTCTAAATGCGTTAGTCCATTTATTACTTTTTACAGCGGTAAGCATAACAACTTCACTACCTACTTGCACTTTAAATTCACCTTCTTCAAGAACCCATTCTCCATTTAAGTTTACAAAAGCAAGATCAGAAGCCTTAACCGTAATTTGTACAGTCTTTGTTTCACCTGGTATCAAGTTTATTTTCTCAAAACCCCTTAAACGTCTATTATCAGGCGTTATAGAAGCATACATATCTGATGAGAATAACAACACGGTTTCTTTTCCTGCAATTTTTCCAGTATTTGTAACATCCACAGAAAAGCTTAAAATATCTGCAGGTTCAAAATCGGTTTTATCAACTGTTAAATTACTATATACAAATGTTGTGTAGCTTAAACCATGACCAAAACCAAATTGCAAATCCTGAACTGCACCATAATCGTATGCTCCTTGCATTTCCGTTCTGTTCTCAGCTGGTTTATAATCGTAATTCATTAGCGAGTTAGGATGCTTAGGGTACGTATAAGGCAATTTACCTGAAGGATTAATTTCTCCGAATAAAATATCAGCTGTTACTTCACCTCCAAAGGTTCCAGGAAGATAGGTTTGCACAATGGCTTGCGACAATGGTTCGATATTAGCTATTGTACGCGGACGTCCTGAGTTAAGTACTAATACTATAGGTTTTCCCGTTTCGGCCAATGCTATAATTAAATTCTGCTGATTTTCAGATAGCGAAAGGTTATTCAAATCACCTGGTTTTTCAGTGTATGTGTTTTCCCCTACGCATGCTACAATAACATCAACATTTTGTACAGCTTTTACGGCTTTTGATATGTCTATATTTTCTTCTTCCCAATATGCTCCATCCATTTTATAAGATACACCAGGAATGTATTCCACATTTTGAGCATGGCTTTTAATAGACGTTAAAAAAGTATTTTTATTTTCAATAAAACGCTCTACTTTTTCACCTTGCCACGAGAGTGTCCAACCACCTTGTAGGGTACGCATAGAGTTTGCATTGGGTCCGGTCACTAGTATTCGTTGGTCAGCAGAAAGAGGTAGTATATCTTTATCATTTTTAAGTAAAGTAATAGACTCTTCTGCTGTTTTGCGTGCTGCTGATTTATGCTCTTCACTCGCAAATTTATCGTAGATATTATAATCAAAAACCGGATTATCAAATAAGCCTAAACGAAACTTTAAACGTAATATACGACGCACTGCATCATCTAAACGAGACATAGGTATTTGCCCTTCGTTCACAAGCTCTATAAAATAGTCCGTATAATCTATATCATAAGGCACCATGGCCATATCTATACCCGCATTAATAGCAATTTTAATGGCTTCTTTATCATCTTTAGCAATACGATCACGAGCATAAAGATTATTAATGTCCTGCCAGTCTGTAACAACCACGCCGTCAAAATTTAAATCTTGCTTTAGCATTTTTGATATAAATTTATAACTAGCATGTACTGATTCTCCGTTAACAATACCAGAATTCACCATTACCGTAAGAGCTCCTGCTTCTACAGCTTTTACAAAGGGCTCATAGTGTTTCTCAATAAGGTCTGTAATAGGAATATTAGCAGGCGTACGATCCTTTCCGTTTACAGAAGTTCCATAACCCATATAATGTTTTAAACATGAGGCTACATGATATTTATCTACAGCATTCCTATCATCTCCTTGATAACCTCTAATCACTTCTTTACCCATTTCTGAGATTAGAAAAACATCCTCGCCATATGTTTCCCATATACGTGGCCAACTTGGATTTCTTCCTAAATCTAATACTGGTGAAAAGTTCCATGGAAGATTAGAGGCTCGTGTTTCATATGCTGTTATTTGTGCACCATTACGCACTAGTTCTCTGTTAAAGGTAGCTGCCTGTCCAATTTGTTGTGGAAAAAAAGTAGCTTGCTGTGTATATGTAGTACCATGAATAGCATCGATACCGTAAATAACAGGTATGCCAGTAGCTTCCATTGCAATTTCTTGTATACGACTTACAACTTTATGCCACTCTTCCAGTGTTAATGGAGTATTAGATGCGGTATTAAGGATAGAACCCGTTTTGCGGTTTTCTAAAACGTCCTTGAGCATCATCTCGTCCAACTTAAAAGGGAAATGACTTGAATAAACATTTTCTCCTTCACCCATTACATCAAGCGTAAACTGAGCCGTTTGACCAACTTTTTCTTCCAATGTCATCTTAGCCATTAACTTCTCTATTCTATCCTCATAAGGAGAATTATTTTTCTCCTTATTACAGGATAAAAATGAAATAGTTAGTGCTATGACCGCAACTATTTTAAATGCTTTTTTCATGTGATTATTATTTTATTGTCATTTTCCATGTAAAACTCGCCATTTCTTTTGTTATTCGCATGAGTGAAAATTTTCTTCTATTGGCTCGTTTCATTTTATTTTTAATAAATCGAGATGAATGATAGAGTTTAAAAAAAGGGTGCACAGTAGCACTCTGCACCCTTCTTGGTTTATTTTTTAATGATTTTAACTGTTGTTTCGTTTACTTTTACCATATAAATGCCTGCTGCCAAATCAGCTATTGAAATCATGCCATCCTTAGCAATTACTTCTTTAACCTTGTTACCTAGAGGATTAAAAACCTCAACTACATCAGTACTATTTATATTGGCAATTCTAATTACATCCGTTGCAGGGTTTGGGTATATAAGAAGCTCAACCGCCTTCTCTTCTGAAATATCAGTAGAAATCAGCATGCCAAGTTCTACCTGACCAAAAACAGAGGGATTCCACCATCCATTATCTTCAGTTGCCATCCAAGCATGTGTTCCTTCTCTATTGGTGGCATCATTATCAGTAGATGATACATCCATACCAATTAAGGCGCCTTCAACAGCGGTGTAATTTTCATCTAAATAAGTCCAGGGAAGTGCTATTTCAATTAGCCAACCACCAGTGACATCAGCTTGTGCACTTACTCCTTTGCCATTATTATAATCGGCATCATTCCAGATGTAACGGATTTGTTTGTCGTTATCGTAATTGGTGCCGCCGGCATTATCAATGTCAATAAGTAGCTCGGCACAATCACGTTCATAATCGCCACCTGTTGAATTCACCAATGTCTGGTCAGTGATTTCAACAAGCACATATAAATTCGTGGCATCCCATACTGCTTTGAAGCTTGCCGAATGATCAGCAGCATCATCAAAACCACCATTAAATACATTGTTCATCGCAGTTGCGGCTACATTGTTCCATAAGCCATCAATTACACCATCAATAGTTGGAGGTGTTGCTACTTTGCCAATAATCAAATTAGAATTAGCTAGCTTATACTTGGCTGTATAGAAATCTTTATCAACTTCAATATCTAATGCTATACCGGTTTTATATGAACTTCCATCCACATTTAGATCCCAGGTGTAATTGCCAATAGGCACATCAGCTTGTTTACCTTTCCAAATGCCATTATCATTAGTTAAAGCTATATTGTTACCATCAAAATCAACCGACATAGAAGTAGAATTCATTTTATCGGTTACCATAAAGGTAAGTTCTACTAAACCATCAGGACCAATAACGCCGGGAACCGTAATATTATCAAAATACCAATCTCCCTCACCACTAACAGATGCATTAAAAATTATTTCGATGCGATTATAAGCATCATTGGCAGGTGCTGCTGTTGTAAAATCGAAGGTTAGCAGTTCCCAGATACCACTTCCGGTATGTTCCTGGAATCGAACTTCCTTATCATCTTGTCCATTTCCTTTTATTTTAAACAAGACCTCCCCTTGGGTATCTGATTTAACCATCATCGTAAACGTATACGTTGATGTGAAATCAAAATTGCCCAAAACGTCAAAGCCAAAACCATCCCATTCCCATGCAGAAGTATGGGCTAGTCCAGCTTTAGCACTGGTGTTGATACCATCTGCAACCAGGTTATCGACAACTGCGTATGATCCACCATTTGTATCAAAGCTCACATCTGTGGGTGTTTTTTCTGGAGATTCCCAATCAAACCACAATACTTGTGAATTTGCGCTTGCGATAAATGCTATTAAACAGAATAACAAAAGAATACTTCGTGTAAATTTTTTCATCTTTTTAATTTTTAATTAGTTATTTATATTAGGGTACAGTGATCTACAGCCACAGTATTTAACATACTCTAAATTGACTGTAATTTTTAAGTAATAGGGTTCTACAAATCATTTAGCAGTTACCAATCTTTTAGGTCATTACACGCTTTTAATCGGCATTATTTGGAACTGCTTGCGGGTTTACTCCACTAGGTATCGGACAAGCTGCAACGAAATATGGACAAATACTACATAAGAGGCTTATTTCTAATTAATCAGGATACTTACAAGTGCACTACGCGATACCTGCCCTCTACTATCTTTGGCTTCGACATACCAACTAAGGCTGCCTGCTGCAAAATTTTCAGTATGCGTTGTGCCTGAGATTCCTTCTTCGAGTAATGAGAAATCTGCAGCTGCTCCATGCTGTACATATAAATCATAGGTAATAGTTCCTACTCCTTCTGTTGCGGCATTCCAATTAAAGGCAATATCGCCTGCTGAGATGTTATTTTTTGGTGCGATTATAACAGGTCGGGATGGAAGCACCCCACTCTCTCCCTCACCAGTTGTGGAAAATGAAACAATTTCACTTTTTGAACTTGAAGTGCCGTCATGGGCTTCAATTTGCCAGTAATATTTTGTTGAAATATCTAAATTTACAGTAGGTGAATAGCGTGGTTTCTGCAAATTATCACTTTCTATACTAAGGTTATCTTCTGTTGTTCCCAACCATAATGTATATGTGAGCTCATCCTCTTCCGGATCTGTAGCTTCCCATGATAAAGATGGTTTTAAAGTCTCGCATGTTGTTCCATTAGTGGGAGACAGAATGCTGGGTTGATTCGGTGCTAAATTGGTATCTTCTGACTTACTGCAAGCTAGAAGTACTACCATCAAACTATATATTACTAATTGATTACGCATAATTGTTTGTTTTAAAGAGTTTTATGGCACAATAAAGCTAACGGTTTCAACAAAGTTTTCATTGACCACTTTTAATATATAAACCCCAGTGGTGATATGACTTA
Source organism: Saccharicrinis sp. (assembly GCA_024635555.1). GTDB lineage: Bacteria > Bacteroidota > Bacteroidia > Bacteroidales > Marinilabiliaceae > Saccharicrinis. The sequence continues at coordinate 9,265 of JAGXIO010000160.1, forward strand.
CATCCATCGTAATCCGGCTATTACAGGTCTTATTTTCCTTAGACATCATTGGTTGACCACTCATTGTGTAAACCTTTAATAAATACGTCTGTTCGCTAGCATATGCAGGACAATTAATATACAATACACCTCCAGTTACCGGATTGGGATATATCTCAACCGAATTTATTGTAAACGATATATCAGTGTCCTCAGAACATTGATTGCTATCCATTATTGTTGCTGTATAAGTTCCTGCCGGTAAATTCTTAAGTATTAATTTAGATGTCTGGCTTACTTGCTCAACCCCATTCAATTTAACGGTGTATGGTGCCTCTCCACCTTCAACCATAAAGGATACCATATTGCCTGCTACAAGGGCCTTACTTTTTAAGTCTTGTGCTTCATTCAGTAAAACCTTATAATAACTTTCGTGATGATTAACAGAAGTAGCCATCAGTTTATATTCTCCTGCCGATAAATCAGTAATCCAATATTCTATATTTTGGGCAATTGGGTGGAGTTCTCCATCATTTAAATAAATATCTACTGGAGCTACTTTACTAAGAATCGTTATGCTCCCATCATCTAGCTGGTAGCATGATGGCGAATTATATGATACAATGAAATTATCTGCTGAAAATATTTCATCGGGGTCATCAGAAATGATTGCCCCAACTTGCTTAAATTCAAACCAATTGAGATTATGTTCTTGCTGTTCAACTTTAAATCGAAGATGATACTCACCTTTGTTTAATAATAGAGATGTTGCATTTTGTGTTTGCCAGGTGCCCCAGCCGCCAGTACTTCTTAATGAAATTGTAGCTACTGACTCAAATGTTTCACCCGCATCATTACTTAACCACATAGATATTCTAGGTGCACTATTATCAGAGGCAATGCGCATGGTTAAGTCGTAGTACGCTGTATTTTGAACTGTAATTAAATAATCCAGATAATCTCCTTCGCTAGCATATGATGAATTTGTACCTCCTCCGGTATCGGATGTATTTTCAAACAATAAACCATTGTTAATATGAAAGTTTTCTGCTTCAATTTTACCTGGCACAGCATTACGCAATAGTAAATTATTAGCTATGGGCATATTTGAAAAATTAGCTAATTCCTCCGTCTCTACTTTTACACTAGTCCCATTATAACTTAACAACAACTCATCAAAATAAGTAAATGCTGTTGCCATAGTTAATTCTATAATTTTGGCATTGTCGTTATTGACTTTTACACTACTAAGCTGAAATGGATTACCCGCCTTACTTGCTATACTAAAATCACTTAACTGCAAACTACCACTGGATGTCACCTCTTTATTTAGCGTAAGATGAACTTGCGTACCAGATGTATTAGACTCTGCCGAGAAGGCTTTAAACTCAACACTGTTAATAGGTTGCGGATTTGCAAATTCAAAGTAATTCAGATTAGCACCGCCTTGTTCGAAATAAAATACCACCTTAACTTCTCCGGTAGGTAATATAATATCGTTAAATGCAGTTGTTGTCCAGGTCTCATAATTGGCAGTTGATGGCACTTCAATAATTGATGAAATATCAACACCATTGGCCATTAGTTTAATTTTAGCCGTATTACCAGCATGACGAATATTAAGTGTGTACGACTGTTCTGTTACATTATTAATAGTGTACTGCATCCACTCATTATCGGCTGTCCAACCAGCATTATAAGGTGCGCCAACGAAAGCTCCATTTCCCAACGTATCGTTACAGTGTTGTATATCTACACCATCGCTACGGTACGCCCAGCCGGTATTCCAATCGGTGTATTCAGTTACTAGGCTAAGATTGGCTGTATCAGTATCCCAGTATGCGTATCCGTTACGTCCCAAATCGTAGTCGGCAAACCAGGTTTTATCACCAATTTCATACTTTTTGTATGGTTTTGTATCATAGGTATGAGGTTGACGTATCATAGCGTCAATAACATCATACATGACTCTTACATTTTCAATTTTATGATTGTTTGCCCATTCAGTTGCAGCATCAATAGCAGCTTGCCCTGTTATATCATCTGATGTTCCCGGTGTTCGCCAGCCATCAATTAGTTTTTTATATGCTTCGGGTTCTTCTACATACATAACGTTGTTGATACCATTCTTTTTAACCGGCCACCACGACCAGCCAATGTCTTTGCTTTCGCACAGTTGAATCAAGTGTGTATACCACACATTAGAGTTCTCGCCACTCTCACCCAGCCATAACGGTACATTATGTTCCTCACCTAGTTCAATAATCCAATCCAATGAATTCGCATCTACATTGTTCCAATACTTATGAAAACTAATTACGAGATTATCATCCCATAATGGATTAGGCAATCCGTCGTAGTTATTGGCCCAATCATTACCCTCTAAAAAGATGATATGATTATCGCCTGTTGCTCTGATGACATCTGTACACTCTTCTAAAAGGCTCCATAACATTTCATTGCCATTATCTTTCAGCTCACTCCAGTTGGTTTCATTCAGTAAGTCATATCCACCTATCCATGGTTCATCTTTATAACGTTCGGCCAATTTTCTCCAAAGGGCTACCATTTTATGTCGGTTATTGACATCTTCCCATAAGGATGGTTTGCTGTCGTCATAATCGCTAATATCAGCATTACGTCCTTGCCCACCTGGTGCAGCATGCAAGTCTAATATCAGATACATATTGTTCGCTTCACACCAACTTAACACATCATCCACACGTTCGAAACCACTTTGGTACCATGTATAGTTTTTAGTGCTTAAATCCGAAGCACTCTCCTCTTCAATAGGAGGTGTAAACTGGTTATAATGCATTGCCAAACGCAGACTATTAAATCCCCATTTGGCCATAGAGTCCACATCTGCTTTGGTCATATGATTATTCCACCAAAGTTCAAAAAAATCATCCGTAGCAGTCTCTCCAATCACCTCATTTAGTTTGTTACGAAACTCGTGTTGCGTGCCTGCTACTCCTGCTGTTTTCATCATGTACCCTTCCATAAGCACCCAGTTGCCGGTACCGATACCACGAAGAATGACTTTTCCTCCCTGGTCATCTTTAATGAGCATGCCATCGGTAGTAAGTTTTTGTGCATTTGATGTACAAATACTCAAGGCGAATACTAATAATGGTAGTATATATTTCATTTTAGTTCTTTTTAAATTTGTAGTAATCAACTAAGGTAACCTGCCAGTTAATGAAGCTAACTACAAAAAAAGTAAAGCAAGAGGTGGTTCCGATTCCACCCCTTTACTTATTTAATTATTAACTTATGGGATACTAATACCGGGATACTCTTTCTTTAAAACGATATCATCCACATATATAACGCCATGTGTTCCTTTTCCATGACTAAACATGATCCATAAATACTTGATATCATTGGCCATTATATTAGAATGGGAAAAGTCTTTATCAGAAAAATCAAATGATAAATCGACCCAACCATCAGTTGCAGTAATTGTCTTTTCAACTTCAACACGTCCTTCATGATTGTCGATTGTAGTAAGTCCAAATTTTAACAAACGCTCATTTTCAGGCATATTAAAGTTGTAATCATCACCGCCAATATTAACCGTATTGCCTTCCAGATACACACGTAAAGCTACCTCTGTGTATTCGACTGCGAAATCAAGTGCTCCTTCAGTTATACCATAACGCCCTTCGGTCCACCAACCTCCGGTTTTACCCATCAGCAGTAAATTGCTTCCATCAAATGCATATGGGTTAGTATCAGGCTTGTTTTCATTTAATAACTTAGTGTCACCATCATTACCTTCCGACCATACACCTGCATACATTGCATCGTTATCAAAATCATCAAAAACAACACTCTGCTTTTGAATATCTCCACTTTCAATTGTAACCGTTGCTTCAGCGCTTAGTAAGGCACCCTGAACAGAAGCTTCAAATTTTACGGTATAAGTACCTGCATCCAGATAACGCAAGGTTGTGTCCGTGGTAGCTGTATTAATCCATGTGCCATCGCCAAAATCCCAGCGACTGTCAGTAAAAACAGTTGACGCATTAACATTAATCTGCAATTGTCGAAGGTTCTCTTCTCCAGCCACGCCTGGCGTAGAGGCATCGGTTACTGAAATAAGCTCACCAGCTGAAACAGTAATATCTCCAAATGTTTCAACATTAACTCTATTGCCATAAATAGCTGTTACTTTTGGCTGATAAGTACCATCTACCGTGTAAATAAATACCCCTGACTCTTGACGCACAGTGGTTCCATTGCCAAAATCCCACTCAATATAACTCAAATCAGGTGTGTTATTCTCGAATGCATAGCTATTGGCAATTCCTATCTCATCTGATACATCGGTAAAAGTAACATCTAGGTCTATTAGGTTCTCACTCCAATCTTTTGGATTGTTTTCATCTTCACAAGCCACCGTTAGAATTAACAGTGCGATAGCTATAGTATATAATATTTTATTCATCGTATTAATATTTTAGAATGGATACTTTATTCCAGGCAACCAGGAACTTTTTGAACTAATTCAATGTCGTCAATCATAATAGCTCCGGTTCCATCACGCCCCGCTCCTCTATCATTATCCCAGGCATGAGTAAACATTATCCAGATACTTTTTACCTGAGTTGGGTCAATCTGGTCGAATGAGCTTTCTGTGAAATCAAATTCTACATCAATCCATTGGTCTAATTCGCTTACCTTAATCTTACGTTCTATTTCCTGACGACCAGAGCCATCGTTAAGTCCTATTTTTAAGTTTAAATACGACTCTGGAATATTAAAGTCGAAGTTTCCTTCTGGCACATCAAAGGTGCTTGGGATATAAAAACGCATAGCTACTTTACGCCACAGGCCAGCATTAGAGAAGTCAAACACATCTGTGTCAAACTCATATGCAACTTCGGTCCACCAGCCGCCGGCTTTTCCAATTAATAACACATCATTATCTTCAGGAAATTGGTACGGAGTTCCATCTGCATGATAATCATCAAAGAGTGGCGTATCATTTTTATTTTTGTTTACCCAAGTACCTGCATAAGTGGCCTCGTCGTCAAAATTATCCATTGAAATTCGTTGACCAATAGCACACCACAATGTTTCGGTGGCATTTACATTAGCTGCCACTTTAGATAGTTCTCCATCATAGGTGTAGCCATTAAATGTAATGGCATAATCACCAGGTTGAATATAATATACGGTGTCCTTATCTTTTTGACTGGTTTCTCCATTTCCAAAATCCCAAGTGATAAAATGAATCGCATCATCTTCTTCACCTCCAGCACCACGCACATACTCAACTTCATAAATCTGAGGAACAATTTCTCTTACATTAATTTCGATATTATTAGCAAGTTCTTGTAATCCTTCAGGATTCTGTTTTTTATAATCTTCTACTACTCCAACTTCGGTTGGTTCACAATTCCATAAACCGATTGCTATTAAGGCCAGTAGTAATTTTGATAAATATTTCATAATAATATATTTTTATAGTTGCTTAATAACCTTCGTTTTGTTTTAATGGTTTGGAACTTGTGCTTGACAGCTGTATTTGCACATCAGCGATAGGCCATACTCCTCGTGTAGCCCGGTCAAAAGTTACATCAAACGGAGCTTCGTAATTGTTTGAAATAGCTGCATCCGCCACATCCACTCCACGTCGTAATAAATCCCAATAACGCAAACCCTCCCCAAAGAATTCTTTCCGACGCTCATTAAAAACTCTATTGATACTTACTGGAGGGTGGGTAATAAAGCCTGCACGTGCACGTACCTCTTCGTAATAACTTTGCGAACTCCTTGTAAAGCTTCCCCCATTTAAAGATAACTCTGCTGCCATCAATAACACATCTGCATATCGCACTACAGTACGTCCGTCAGGATGTCCAGTAAATGCAGGGTCATCTACATATTTGCTTAATGGCGTATACTTTTTAAAATAGTAACCCGTATGCTGATAGCTGCTTGAGTAGTTATTTTCACCTACCTCATTATCCGCATCTAATATGCTTGCATTTCGTCTTTCATCGGCTGGTTCAAAAATATTATAAACATCAGCATAAATAGTTCCAAAGCCCCAACCCGTAGCATATGTTGAAGTGTTTGATAGGTCTCTCAGACCATAAAACTGAACATCTGCTCTACTAGCACCCTTGCCATTATACGAGTATGGTATTTGATACACATGCTCTTTACTGTAGTATGCTTCATCCGATCCAGATGCTAACCATAAATCTGCAAAGTTATCGACTAAACCATGATTGCTATTCTCAATAATATCATCAACTAATGCACTAATATTATTGAGCGTTACTCCACCAGGCATCTCTGTTTTAGAGTAAAAACCAGTATAAAACAGGTACATACGGGCTAGCATAGCCTGAGCAGCATATTTTGTTACGCGTCCTTCTTCACCTTCAACTGTTATTGGCAAATCATTAATTGCCGAAAGAAAGTCCGTTGCAATTTGTTCGTATACATCATCTGGATGAGCCTGTCCTACATCTGCATCTGCCAAAGTTATAGGCTCAATAATTAAAGGTATGTTTTCATACATACGAACCAAATTAGAGTATATATATGCTCGTATAAATTTAAGCTCTGCAATAATCCTTGCCTTCTCCTCAGGGTTATCAAATGCAATTTGAGGTACTTTCTCTAGTGCTACATTAGTACGGTATATACCTACATATGCTCTCCACCAAAATTGGTCGTGCTGCCAATCTGTTGCAAGCATCTTATGTTTCTCAAAACGTCTGATATCGGCTCCATCAGAAGAATTACCTCCGCCAGTAAACATATCATCCGAACACATATTCAGAAAAAATTCAAATTCGTTTGTACCTCCTCTATCTTCGGTGGTAATATTATAAGCTGCGTAAAGAGCCGCATATGCATCCTCTTCGGTTTGATAGAAATTGTCTTCTGTAGTTGCTGTGTGATTATCTACTTCCAGAAAATCGTCACATGCTGTAGCTCCTATAACTAATAGAGCCATTGTTATGTATATAATATATTTCTTCATAATATATAAACTATTTGTAACTGTTTAAAAAATGTGATTCAAGCACCTAATTCGATTAAAACCTTAGGTTCATACCAACAGTGAAGGTTCTGGCTTGAGGATATGTTCCTGTATCCACACCTGAATTAATAGTCCCTGAGCCAAACTCAACATCAACACCAGGGTAATTAGTAAATGTGTATAGATTTTGAGCAGCTACGTACAATTTAAGATGTTGAATTCTCAATTTTGAGAGCGTATTCTTGTTAAAGGTATATCCCAACTGCACATTCTTAATGCGTAAATAATCTCCATCTAACACATATCTATCAGAGAATCTACTGTAGTTTTTGTTCGGATCTTCGATGGAGGCACGCGGCTCGTTGTTCGAGGTATTTTCTCCTGTCCAACGATTCAGAACAGTGGAAGGTAAATTGGTAAGTCCTGCATCTAAACGGCGCGATAAGTTAGCAATTTGGTGTCCTCCTGCTCCTTGCAAAAACATGGAGATATCAAATCCTTTCCAATCGGCCAACAGGGTTAATCCATAAAAGTAAACTGGGTTAGAATTACCTAAGTTTATTTTATCATTGTCGTCTAATATGCCATCTCCATTCTGATCAACAAACCTTACATCTCCTGGCTGAGCATTAGGTAGCATATTTACAATATTTCCATTACCATTTACCGAAACAGGTTGATTATTAATATCGGCCTGATCTTGAAATAAGCCATCCGTTTCATATCCCCAAAAATAACCTAACGGCTCTCCTTCTTCGGCTCTGGTTACTAGTCCGTATGTTTGAACTGTGGCACCACCTAACACCTTTTCATCATTACCAATATAGGTAACTTCATTTTCATTAAATGAGATGTTAGCATTTGCTCCCCAAGAAAAGTCTCCTGCTTTATCATTATAACCAAACTCAAACTCATACCCTCTGTTGCGAACTTCTGCAGCATTGTCTATTGGAGAATTACTTCCATAATGACCTGGTATTTTTACTTCTAATAGTAAGTCCTTAGTTAGCTTGTTATAAAAGTCGAATGTAAATGTGAATTTACTGTTTAGAAAGTGTGCATCTAAACCAATATCTGCTTGTTCCGATGTTTCCCAACGAATATCGGGAGTAGGTATGGTATTAGGTGCTAAACCTTGTTGCGACAGACCTCCACTTAATGGATTTCCTATTACATAACTACCAGCATCTGTAATATTTGATACATACACAAAATTACCTATGTGGTTACTACCATTCTGTCCCCAACTTGCTCTCAGCTTAATAAAGTTAGCAACATTTGTAAGTGGAGCTGCAAAGCTTTCATTGGTTAACACCCAACCTCCAGAAAAAGAAGGGAAATATCCGTACTTATTATCAGGCCCAAACCTGGATGAACCATCTGCTCTGAATGTAGCTGAAAAGAAGTACTTCTCGTTATAGTCATAATTAACACGAGAAAAGTATGATAATAACCGGTTGGGAACTCCTTTTCCACCGCTTGAGTTGCGCGTTTCTTTATCTCCTAATGTATTATCAATGTATGCATAATCTACACCCTTTGGTGTTTTTGTAATATCAACGCCACTACCCCAAAGGCTGTGCGAAGTCTCTTCTAAAATAGTACTACCTGCAACAACGTTTATACTGTGATCCTGTATATCAAGGTCGTAGGTCAATACATTTTCCCAGTTATAATTAAAATAACGGGTCATGCTTTTTTGTACATCATCAACCAAATTATAATCAGATGGACTTAATCTATATATAGGATTGTAATTGTCCCAAGTAACATAAGCCAAATCGATACCATACGAACTTTTAAATTTCAGATTTTCAAGAATACTGTATTCTAAAAATATATTCCCTACAAACTTATCTGTTCTGGTTTTGGAATGAAGATACTCCATCTTTCCAACTGGGTTGGTAATGCCTTGTGCCACATATTCCGACACTCCATACTTACCATCTGCATCGCGCACAGGTGTAAGTGGGTCAAGATTATATGCTGAAGCTAATGGACCACCGTAAATATTATTTACATCAATACCCTTACTCTCTATATTGGAATAATAAAGCGAAGTACCTGTGCGTAACTTATCGTTATGGCTTTTTGTTTCGGCATTTACACGAGCCGTAATACGATTATAGTTTGAGTTATCAGGAGCAATCAATCCTTCTTGTCCAAAATATGATATTCCGGTAGAAATCTTAGCTCTCTCTGTTCCTCCATTAATTGATACGCTATGATTCATCATAGGCGCATTCATGTTGTAAATTTCATCTTGCCAATCTGTATCTGCACGACGATTAAAATCCGTAGGACGAACACCGTCGTTCAACTGTGCTTCGTTGTAATACAAGGCATACTGGTCTGAATTAAGCAATGATAGTTTTCTTTCAGGGCTCTGAAAACTGCGATAACCATCATAGTTAACGGTAAACGCCTGATTTTTGCCTTTTTTAGTCGCAATAAGCACTACTCCATTAGCGCCACGTGCTCCATAAATAGAAGACGAAGCAGCATCTTTTAATATTTCGATGCTTTCAATATCACCAGGATTTAAATAATCAATACCGCCAACTGGTAATCCATCTACAATATAAAGTGGATCAGAATTTCCATTTGTTCCTGCACCACGAATTCGAACTGACATTCCCGCGCCAGGTTGTGCAGAGCTACTTGTTACAGTTACACCTGCTGTACGCCCCTGTAATGCCTGTTCTACACGTAGGTTTTGCGTTTTTTCAATATCTTTTTCACCTACTGAAGATATGGCTGCCGTAATAGAACTTCTCTTCCTGGTTCCATAACCTACCGCTACTACTTCATCAAGCCCAATACTGCTTGCAGCCATTACAATATTGAGTGCTTCAAAGGTATTTTTGTTCACCAATGGAACTTCCTGGGTTTTCATCCCAATAAATGAAAATACTAATGTGGCATCAGCAGCAACATTTTTAATGGTATAATTCCCATCCAAATCAGTAATAACTCCATTTGTAGTTCCTTTAATAGAAATATTGACCCCTGGTATAGGACTACCTAGCTCATCATTAACATTACCTGAAATAGATAATGTTTGAGCGAATATACTAGTTACACTACTCAGTAGTAATGCAACAAAAAATAGTTTTAATCTTTTCATAGAAATTTAACTTTTACAGATTTTAGTCTTTTTTTCATGACATATAATTTTTTGATTTTTGGTAATGCAAACATATTGAAAACCGTTTACCGATTACAATTTCGTGAGTAGATTAACCATAGACTGGCGAAGAAAGGTCTATATAACCTATAGACTGAGCTATGTTATTTATTGAAATACTGATGCTTACGCAGATGGTAATTTATAGAGGTAATGCGAATCACTTCTCAACTATCAGGAATAAATTGTTGCTATTTTAGGATAAAACCGACCGCAATTTAATTGCGAACCACTTTCTTATGAAAATATCGAAATAAATAGTGGACAGAAAATGGAGCAAAATAAGATAAAACTGGCATAGCTTGCCCCGCCCCAACGGAAGCCAGAGCAAATAATTAGGCCACAAACAAGCATAACCTGCTCCAAACTCGATTCGGAGATTGAAATATATCCTGGTTATCAAGGTATTAATTCATTTACAACCGTAATTAAATGATGGCTAAAATGAAACTTAAACATTGAAGTTGCTTTAATAATCCAGAATAAACTTATTAAGGTTTTGAGTATGCTCTAAATCTAGCTTTTTTCTTAATCGATAACGGGCAGTATCTACGCTACTCGTTGAAATATTAAGGAATTGAGCAATTTCGCTAGTGTTGGCATTGATGCGAATAAATGATATCAAACGTATATCATTTTGGGTAAGTATTGTAAATTCCGTAGATATGCGTTGAATAAAGTCTTGATGATCTTCAGCAAAAAGCTTGTGAAACAAAAACTCTTTTTTTTCTTTATTTATCTCGTTATCAATCTTTTTTACCCAACGTGCAGCGGTGCTGTTTTTCATACGGGCTAAGGCATCACTTACCTCTACTAAAAAAACATTTTTGTGTCTGATGACCTCGGTAAACTGAAGAAGCTGTTCTTTTTTTGATTTCAACTGTTCTTCGTTTGAACGTCTTTTAAATTGCTGATGTTTTAATCTTAATTTCCGATTTTTTACATATTGCAGAATAATTAAACTAAAAGCCACTAATATAAACCCAATTACAGCAATAGGCAGGTAATAATATCCTATTCCTTTAATTAATATCGGCAGTTTTGTTTCTTTTACTATTGCTCCATTATATCTGCATTCAAGTTCAAAGGTATAATTTCGAGGTTTCAAATCTCCATATGCTGCATACTTCTGCGAAAAAGACCACTCCGACCATTCCTTAATATATGGTAAAAGGCGATAGCGGTATTCTATTTTTTGCTTTTTACCACTTGCAAACGATAGAGATATGGTTTTAAAGTGTCTACTCTCAAGTATTAATTCGGTATTGGTATATGGGTAATATAACGACCTTGATTTCACATCTTCAGAATAAGTAATTTCAATTAATGAGATAATTGGTTCTTTTAATGTATGTTGATTATGCCTAAGGTTAAGTGGCAAAACCTTTACTCCTTGATCTGTGGTTATGTAAAGTAGCTTGCCGCTTATTTTTAAACATTCAAACTGTTTTAGTAAATCATTATTTACTTCACTCAATAACTTATTATGTACTACTGTAGATCCATCCGCCAATTCCTCTATCATTTTAAGCTCTTGATTTTGAATATAAACAGCAATATTATTATCGGGTGATACCGCTAAAGCCGTTATGTTTTCTCCTGATATACCCTGGATTAATGCCATTTGACTCTGCACAAACTTTCCGTTATCCGATTCAAGAATAGTTTTTCCATCATAAAAGAATAATCCATAATCTGTATCAAAAACATCTCGCAGAGAAGTCTTCGATACAGCACACGAGTCATCAATTAATTGAATACGATGAACTATGGTATCAGCACTTCCTCCATAGGCCCATACACAGTCATTGGCTTTATCGTAAGATAGTTTTGGGTTACCCCAAAGCCATAAATTCTGTTTTTCTACAAATTCACCTTTTTCTTTATGCATCCATAGCACTCCGGTATAGGCAGAAAACATGAACTGGTTGGAACTACCTATTTGTGCAACATCCATTACTCCAGTTTTGTTATACAATAACTGTGGCGTATTATTATCAATCTTTATTAATCCATTATTATGACAGGCAAATAAACCTGATGCAGATTCATTTAATGCCCAAACCTGTCCTTGCGTACCAGTTACAAGCGAAAAATCTGTAGAATTATAATTGGAGTAAAGTCCTTTATTAGTTGCTACGTAGATTGTATTATTATTTAAAGCAATATCATATGTAGCCCCTTTTCTCACTATTGTTTTTAACAGACTTTCTTTGTCAAGCATGGCAATTCCATAATCTAACCCTGCCCACAAATTCCCATTGTTATCAACAGCCAAGGAAAGAACAGTATTATCTAATAGTCCATTTTGTTGTTGAACCTTTTGTTGAAATGAAAACCCTTCAGCTTCAGTTTTCACTGGAATAATCCCCTCTAAAATAGAGCCCAAATAAATAGTATTCTCATCATAATGAACAGCAGAGAAATAGCTTAATTGTTCAGGCATTTCAATCTTATTAAAATCAACTCCATCAAAAGTAAAAACCTGACCGTTTAGTAAAACGATATAAAGTTTATCATTATGCTCAAACAACACTCTTACTTCGTTATTCTGACCTGGTGGAAATGGTTTTACCAATTTAAAACCATCAAAATCCAAAGTACCCAACCCATTATCTCCACTAATAGTCCATACTTGATTTCGCCACTTTCCTAATCCTGAAATACTTTTAGGAAACGTATATTGAACAAGACTTTTTGTTTTAATATTGTAAATGGTAATATAGTTATTTGACTGAAAAAACACATTCTCTCCTTTTGTTTCAATTTGCCATACATCGCCATCGATGCCAGCAAGATAATTGTATGATAAATTTCCCCTATTATCAATATCAAAAAATCCTATTTCATCACCTCCACACCAAATTTTGTTTTCATAGACACAGACTGATTTCAATGATTTTCCTGAAGGAAGTTCATTCAAAACCCATTGCCCGTGTATATATCGCAAAAGGCCTTCTGTGTTAGCTATATATATATTATCGCTTTCATCCACAGAAATATCCCAATTCTGTCGTCCTGCACCGTAATGTTTTTTATCAAAAGAGGTTATATCCGGTACATATGTATATTCTTGAGCATGAACAACAGTTATAATGCTGATAAATAAGGCTATTAAAACGTTTTTATTTGATTTCATGTGTCTAAATTTTGTTTTTCAATTGCCACATAGCCTCCCGCAATTCTGCGGGACAGGTCGCCCCGACCCTTCGGGGGCTCGTTTCATATAATCGGAATAAGATAATAATTTGACTTGATTTCTTCCACCGCAGATATGGTCTAAAAGTTCACAAAAGGGTATCTTCAGTATTGACGTTGATATCAATTATAAGTAAACTACTCGACAATTCCACCCATTTTGCGAGATGTGTAAAAGCATCAATTATTATTTTTCTCTGGAAATCTACTTTTTGACATTTCTAAGATTTGATTAATAGCTAAAACTAATATAAAAATTGGCTATTTTTGCCCATCCCCCGATATGGTTCATTTTTTGAGCTAAGATTCTAAGATTCGCTTTCCATGTTTTCTGAGTTCACCATCAGACCCAACATATTTATACAAAGTCTGTCTGCTGATCCTAAGCTCCTCCCATAATTCAGAAACAATGCAATCTCTGTTTTTATAGAAGCTAGGGCGAGGCGCGGCTGTGATTTTGTCAACTCAAAGGAGGTTTGGTGAGACTGGGAAGGTCTTAGAATTCGAATATAGGTAGTTTATATTATCTTTTCTTTCATTATTACCCCGAAACTATTCAGAGCATATATTGTCCCAGAATTTAACCCTGCTGGATCACTACCATCAATTCCATGACTTTCAAGTAGTCCAATCGAGAACAAATGGTCTAATATATAGGTCTCTATTATATCATTTTGTGTAGTTATTTCATTTCTTTTTTCAAAAATTGTTATGCCGCAGAACATCTTCAGTCTTTTAATTGTCAATTTAATCCTTGTTTATTTAATGAAATATTGCCGTATTAACGACATTAATTCTTTTTTTATAATCGGCTTTGTAAGATGTTCATTACATCCTGCTATTATTGCTTTTTTTCTGTCACCCGTTAGTCCATAAGCAGTTTGCGCAATCACAATTACATCACTATTAAATTGGCGTATTTGCCGGGTAGCTTCATATCCGTCCATTACAGGCATTTTAATATCCATTAATATCAAATCTATATCAGGATTATTGCGGCAAAGTTCAATAGCTTCCAATCCGTTTTTTGCATGTAAAATTTTACTACAAATTTCTTCGAGCATAATATTTATGAGCAAATCAGATGTTTCATCATCTTCAACAATTAGACTTTTAAGGTTTTTAACTTGTACTTCTATTTCACTATTGGTAATACCGTTTATATATGCATCATTTTCCTTTAATTCAGTAGTGTAAGGAAGGGTGAAGTAAAAGGTTGAGCCTATGCCCTTTTCGCTTTCAACCCACAATTTTCCACCAAGCATTTCAACATAAGCTTTGGAAATCGACAAACCCAAACCAGCTCCTTGCATCGCCATTTTATCTTCGATATCAGCTTGGATAAAACGTTCAAAAATTGCTTTCTGTTTGTTGCTTTCAATACCAATACCGGAATCTTTGACATAAAATTCAAGGTGTTTACCCTTTTTATC
>JAGXIO010000161.1 GCA_024635555.1 Saccharicrinis sp.
AGCAGGTCAGCATGTACTCAGAATAAACATTGAAGCAGGAGGGTTGAACATCGACCGTATTGAAATATCTGAACCACTACTCAAAAGCGGTTCGATAAATGATTCAAAAACGGAGGATATTAACCAAACTGAATTGGTGGCATATCCTAACCCAAGTAGTAACGGATTTTTCCAATTAAATTACGAAACACGATGGGAAGCATTCAGTATGGATGGACGAAAAATTAAAAATGGAGAGAGTTCACATGTTGATTTATCGGCCTTTCCAGCAGGAAGTTATTTTCTTAAGTCCAACAATAAAGTCATAAAATTAGTAAAGCAATAAATACCATCCGTCATTAAAATTAAAAATCAAGTAGGCGGATAAAATAAGAATAATGCCCCTGTTGAGCTGCAATCAGTCTTAACAGGGGCTCATCTTATTTGGCAAATCCTCAATCGCTTCTAATTCTCCAAACCAGACATTACAATTTTCTCCACCTCATCCGGATCAATCGGGATACGATTGCCCAGGATTCTGCTTCCTGTTTCAGTTATTAGAATATCGTCTTCTAACCTTATTCCACCAAAAGTTTTGTAGGATTCAAATTTATTGTAGTTGATAAAATTGGCAAATTTCCCTTCAGCGTTCCATTGATTAATCAAAGCAGGAATAAAATAAATACCCGGTTCGTTGGTCACCACAAAGTTAGGTTGCAAACGGCGACCAAGACGCAAGGCTGCCAATCCAAATTGAGTACTTCGTTGTGTTTCCTCATCATAGCCCACTAGGGTATCGTTGTAATCCTCCATGTCGTGGACATCCAATCCAATCATGTGTCCCAAGCCGTGTGGCATAAACAAAGCATGGGCTCCGGCCGCCACAGCTTCGTCCACATCACCTTTCATCAAACCCAAATCTTTAAGCCCCAACGCAATGGTACGTGCTGCCAACAAATGCACCTCTTTGTAGGTGATACCGGGCTTGGTACCTGCCGCGGCATTGTTATTGGCATCAAGCACTATCTGATAAATATCTCGTTGTTTGGGTGTAAACTTCCCTCCCACAGGTGAGGTACGCGTGTGGTCGGTAGCATAATGCAACGGCGATTCGCTACCGGCATCCAGCAACAATAAGTCGCCTTGCTTTAAAGTATTGCCATGATAATGGTTGTGCAATGTTTCGCCTCGCACCGAGCAGATAACCGGAAAAGATACCATCCCCCCTCCCGACATAGATATGCCTTCTACGGCGCCCGTGATTTGTTGTTCGGAATTACCCACATGTGCCATTTTCATAGCGGTGGTATGCATCCTATAGGCAGTTTGCATTTGTCGTTCCATCTCTTCAATTTCGCAGGGTTCCTTAATGGATCGCAAGGCAATACAAGCATTTATCAATTTTAATGAGGCTTGCTCTTTTACCTGTGCCGGCAGAATATTTAATAGTTCGCTTAGGGTAATGATATTTTTTCCACGATAAGGCGGTGTAAAATGAATTTTGCGTCCTTGAGATATCGCTTTGCTGATTAAATTATTTAGTTTACCAAAAGGATGCGTGTATGAAATCCCCACCCTGGCTGCATTTTCTTTTAAAAGAGGCTGCGGCCCCATCCAGATTATATCGTCGATGGTAAAGTCATCACCAAACAATATTTCTTCACCGCTTTCAAAGTCGATAATTCCGGCAAGCCCTTGGTAATCCAATCCAAAAAAATATAAAAAAGTACTGTCTTGCCTAAAATGGTAGGTGTTGTCCGCATAGTTCATACCAACATCCACATTACCCATAAAAAGGGCGATACCGGTACTTATTTTGCTTTTTAGTCGATTTCGACGATTTGTATAAATCTCTTTTGAAAACATAGTATATAATTTTTAGTGCAAGTTAAAAAATGAATGCCAAAAAAAGTATGTGATAGGTCAATTATGTTTATATTTATCGGTTACTATTTAGGCCGGACTATTCATGAATTACACCCCCGGAAAATAGAGAAATAATTGATCTTGAATTACAGAATCTACAAAACAATTCAGCCTTTAATCAACTAGAATAAATAATGAAAAATAACCAAATTAAACAAAAGAAAGATAAAAACTTTAGCCGCTCCTTGCTAAAGTTTTCAAAAATTTCAATATGCGTACTGATTTCAATCCTTTTTCCTTACCCAATTTGGGCGCAATTCAATTATAAGGTCAACTCTAAAGCTTCCCTTGGCGAGAAAGTTTACTTGCAGTTAGACGCTAAAGTATATACCACGGGTAATATCATCTGGTTTAAATGCATTGTTGCAAATGCTGTTAAGCATGTTCCATCCTCATTAAGCAAAGTATTGTATGTTGAATTGATAAAACCAGATGAAACAATTTACGAAAAAAAACTAATTAAACTGGAGAATGGTATTGGTGAAGGTTTTTTTAATGTGGATAAATATTTACATCAAGGAACGTACCTTATAAGAGCTTATACACATTGGAATAAAAACTTTGAAACAGATTTTTTATTTGAAGAATACATTCAAGTATTTACCTCAGATGAGACGGAAAAAACGCCAATCAATAAGGTTACTTTAATGAAAAATAAGACGGATGAAAATTATATAGAAGCCAGTTTCAACCCACTTGAAATTGACAGTTTACACAAAAACGATCTCACCGTTTTTATCACGCTCGACAATACAAAAGATACACTGCGCATCAAAAGCGGAAAAGATAAAATGTATCGACTTTCCTATCCTATAGCGCATAACAGCCAGTTAGTTACGCTGCAAATTCAAACAGAAAACCGAAAGCGATTTACTAAAACTATCGCACTAAACGATAAATATATTGATTTACAATTTTTTCCTGAAAGTGGAGAGTTGTTGCACGGACTGCAAAGTAAAATTGGGTTTAAGGCCATAGATGCCAACGGGCAAGGCAAAGTGGTTCAAGGTGATATTGTGGATGAAAATGATGCTGTTATCACTCATTTTAAAAGTAATGCTTTAGGAATGGGAAGTTTTGTATTAGACATGGCAGATAGCACAAAGACTTACTTTGCCAGAATGACTTCCCAAACAGCAGATAATCAATTTCTATCCTATCCACTTCCTGCTGTTGCATCTGTTGGTAATAAATTGTCGGTAATAAAGCAGGGCGAAAATATAATAGTCGGTGTGCAGTCAAATTATCTGGTAAACGACAGCATCGGTGTACGTTTCTCTTACCGAGGTCTGAGTTTTTATGAAAATAAGGTGGGTTTAAATGATGGCGCTTTAGAATTTGTACTGCCTAGCAATCAACTTCCAGAGGGTATTATTTCATTTGCCATGCTAAACCAGCAAATGCTACCGATAGCCGAAAGACTGTATTTTAATGAAAGACCAGAAACCCGTTTGCACATTAGCCTATTGGCGCATAAAAAGATTTACTCCGAACGTGAACAGACCAAGCTGAGTGTAAAAACTACAGATTCAGTTGGTACGCCCATAAAAGCAAATTTATCGTTGTTGGTAATAAATAAAAAGCAATTGGGAAAAATGCAAAGCATACGACAGAATATATTGTCGTGGTTTTTATTGGATTCGGAGTTGACAGGCGAAATAGAGAATCCTGGTTTTTACTTCAGTAACAACAGCAGCAAATTCGACGATTTGGATGCACTCATGCTAACACAGGGTTGGAGAAAATATCATTATTCAAAACCATACAATAATCTCCAGTATAAACCAGAATCTTCCCTAGCCATCAGCGGTCGTGTAAGCGGTATTTTGTCAACAAAAAAAGGAAAAGAAGCTGAATTGACTTTGATTACATTTGGTAAAAGTAAAAATCTTTACAGGCAGGAGACCGATAGTCAAGGTAAATTCTATTTCAATTTGGATGACGAATATGGGAAGCAGTTGAATATACTCATTCAAAGCTCAAAAAAGGCGGGTAGAAATGTGGATTATACCATTTCGCTGGATAGAAAAGAATCGCCTCCTGTGGATTTCAATCCTATCAAAACACATGCAAAAATAGATAGTGTGGTTCAGTTTTTAGTTGTGAAGAATGAGGAGCGAGAAAGAATTGATAAAGCATTTCCTTTGGATTCAGGGTATATACTCATTAATGAAGTGGAGGTTAAAGCCTACAATCTCACCCCAAATCGTAAAAAAGTTATAGAAGCGTATGGGGAACCCGATGAAGTAATTGATGGTGTTGAAATTCAGGACAAAAAAGAGAAATGGCACGATAATCTGTATCGTTTACTTCTTTTCAATTTTGGGGATAAAATCAGGATAGATAGTGACGAAGAAGGAAATTTGTCTGCCAAAGTATATGGTTCCGAATCTACATTAATTATTGTAGATGGCATTCCAGTTAAATCTCGGGAATACTATCTGCTTCAACGCATTCTGCCAAGTCAAGTTAGCAGTGTTGAGATTATTAAATGTGCCCCAAATTTTGCTAGATTGAATGCAGAGGTAGAAGGGTTTTCAGAGGAAACATTAGATACAGAGGATACAGAGATAACTGTAGCCCCACCTTCTCCGATTTTATGTGGCAGTATTATAGCCATTTACACCTATGGTGGAAAAGGAATTTATTTTTTAGATGAGCCCACAGGAATAGTAACAACAGCAGTGCCAATATTTTCGGAGCCTCGCGAATTTTATGCTCCAAAGTATGAAAACCCACAAGCTGACAACTGGCATAAACCTGATTTACGGGCATTGATACACTGGGTGCCAGTAATTAAAACGGACAGCCTAGGAAATGCAACCGCATCCTTTTACAATGCAGATAATGGTGGAAAAATGATGGTGGTTGTGGAGGCAATTTCAGAGAATGGAAATATTGGATATAAGGAGATAGATTATGAAATAGAAGGAAAAGAAAAAGAATTTATAGTTGTGGAATGAGATGCAATAATATCAACCAAAAGAACTTTAAAACCCTTAGCCTCTCTTGGCTAAAGGGTTTTAAAAATTCAATATTCAAGTAAACATAAAGTGCGATCAAGTAAGGACCAGACTGGAAAAATATACTATTTCACTTCAGTAAAGGTAATGTGGCAGTTATATAGAAAACAGACCGACTTGGCAGATCTCTCAAACGCCCAACCGTATAAAGATTTTCAAAAACACTCTCCTTCAGCAAAACAGCACATTCCCAAACCACACAAGCGAGTACTCGGCCAAATTGTTGCGATAAGCGAGTGCAAAGCAGAACATGTTCGTGTTTTGTCCAGTGAAGCAACAATCAACTTCGCTAAGCTTACATAAGTTATGCCTTATTGCCGTCGCGTCTTCTTTATTGGCGGTTTAATACTATTCACATATTAATATCAATGCTTGATTTAATAAAACCACTATTTTTTGAATAGCAAACAATTAATAATTATCTTTAATAACCAAATTTGACGAATTAAAATGCAAATAAATTGAAAAGTAATATCATTCTAATTTGATAATTAGACCTTTAACCCAACTTTCAAAGCATAAATTATGTATGTTATATACATTGTAATATTATCAATCCTATTTCAGCTATCGGCTGCTTTTTTTGCAATGCGTTTAATAAAGCATACAGGAAAGCAAGTTTCGTGGATGCTTATAGCCATGGCAATGTCCTTGCTGGCTTTAAAACGTATATTTACACTAATAAGTCTAATTGACGGGGATATAATTGGATCTCAGTTTAAAACTTCTGGGTGGATTGGATTGGCATCATCAGCGCTTATGGCCATAGGAGTGGTAGGTATTGGCCCTTTTTTAAGAACAAAAGAGAGAAGCAAAACTGAGCGCAAGCAGGCCGAAGAGGCTTTACATGAAACTAAAGAATATTTAGATAGCCTTATTAATTTTGCCAATGCTCCAATTGTAGTTTGGGATTCAGATAAAAGCATTACAAAATTTAATCATGCATTCGAAAAATTAACGGGTAGATTGGCTGACGAAGTGATTGGTCAAAAGCTCGATATACTCTTCCCTGAAAAAACTAAAACAGAATCACTTTATCATACCTTTCAAACAATAAAAGGAAAACAATGGGAAACGGTAGAGATAAATATACAAAATATCGATGGGACTATAAAAACAGTTCTTTGGAATTCTTCAAATATTTATCATCCAGAAAGTAAAAAAATAATTTCTACGATTGCTCAGGGACAGGATATCACACAACGTAAACAGGCCGAAACCGAATTGATTAAAGCCAAAGAAAATGCTGAAAAAAGTGAGGAATACCTCAACAACATCATTAATAACATGGGCGACCCGGTGTTTGTAAAGGATGACCAAAGCAGAATACTCCTCACCAATGATGCTTTTTGTTCACTCTTTGGATTATCGAGGGAACAGCTAATTGGCAAAACACTTGCCGAAGATGTTACTCAGGAAGAACAGGAAATTTTTTTGAGGATTGATAAGCAAGTGCTTGCTAATGGGAAGGAAAATATAAATGAGGAAACGCTAACAATAAGAGAGGGACAAACACGAACAATTTCCACAAGGAAAACTAGATTTATTGACAATAATGGGCTAAAGTTTCTTGTTGGAATCATTAGAGACATTACTGAACGCAAAAAAGCTGAAGAAGCTCTGAATGAAAGCGAAAGAAAATTCCGTGACCTTTTTGAAAATTCCACGGTAGGCAAATCTATGACTGGACTTGATGGCTCATTGCATGTAAACAAAACATTCTGCCATATTTTAGGGTATTCGGAAGAGGAGCTAAAGACAATGAAATGGACGGATATTTCCTATTCCGTTGATATTAAAAAAACATCAAACATCATTCAATCGTTATTGGATAAAGAAATTTCACAAGCACGTTTTGAGAAAAGATATATACATAAAAGCGGAAAAATTATTTGGACGGATGTTTCTACCTATGTTCAACGAGATAAAGATGACCAACCGCAATATTTTATTACAACTATTTCGGATATAACTGAGCGCAAAAGTGTAGAAGCAGAGATTAACCTGCTGAACAAAGAACTCGAAAAAAGAGTTATTGAACGGACAGCTCAGCTAGAGGCTTCCAATAAAGAACTTGAAGCATTTAGCTATTCTGTATCGCACGACCTGCGTGCACCGCTGCGCCATGTTAATGGGTACGTCGATTTGCTTACCAAGCGTTTCACCGATTCTCTTACTGAAAAAGGAAAACACTATTTAGATTCCATTTCCGATTCGGTAAATCAAATGGGTGTGCTAATCGATGATCTATTGCAATTTTCAAGGACAGGACGTCAGGAAATTAAGCAATCTGAATTAGATATGAATATCCTTCTTAAGGAAGGACTCAGGATGGTTGAATCTGATTTAACTGGTAAAAAAACGGAATGGGTGATTGCCACATTACCACATGTGTACGGCGATCAGGCCTTACTTACATTGGTTTGGATAAATCTATTAGGCAATGCAGTTAAGTTCACGCGCAAGCACGAAAAACCTAGGATAGAAATTGGGTTTTATGAAGAAAACGAAGAATTTGTTTTTTTTGTACGCGATAACGGGGTAGGTTTTGATATGCTATATGTGCACAAATTATTTGGGGTATTTCAGCGCTTGCATTCCGCCGAAGAATTTGAAGGCACGGGGATTGGTCTAGCCAATGTAAAACGGATAATATCTAAGCATGGTGGACGGACTTGGGCAGAAGGCGAACTGAATAAAGGAGCTGCATTTTATTTTACATTAAAAAAATAAGGAGAAAATACTATGGACAAATTGAAAACAATTTTACTTGTTGATGATAGTTCTAAAGACATTGAGTTAACACTTGAAGCCTTAGGCGAACACAATCTTGCAAACCTGGTATCGGTAGCAAAAGATGGCGTAGAAGCATTGGAATACTTGAACTGCGAGGGCAAATATATGCAGCGAAAACCTGAAAATCCTGCTGTTATCCTTCTGGATATCAAAATGCCACGAATGGATGGTATCGAAGTACTCAAAGCAATCAAAGGAAATAGTAAGTTGAAAAATATTCCGGTTGTTATGCTCACATCATCGCGCGAAGAGCAAGATTTGATTAAAAGTTATGAACTTGGTGTAAATGCTTATGTGGTAAAGCCTGTCAATTTTAAAGATTTCATTGATGCGGTAAAAAACCTGGGAATATTCTGGGCATTAATCAATGAACTGCCATCGGCCTAAAAAGTATAAAATGAAAAATCTATTGGACACAAAAACAATTTTAAGTATTCTGTATCTTGAAGATTCTCAGCAGGATTTCGAAATAATACAGGAACTTTTGATTGATGCCGGATACAGGGTCAGCATTGATCGTGTCGAAAACGAAAAGGAATTCGTTTCGTCATTGCTAAGGCAGAGCTTTGATATTATTTTATCCGATTTTAATTTGCCTGGTTACGACGCATTTTCAGCATTGCGAAAATCAATAGAAATATGTCCAGAAGTACCTTTTATTGTTGTTTCTGGAACAATTGGTGAGGTAACAGCTATCGAACTCATCAAATTAGGTGCCGATGATTATATTTTAAAGGATAAACCGGAAAGACTCCCTTATGCAATAAACAGGGCACTGGAAGAAGTGATTGCAAAAAAAGCACTTAAATTGTCCGAGAAAGAGTTAAGGAAGAGCGAAATAATGTATCGTACATTAACAGAAAATATACCCGATATTGTAACCCGTTTTGATACTAACTTGCGACATATTTACATTAATTCTGCCATTGAAAAAATAATAGGCACTCCTCCTCATTCGTTTATAGGCAAAACAAATGAGGAACTTGGAATGCCCACGGAACAGGTTTCTATCTGGAATGAACAGTTACTTCATGTATTTAAAACTGCCAAGCAAAGAAAAATTGAATTTAGCTTTTTAACATCTGGTGGTGTTCGTTATTTCTCCTCTCTTGCAGTACCCGAATTTAGCAAGGACGGAAAGGTTGTTAGCGTATTATCAGTTGCCCGCGATATTACAGAGCGGAAGAAATCAGAGGTAGAATTAATTAAAGCTAAAGAAAAAGCCGAGGAAAGCGATAATCTAAAAACCGCATTTCTGCATAATATATCACACGAAATTCGAACTCCTATGAACGCCATTGTAGGTTTTTCCAGTTTTCTTAACGACCCTGATTTGCCCTCTGAGCAACGTCAAAATTTTACCGATATAATTGTTCAGAGCAGCAATCAATTGCTCGCCATTATAACCGATATAATAAGCGTAGCAACCATTGAGGCAGGGCAGGCAAAAACCAATGAAAAAGAAACTAATCTGAATACAATTTGCAAGCTGTTGAATGAACAGTATAAGTTAAAAGCACAAGAACAGAACGTTTTTATGAGCTTAAAAACTAATCTGTCCGATAATGATGCTCTGGTAATCACCGATGAAATAAAACTAACAGAGATTCTTGCAAACTTAATTGGCAATGCGCTTAAATTCACTCAGCAGGGAACGGTTGAGTTTGGATACTCTCTGGAACAAAACGCACTAAAATTTTATGTTGAAGATACCGGAATAGGTATACCTCCCGAATTGATTAGCGAAATATTCACTCGATTCCGTCAGGTCGAAACAACCTCTTCACGACAGTTTGGAGGCTCTGGCTTGGGGCTGTCGATTTCTAAAGCGTATGTCGAATTACTTGGTGGTCAAATGTGGGTCACCTCCGAATTAAACAAAGGGTCGGTATTCTATTTTACAATTCCATATAAAAAAACAATCCCAAGTAACTTATCTATAAACCACGTTAATAGTATTAATAAAGAATCAAACAAATCAAAAACTCTTTTAGTTGCCGAGGACGTAGATTCAAATTTCGTGTTATTAGAGGTATTGTTATCGGGTATAGAATTAAATCTCATTCGGGCAAAAAATGGGTTAGAAGCCGTTGATATATGCAAATCAAACCCACAAATTGATTTGGTACTGATGGATATAAAAATGCCCGTAATGGACGGCTACGAAGCAACCCAACAGATAATAGAATTCAGACCCGATTTACCTATTATTGCCCAAACTGCCTTTTACACCGAAAATGATAGATCAAAAGCCATTGAATGTGGATGTATTGATTTTATAAGTAAACCATTCAATCGGGAATCATTTATATCTAAAATAAAGCAACATATCTCTAAATAAAAGCAGTCACCCAATTGTAAAAAACGAAAACGCAATATGCTGCATGTGTAAATATTGCGATTAGCTATTTTCAAGTTGGGTTAAAATACGCTCTATAACAGCACCAACCCAAAGGCGGGGTTTCGTGTTCCGAAGACAGTTTAATGGTTAATGGTAGTATAGTCTTTCAAATCAAGTTTTGTGGTAAAAATAGCGCCCTTCGGGTAGCTGCAAAACGTTAGCTAATTTTTAAACCAAACGTAAAAAAATGACCCAAGAACAAAATTATATAGAGATAAATCGACAATCGTGGAACAACAGAACCGACGCACATTTGAAATCGGAATTTTATGACATGCAAGGGTTTTTAAAGGGAAAAACCTCTTTAAACGACATTGAATTAATCAATAAAATTGTATAACATGAGCCGTATAAAAGTAGTTGTATTGTTAATTTATATTTCATTGAACCTGTCTGTTTATGCGCAATCAAAAGACACATTATTGATTAAGCGTGCGGCCATTAATTTAAGTGTCGTAAAAATTAATACAACAGGTCATACCTTTAGGCTTAAAAGCTTAAAAATCCCAAAAAGAAAAACGATTATTTCTGTGTATAATAAAACGACAAATTTGTATGATAATTATTTAGAAAACAGAAATGGTTATATTTATAGCAATTCAAATATAATTTTTGAAACCAAGTCTCATTTTCTAATTGATCTTTTTATGGGAAACAATTCTTTTAATCAGAACAATTCGTTGATGCAAAACCAATATATGCTAGATGTTCATTCTACATATCGAGTTCGAGATTCTTTTAATCCACATGGCGCTTCCAATATTCGCGAAGCGTTGGTAGGTGGATTTTTAGGTTTACTTTTCGATTAATATTAAAAAAATTACTTACTCCACAATACTTGATCTATTTCTAACTCAATAGTGATATACGGAGATTTTGAATAAGTTCACACCAAAAATTGATGCGCATATGGATAAAAAAAGAAGATATTTATTACGTAGTCTTGCAATCGCTCCAGCTTTATTTAGTACACAGAGCTTATTCTCTAGCCTTAAACGAGATACTCCAGCCCCTACCAGATTGCAATATAGCATCAATGCTTATTCTTTCAATTCTTTGCTAAGAAGTGGTGAAATGACATTTTTTGATATGATGGAATTTGCTGCTGATATCGGTATGGATGCTGTAGATTTGACTGGATATTATTTCCCTTCATATCCTGAAACTCCTATAAATAGTGAGCTTTTTAGTCTGAAACGAAGAGCACTAGAACTTGGACTGAGCATCCCCTGGACCGGCATAAGAAATGATTTTGTTAATCCAGATGCGGATTCGCGTAAAGCTGATAGAGACATGATCAGAAAATGGTTGGCAGTTTCGTCTAATTTAGGGGCAACAATTATGAGGGTCTTTACAGGAAGCCATGATTATGTTGGATTCACCAAAAATGAAGTAAAAGATTGGCTTGTTGATGAGTACAAAAGTTGTGCTGCTTATGGCGAAGAAAAAGGTGTTATAGTTGGTCTGCAAAATCACAACGAGTTTTTATTCCATAGTGATGAAGTTATCGACATACTTAAAAGGGTCGACTCTGAATGGTTTGGTTTAATTTTAGATATAGGTAGCCTTCATGCTGAAAATCCATATGATGAAATTGAAAAGCTTGCTCCTTATGCAAATTATTGGTTCATTAAAGAATATGTAAATCCAAATGGTATTAAAACACCGGTAGACATGAAAAAAATTGCAACCATAATAAGGAATCAAGGCTATCAGGGATACATTTCGTTTGAAAGCCTTGCTAAAGGCGACCCCAAACAAATTATTTCCTCCATGTTTAATTCTTTTAGAAGTGAGTATGAAAAGCTTTAATATCGAAAAGAATTTATAATTTAGAACGCATTAAAAATCGGAAACTTAAAAGCTATGTCCATGAATTTCAATAAAAATGCTAGTTGCCTTATTTTGAATCATCCACATGCTTTAAAAATTTCAAAATCTTATCATTGACCATAGTGGCTTGATCCACCGATAGAAAGTGACCAGCATTTGGTATAATCTCGCCTCGACCTCGAGAGAGAAGCTTTTCGGTCTGTTGTATGGTTTTTTTTGAATTGATTATATCATCATCACCTATCAAAACCAGCACTGGCATGGTTACGCTTTGCAAGTCGTTTTTCGAAAAAGGTGTCATCTGCAC
Organism: Saccharicrinis sp.; assembly: GCA_024635555.1. Taxonomy (GTDB): domain Bacteria; phylum Bacteroidota; class Bacteroidia; order Bacteroidales; family Marinilabiliaceae; genus Saccharicrinis. The sequence goes on from JAGXIO010000161.1 coordinate 12,266, forward strand.
CATAAACTTGTTAAGACTATCTCTTTCAGTAGACAGATAAAATTGTTGCCTATAACTTTTGTTAATATTACCTACATTACTCGACATGGTTTTTAAGGTATTTTCAACTTGTGTTTTATTTGAAGAAAAAATACCGCCGATATTTTTCAATATGTCTAGGCTTGGGGGAATCCACATAAAAGTTTGCGCTGGACTTAATAATACCATGCTTTTAATGTCACTTTTACTTTTAAGCGCCAAGTCCATGGCAAACCACCCTCCTCTCGAAGCACCAATCAAGTGAAAGGAATCCAATTTCAATGCCCATAATATCTCTTCATACCAAGCGGTAATCTCTTCGATATTATTAAAGTCTGCCGTTTGATATGACTTACCGGGCTCTACAATTAAGTCAATCGCGAAAATGCGATATTCCTCCGACAGTGCTTTTACATTGGGATACCACATGGTTGAGCTCGCATTCATACCATGGAGCAAGACCAATGGTACTCCTTTTTTAGGTCCGCTGACTACTACATGGGCAAATCCATGGGAAGTTGGAATATAAAGCTCCTTGTATGCAACACCCCATTGCTTAAGTACCTTGTCGTAGGCTTCAAAATACGCTTTATTTTCCCCACTGGGACTCGAAATATAATCTGGTGTTTTAGTACAATCGCTAAATTCGTCCTTACATGAAGAAAAGAAAATAGCAAACATAAGTAATATCTTGAAATATCTCATTTATAAAAACATTGATTTAATCTACAAAATCCTCTAAAATCGTGGAATTTAACATTGTTTTTGACAGATGTTTAACGCAAAAACTTAGCTTTGATTTAAGTAGGCAATTTATAAAAATGAAATGAGAATAACAGAAGTAGCTTCATTAACAATCCTGTTGGTGGTGATTTTTAGTTTAAGTCAAAATTTATCCGCACAGGATGAAAAAGAAGTAATTATTGGCAATGAATCGATCCCTTCAATACAAATTTTGAATACTGATTTAGGTGTTACCGAACCTGTTAAATTTCTAGGTGAAAAGCCAGAAGCTCCTAGTTTTGATGTAACTCAGAAAGATTATTTATTAGCAAAATTATCAAAGTATAATCGAGTTTCATATATTCAAAGTTTGAGGCAAGAAGATTTGGGATTTGGTGGGTTTAAGCACTATGTTAATACGTTTTCATTTACTAAGGCGAATAAATATTCATTTAATTTGGGAATAGGATTAGCCATCCAAAATAGTATACTGAATTACACAAATCCACTTTATCAATATAGCTTAAGCACAGGAATGGAGTATGTTTTGTTTAAAGGAGTCTCCGTTTATTTTTCTGGTCAATATCTTTCATCTCCGTTAAACCAAGGAGCAGAAAATGCTGACCCATTTATTTATATGAATCCTTTCTATTTACAAACAGAAATTAATTATGGAGTAAAGGCTGAATATAAAAATATTAAAGCTGATATAGGTATGAAATCAATTTACGATACACAGTTTAAACATTCAAAACCCATTAATTCAATGAATACAAAAGTTAGTATTGGATTTTAATAGTGGTAAAATAACAACATCAAAATCGAATTCTAAGACCGGCACAGGCAGGGAAGCGTTGGTGTTGGGGAGGCAAATAAAAGACAGGAGGAATGCCTCTTTTTCTGCAGCATGGCTGGGTTTTATTTTCTGCGGGGTGTGTTGGGTTGTGGGTTAAATTATTGCAGCACTATGTCCTGAAAAGTATTCTTTAATAGTGTTATCATCTTTAAAGTTAAAGAACGTTTACCGTGTAAAACTTCCGACACTCTTGTTTTACCTCCAAACAACGGTGCTACATCAGCTTGTTTCAAGTTCATTTGTTCCATTCTAAACTTGATAGCTTCAATTGGGCTGGGAGCTTCAATCGGATAATGTTCGTGCTCATATTTTTCTACAAGCAAAGATAAAAGTTCCATTTCCTCACCCTTTGGACTGTCTGGCTCTATAGCATTTTTAGTGCTATTAATCAGGGTATAAATACTTTCACAAACTTCGTTATATTCTTGCTCTGTTTTTAATATCTTAGTTTTCATAGCTTACTGTTTTTGCGTCTATCTTGTCGTATTCTTTATGCGTTCCGAACCAAACAACAAAGACTAACCTCATATCCGCAAACTACATAAAAAATTGAAGTTCCCGATTATTTATGATACAATTGATTCGTAATTTGTTGTTTTTGGAGTCTGCTTTGGATAATTATCCATCATTCGATGGGTTCCAAAGTTGGCATTTTGTTTA
>JAGXIO010000162.1 GCA_024635555.1 Saccharicrinis sp.
GCGAGTTCTTCAGAAAGTTGGGTGTTTTGTTGTGAATAATTATTGAGTCCCTGCACGTTGTGGTTGATTTGCGATATTTCGTGGTTTTGCTCCTGTGCATTATTGTCGAACTCCTGAAGGGTTTGAATCGATTGGGTCATCACCCGATCTACAAAACCAATGTTCGATAAAGTGTTACCTGATGTTTCGCGACCCGTTTTTGTGATGGCGGACATATTCTCTGATGTATCTTTGAGCTGCTCGGCCAGTTCTCTCATGTTTCGGGCTATTACCGAAAATCCCCTGGAATTTTCATTGACACTGCGAGCAGCTTCAACATTGGCGTTAAGCGACAAAATATAGGTTTTGGAGGCCAGATAGGATATGCTATCTGAACTGTCCATTAAGCGCTGCATGGTGTCCATTGATTGGGTCGTTTGCTCTAAATGAGTGCTGATGATGGCGGCTGCCTTTTTTATCTCTTTCACGGCATCAGAGCTCTTTGACGAATTGGAAATAGTAATGTCTGCCATTTCATCCATCGAAGCCGAGATTTCTTCAGTGCTCACTGATTGGGTATTACTTGCATGACTAAGCGTGATGCTTTTTTTGTGCAGCTGATTTGTCAAAATGTCAATGGAGGAGGCTATATTTTGAAGATTTTCTACCAATGATTTGGTTTTTTCCTGTCCCGATTGCATAACGTTGGTGAGCAAGCCTATTTCATCCTTTCGTGCCAGTCGTTCAAATACCGGAAAAAATCCCTTTTCCTGGAATGCAGAAATTTGAGTCAGGCGAAGAATGGGTTTGCTGAGTGAATTACTTATAAACATTGATAATGTTATAGCCAAAACCAAGGTGATTAGGAGGAATATCCACCATATTAATTGAGCGGTCTGGGTCTGTTCCTGATAGGACGCAGCTTCATGTTTGACCATCTCCTCAATTTCATTGGCCAGATTACGCACCAAAAGCAGGTCTTTAGTTGTTTCGACATGGTCGGTAAGACGGCTGTTCTCATTGTAGCTGATAATCAAAGCAGATACCGCTTCCTTACATGCAATGGCTAATGTTTCAATGGCATCAAGAGCCTCTAGGTCGTATTGCTTGGTGGTCATTGGGCGAATATATGCCACATTGTTATGTACTTTTTGTAAAGAGGCCGGAAGGTGCTCAAGCAGCTGATAATCGTGGCGAAAATTGGCTTCTCCAATTGTTGTTTTTACTTGCTCTGTGACCGTAACGATCTGACTCATCAAATCAATTTTATCCACCCTTCGTTTGATAATATGGTCTGTTGCCTTTTTGTCAACATCTGCCTTTAGTTTTTTGTATTGCAACGAAAGATAGTTTCCAGCGTAGTCTTGCAGGTTGGCAATGGCTGAGTCGAGCCTATGATAGTTGCTTTCGATGCTGACAATAGATTGTTCTATTTGCTTGGTGTTAACCAAATAGGTCTTTAGCGCGGTATCAATAAGCTCCAATTGTGCTTTTTGCTGCCCAGTGGAGTTGGCTTTTAAAGAATCTAAATACAACAGAGTCTTTGCCTGATACTCGTTGGCAATGGTATAGTATTCCTTGTTTTTGTGCAGAGTATAGCTGCGCATGTGGAAAATGGACTGCTGCCAGGAGGATTCTAAATTGTTGATATGGGTTACCGATGGAATGTGATGCCGGTGCATTTCCCGGGCCGAACGGTTGATCTTCATTAAGGTTCCCATGACCACAAGTCCACCCAAAAAAAATAGGGTTATAAGCGCAGAGAAGCTGTAAATCAGTTTTTTTCTAATGGGTAGAGATTCCCAATTCATACTTTTTGGTTTTAAAATGTTTGCCCAAAAGTAGGACTTCAGTCTGTTATCAATGTAAGCCCAATGTTAACAAAATGCTAAGGTTGTGTACATTCTTTTAAGCTTTTTAGTATCAGCGATGTACGTTAACTGCTGTTTTTTTTGATGTTTCTATAAGGCTGTATTTATGTAAGCCATTTTCACAAGCTGCATTTTTTATCTCATTTGACTCACCTCCTAATATATGCTTGACCATTTGGCTTACCTTTTCGGACAATGGCAAAGGAACGGCATCCAGCCTGACACGGATAACTACAATGTGGGTTAAAACAAACTCGGCAACAACCTAGTATACAGATGTTATTTTGAAACAACTATATTTGCAAAGAACAATGTATTGTTTAATCAGAAAGTTACATTTGCGACCTGAATTTAAAAATTAGATACAACAACACGAATGAATAAACGGCAAATAGGAGCCTCAGCATATCAATACGCTTTAATACTCATTCTTTTGGCAGCTTTAGCTATCAGCGGGGGCAGGGATTTTTTATTTCAAAAAGACAAGTCCGAAGTTATTGTGGACTTAAAAAACATACAGGAAATATACCCCACAGCCTCATCTTTTACGCTAAACCGACAGGGTGCCTTTGATGTTTATGGCAGCAATGGCAATAAAATAGGCACAGCTCTTCTCTCATCCCATTACTCCGAGCAGTTTGGCTACGGTGGAAGCGTTCCGTTATTGATAGGCCTTGACGATAATTTGACTATTACCAAAATTATTTTATTGCCGAACAACGAAACCAGCGATTACATAGAAGCCATATACGACGATGAGTTTATCGGCAAATGGCAGGGAGTGCGCTTAGAAGATGCGATGCAACTCGAAGTTGATATCGTTTCTGGCGCTACCCATACGAGTAAGGCCGTGATTGCAGGCGTCAGGCAAACGGCATCTGCACTCATAAAATCGGATGCATCCCTCATCACAGAAACAAACCTTTGGACAAGCATTAAAGACGTGCTATTTTTAAGCCTCATGGTACTATCCATAGTGATGGCATATATAAAAGGAAAAGCCAAGTACCGCACCATCTATCTGTTTTTGGTATTGCTTATCATGGGTTTAATCCTCAACAAAGCACTCTCGGCCCAGTTACTGCACGGGTGGCTGCTGGATGGCTTTTCGTGGCGAGCCAATTGGCAAAGTAGTGTGGTATTTCTTTTGGCAATAAGCATTTCCTTCATAGGTAAGTATAAATTTTACTGCAACTACCTCTGTCCGATGGGCGCATTGCAAGAGCTCACCAACAAATTTACCCCTTTCAAAAAAAGAAAGTTACCTACACGCTTTAAGGGCATAAGCGCCAGAGAAATATATCTTACACTTATTGCAGGCACCTTATTATTGGGCTTTACGCCCGAACTATCCTATTTAGAACCTTTCACGTTCTTCTCCTTTCGAATAGTAGGTATCGGACTTATCATCTTCGGTTTAATGGTGATCATTTTATCACTTTTCTTTAGCAAACCTTGGTGTGCAGTTTGTCCTACAGGATGTTTGTTAGATAGCATATCCTACCAAAAAGCTAAAAAAATTGAATCTTAGAACTTTAAAATCATGCAAAAAAGCAAATTTTTAAATCTTATTCTTGCCACCGCTGTATTGGTGATGGCCAATATGTTGGCTACCAAAAACAACGATTCCAACAAGCCTACCCCAGCACCAATCCCTACATCCCAGGATACTGCGTTGGTAGCATCACCCAGCACATCCGCTCCATTTACGAAAAAGTCATTGGGCGTTAAAGCAGAATTATATCCCCAACCCGCAGTGGTGATAGGCTCCTATGATAAAGAGGGCAAGCCCAATATGATGACGGCTGCATGGGTAGGCATATGCAACTCTAACCCACTCAGTATTGCGGTCTCCATGCGCCCCGCTACCTATTCGTATGGCAATGTCACAGATTCAAAATCCTTTACTGTGAATATACCCTCCGCCGAATTGGTTAAGTATGTGCGTTATGTAGGTCGCTTTTCGGGAAAAGATGTGGACAAGTTTAAAGTAACAGGCCTCACACCTGTTAAATCCGAGTTTGTAAATGCCCCCTACGTTAAAGAATTCCCTATCGTTATTGAGTGTGAGCTAACAGAATTTCATGACCTCGGTTCGCACCGACAGTTTATCGGAAAAATTATAGATGTAAAAGCCGACGAGGCCATATTAAATGCGAAAGGGAATGTAGATGTAAATTTGTTGAACCCACTTATATATGCAGGAGGAAATTACTATGAAACAGGACGAATGATAAACAAACTTGGCGAAGCCTCTGATGGCATAGATGGCAAACCATTTATCCCCAATTATAGTCAGCGCTATGAAAATGAAACGTTGGAAGTAATACATAACCGAAAAAGTGTGCGTCATTTTACCGACCAGCCTGTTTCGAAAGAGCAGATACAGACCTTGCTAAGGGCAGGTATGGCAGCCCCAACAGCCGTCAACAGGCAGCCTTGGGTGTTTTATGTGGTAACCCAACGCGATGTATTGGATACCCTAAGTCAACAGTTGCCTTATGCTAAGATGTTGTTGCAGGCACAAGCCGCCATTGTGGTGTGTGGCGATATGGAGAAGGCTGGTAATTTAAAAGACAAAGGCTATTGGGTGCAGGACTGCTGCGCTGCCACAGAGAATATACTTCTTGCGGCAGAGAGCATTGGTTTAGGAGCGGTATGGACCGCTTCATATCCATACGACGACAGAACAGAGGTGGTTATAAAAGCACTCAACCTGCCCAAGGATCATGTGCCCTTAAATGTTATCCCCATAGGTTACCCCACAGGCGAAGATGTACCCAAAAACAAGTGGAAACCAGAGAATATCATTTGGAAATAGTACTTACTTTTCTGCACCATAGTGTTAAAAAAATGGTAATTTCGAAAGTTACTAAGCCTAATGCAATCCAATTCCACAACCTTATAAATCTCAACCCAAACAATGAATTGTAAAAATAGAACCAAGATACTTTTAGTCATTTTATTCGGATTATTAACTGGCAATATTTATTCGCAAGAAGAACATCACGATAATGACCACCATAACCACCACCATCATAAATATGACTTAGGAGTGGGCAACTCAATTGTTTATTTCCCCAACGAAAAGGAAACCGCGTATGGCTTGCATTTGCATTTAGTAAGGAATATTGCGCATTCGAAATTTGGATACGGTATTGCATTCGAAAGAATTTTTGACGAACACAAGCACAACACCATTGGATTGCTTGCCAGCTATAATCCATTTGGTGGTTTACATATAAGCTTGTCGCCCGGAGCCACTTTTGAGGACCACGAGCCTTCTGAGTTGAGATTTGCCTTTCATGCCGAAACTTCTTACAATTTTAACTTAGGCAAATTTCACCTCGGTCCAATGCTTGGGCTTGCTTTCGACCCGGAGGATTATCATATTGGCTTTGGTTTGCATGTAGGATATGGGTTTTAATACGATGCCCTATAGATTGATTACAATTTTCAAAACCAAAACCCAAGCTTATCCATCCATGAAAAAAATAATTATTCTAGGTGCACTTATAGGATTAATTCATTCGGCCTTTGGTCAAAAAGCCTTTGATTATCCTTCAGCTTCGCCGTCAGTTAGTTTCCATGTATAATAAGGTAGAACGGGAAAAGACCAATAGTTATAAGGAGCGAGACCAGAAATCCACAAGCAAGTATATTTTTGAAGAGAAATTAACCAACTACAAAAAATCCAGTGATTTGCTGTTCAAACATCGCGACCAAGACAACTACAAATTGCTCATACAAGACAACGATTACCTCAAACAAAAAGGCGATATGCTGGACTATACTTCGAAAATTGTTAACGAAAGAAAAGATTTTTATTAAGCTAATTTCCAAAACCTGTAACAACAACTATTATTCACCGTATATTAAGCTGTGATTATTAATGGTTCACAAATTTGCAAAAGATAAGGGGAAGTTTACTAATCACTTCCTCTTATCTTTAATCATCGTGTGGTACCAACTAACCTAACGATAAGGATACATAAACAATTACTTCTTTTCTTTGTCTAAACTTCTAAACAATCACTCTAAACCATTACCATATATGAAGGGATTGAGGAGACATGTAGGCATTTTATTAGTATCATTTCGAAGCAATCTGCTCAAAGCAAACCACGATGCAGATATGGACGACATCCATAATCTAAGGCTCGATTTAAAGCAGTTATTTGCGCTATTCAAAGTACTAAAACTTTGTAAAGTTGAGCCGCCCAACGATTTTAAGGCGTCGTTAGAAGCAGTTAAAGCGCTTTTTAAACAAACAGGTATCATACGCGACAATCAGTTGGCCATGGAGTATGGACAGCAGATATTGGATTATAAAGTGCACAAAATATTGAAAGCAAAGGCCGGTAAAAACATCCAAAAAGCCCGTGATTATATCGCTACGGAATTGCAAAGAATAGATCTGGAAAAAGTAGAAAGAGATTTAGCCCTTGCCTTTAAAGAAACAGACTATTTAAAATCGGAATATATTCTGGATCATCTTAAAAACAAAATACAAAAGGACGAAAACAGCATTGCGGAAGAACTGCTGCAAGAGGAGTGCGACTACCACCGAATCAGAAGAAAAGTAAAAGAACAGTTTTATTTGCTCACGGTTATTAAAGATGTATTAGGCCAAAAAGTTAGTTCACAAACCATTGATTTAAAAAACCAACAAGCCAAGGTCTTGGGGAAATGGCACGACTGGGTTGTTTTTGATAACCTTTTACTGGAATGGGATATCAAGCTAGAGGAGACTATGAGAAAAGAAATACAATCATCTGCCAGTAAAATATTAAACGCTACTTTTAAAAAAGGTTTACAAAATTAGTGGAGATGGTATGAAACGAGCCATTAGAATACTTCACATACAGAAGAGGTCATTATTGGCGAGTTACATCGAAACAAAGTTCTTTCGAATACCTTATAAAATCAATTCCTCGATGAGGAAAATACCAAATAGGAACAAATGGTTTTAATGAGATGAAACAAAAAATAAGCATATTGGGCTGCGGCTGGTTAGGACTGCCTTTGGCCATTCAATTAATCAATGATGGAAATGATGTCAAGGGTTCTACCACTACTCTTTGCAAAATGCGGTCATTACAATCAAATCAAATCACTCCCTACCTTGTCGACATCAATAAAAGAGATAATCCTTTGCCTCTATTTTTGAATGCCGACATACTCATCGTAGCCATCACCTCCAAAAGCATTGAGGACTTCGAATATCTGATTGAACAGATTGTAGCATCAAACATTAAAAAAGTCATCTTTATCAGCTCCACCTCCGTTTACGCCAATGCCAATGGAGTGGTAAACGAAGACAGCCCTGTAAAAGACGTTGCGCTGGCACAAATAGAGCAACTGTTCCTATCAAGTCCCGAAATAAAAACTACCGTCATCCGCTTTGCCGGACTTTTCGGCTACAGCCGTAAACCTGGTAATTTCTTTCCCGAAGGCCGCATCATCGACCATCCCGAGGGCTTTGTTAATTTTATCCATCGCGACGATTGCATCCGTGTAATACAAGCAGTAATCACCACCGATACTTGGAATCAGATATTTAATGGTTGCACTGATTCCCATCCTACCCGACGCGAATTTTACACCTGCCAAATGCTTAAAGTAGGACGCAACAATCCCGTGTTTAACGAGCAAGCCAGCAACGAGTATAAAATAGTGGACAACAAAAAGCTAAAATCCATGCTGCATTTCACTTTTAAATATCCCGATTTGATGATGTGATGATTTGATGATGTGATGATGTGATGATTTGTTGATTTGATGATTTGATGATTTATCTAATAGGCTATAATCTAATAATCTATAATCTAATAATCTATCATCCCAGCCTGCCGGCTGGCCATAGCCGTCAAGCTAAGGATTTAAAGTATTGACATTCAAGTTGTTATAGGAGCACAACTCCCCCGTTGGGGAATTGCCAGTATTATTCTCCATTTTTTTATATATTATGTAAGACAAAAAGAAGGGCAATTGAAAC
>JAGXIO010000163.1 GCA_024635555.1 Saccharicrinis sp.
AATTTTCGGCAAAGTAAGGTAAAGGTAATGAGATTAACCCACTACCACGTTGATTATTTTGTTAGGAACGATTATGATTTTTCTCATGGTTTTGCCATCGAGCCATTTTTGAGCACTACGGTGATTTTTAACTGCTTGTTCTAACATGTCGCGACTTGCATCTATGGGCATATCCAACTTAAAACGCATTTTACCGTTAAACGACACGGGATAGGTAAAAGTGGATTCTATCAGGTGCTTTGGATCAAAAATGGGCCATTGGGCCTCGCAAACGGTTGTCGTTTTACCCAAGTTGTGCCAAAGCTCTTCGGCAAGGTGTGGTGCAAAAGGTGCCAGCAGCACAGTTAGCGGCTCAAGTATTTCGCGTTTGTTACACTTTAGGTCGTTCAACTCGTTTACACAAATCATAAAAGCACTCGCGCAAGTGTTAAACGCAAAACGCTCAATATCTTCGGAAACTTTTTTGATGGTTTTATGTAGCACCTTTAATTCTTCCTTGCTCGCTTTTTCGTTGGATAAATCCAAATTATTATCCTGATTAAAAAATAAATTCCAGGTTTTGCGTAAGAACTTATGTACCCCGTCGATTCCATTGGTGTTCCAAGGCTTGCTCTGCTCTAATGGCCCCAGAAACATCTCGTACAAACGCAAGGTGTCTGCTCCATATTCCTCAATGATGTCATCGGGGTTGACTACGTTAAACATCGATTTGGACATTTTTTCAACTGCCCATCCGCATACGTACTTTCCTTCCTCAAGAATAAACTCAGCATTTGCAAAATCGGGACTCCATTTGCGGAAAGCATCCAAATCGAGCACATCGTTATGCACTATATTAACATCCACATGCAGGGTTGTTGTTTCATATTGTTCATTCAGGTTTAGCGATACAAATGTATTGGTGCCGTTTATCCTATAAACAAAGTTCGAACGTCCTTGTATCATACCTTGGTTGATCAATTTTTTGTAGGGCTCATCTTTTATCACGTAACCCATATCGAACAAAAACTTGTTCCAGAAACGTGAATAAATCAAATGGCCTGTGGCATGTTCTGTTCCTCCAATGTATAAATCAACGTCCTGCCAGTATTCGTTGGCTTCTTTACCAACAAGGGCTTTATCGTTTTTGGGATCCATGTAGCGTAGGTAATAGGCCGATGATCCTGCAAATCCGGGCATGGTGTTTAGCTCCAACGGATAGGCATCTTTATATACCCAGTTTTTGGCTCGTCCCAAAGGTGGTTCACCTTTTTCGGTTGGCAAAAATTTATCTACTTCGGGCAGTTCTAGAGGAAGCTCATCCTCGCTTATCATCTGTGGCATACCATCCTGATAATATACCGGGAAAGGCTCGCCCCAATAGCGCTGACGACTAAAAATGGCATCACGCAAACGATAATTGGTTTGCACATCTCCCACTTGTTTTTCGCGGATGAATTCTTTTGTTTTAGCGATTGCATCCGGTACGTTCAAGCCATTCAGGAAACCAGAATTGATCATGGTACCCGCCTTTGAATCTTTGGAGTCGGCCCATGTGGCAGGTTCTGTGACTTCTTCGCCTTCGGGCACTACTACTTGTAGTATGGGAAGGTTAAAATGACGGGCAAAAGCAAAGTCGCGCGAGTCGTGACCAGGAACGGCCATGATGGCTCCTGTTCCATAGCCTGCCAGTACATAATCACCAATCCACACCGGAATTTCTTCTCCTGATAAAGGGTTGATGGCGTAGGAACCTGAAAATACGCCGGATACTTTTTTAACTTCTGCTTGGCGTTCTCTTTCGGTTTTTTTATTTGTATCTGATATATAGTTATCTACCGCTTCACGTTGCTCTGGGGTAGTCAGGGCATCCACCAAATCGCTCTCGGGAGCCAGCACCATAAAAGTTACTCCAAAAACGGTATCGGCACGTGTGGTAAATACGTTTATCTCTATGGTCGAGTCTTTTACCAAAAATTTCATCTCAGCACCTTCACTCTTGCCAATCCAGTTGCGTTGTATCTCTGTTAACGATTCTGTCCAGTCAACGGTATCTAATCCGTCCAATAGCCTTTGAGCATATGCGGATACGCGAAGCAACCATTGACGCATCACCTTTTGTTTCACGGGGTGGCCACCGCGAACAGAAAGACCCTCTTTTACCTCGTCGTTGGCCAAAACAGTACCTAGTGCCGGACACCAGTTAACCATGGTATCGGCCAAGTAGGCCAGTCTATAATTCAATAATATTTCTTGTTGTTGTTTATCTGTTTTTGCCTTCCACTGCTCGGCGGAAAATACCAATTCTTCGGTTTGGGATACATCTAAGCCTTGCGTGCCTGTTGCGTTAAATGCTTCAATCAAGTTTGAGATGGGCAGCGCTTTTTTTGCTTGGTTGCAGTAGTAGCTGTTAAACATCTGTATAAAAGCCCATTGTGTCCAATGATAGTAGGATGGTTCGCAGGTTTTTATTTCGCGATCCCAATCGTAGCAAAAACCAATCTTATCCAATTGCTCGCGGTACCTATTCAGGTTTTTTTCGGTGGTTACGGCTGGGTGCTGCCCCGTTTGGATGGCATATTGCTCGGCAGGTAAGCCATAGGCATCATAACCCATGGGATGCAAAACGTTAAAGCCGTTAAGCCGTTTAAAACGACTGTAAATATCAGAAGCAATGTAACCCAGTGGGTGACCAACGTGCAGACCTGCACCTGAAGGATAGGGAAACATATCCAACACATAAAACTTTGGTCGGTTTTTATCAATCTCAACCTTATAGGTTTGGTCGCTTATCCATTGCTTCTGCCATTTATTTTCAATGGCTTTAAAATTGTAATCCATACTGTTACGTCTCTATATTTTGTGTGAAGGCCTAAAAAGCCGGGGCTTTATGCTTGAAGGTGCGAAATTATAAAATATTTTTATAAATTTGCGCCACTTTAAAGGATAGCTTGAGTTTAGCTTTAAAGCTATTTGTTAGTTTAAAACATACTGACCCCATAGTTCAATGGATAGAATTTGAGATTCCGAATCTTAAGATCCGGGTTCGAATCCCGGTGGAGTCACAAGTCAATATGTCAATCAAATGCAAAAGCGCTTAAAACCAAGGTTTTAGGCGCTTTTGTTGTTTTGAAGGATATCAAAAAAGTGTATATTTTGATATATGAATCGAGACTAAATCGAGACCTTTTTGCTTAGGTTGTGATCCCACCCTAATAGGTCTCGGTAAAAAGTATAATTGCTTGGTAACTAGAATTTTATTTGATGCGTTTTGGTGCGATTTAGGCTTTGTTTTTAAGGATACAAAGGCTAATTTGTGTTTAGTGCCGAGACCTATTTGTAAAATTTTTAAAGTAAGTACTATGCGAATTACAACTAATTTTCTTCTTAAGAAGTCAAAAAAGAGGAACAAGGAAACTTACCCTATTTATATTAGGTGTACATTAGATGGGCAACGGATTGAATTATCAACTGGAGAATTTGTTGATAAGAACAACTGGGATGAAGGTCAAATCAGGATATATTCAACCCGAAGGAAGAGTCGTAAAGAAGGCTTTAAAAATCAATGAGATTGAAAAGATATACAACTACTCATGTGATTCTTTTTTAAGCCGCGACCAAACAAGGGATTTATGGTTATTCAGCTATTTAATGAATGGTGCAAACATGAATGATATTGTAAGCATAATCACAGAAGATATGATTGAGAAGCAGGTTCGCCGGAGTTGGGATAAGCTTACTAAAAGAACGTATCCGCCGGAGCAAAAAGACCGACGATAGAATATTAAGCAAGATTGTTGGCTTTGTTGAGACTGTTGTAAATGGTATGGTTGGGAAGTAAATTATTCTTCCCAAATCACACTTATTGCAAGGTTTGCAGAGGAATACACCATGCAAAACTCAGGCTTTTAAATTACACTCCCTGAAAAAATCACAATTAATCATTCTTTTCCTTCATTTCTGTTGGAGAAATACCGAATTTCTCTTTAAAACTTTTGCCAAAATATTTAGGGTTTGAGAATCCTACCATGTAAGCAACATCATCTATTCTTATATCTTTATTATCCATCAGAACTTGCTTTGCCCTTTTCATTCTCATTTCATTTAGTAGTTCTTTCCCGGACAGACCAGTTAAACTCTTTACCTTTCTGTAAAAATTAGAATGACTCATGCCTAGTTTTTCTTCCAGAGAGCTTACATTGAACTCTGAGTCAGGTATACCTTTTTCCAAAGCATCTAAGAGGTCTTTTAAAAATCTTTCATCTAATGAATTAACCGTAACTGAAGATGGTTCCAGCGAAGTGCCTTTATTTTGAAATTTTTTTCTAAGCAGTTCTCTGGAATGAAGTAAATTCTTAATGCGGATTACAAGATATTCCATTTCAAAAGGTTTAGGAATAAAATCATCCGCACCTGTTTCAATTCCTTCGTATTTGGATTTATTATCAGTTTTGGCTGTCAAAAGGATAATAGGAATATGACTTGTTTTGATGTTGGTTTTAATATGTTGACAATAAGCCATACCATCTAAATTAGGCATCATTATATCACTTATTATAAGGTCGACATCGTGTTTATCAGCCATCTCAATTCCGATAAGTCCATCTTCAGCTTCAAGTATATTAAATTCTTTCATGAGTTCTGATTTAATATAGGAGCGCATATCGGCATTATCTTCAACTATCAATATCGTTTTAGCGGCATTGTTTATTTGTTTAGACTCTTCAATTAAGGATTCATTGTGTTTTCCCCTGTATATATCGTCTTCGTTAGACAGTGATTTCGTTCCTTCGGAGATTGAAAGATTGGTTTCAGGAATAAAGAAGCGAATTGTTGTGCCTTTGTTTTCCTGGCTCTCAGATTCGATGTAGCCGTGATGAGTTTCAATGAGTTCTCGTGCGTGAGATAAGCCAATACCATATCCTTTTCCGTTCGATGTGTCATCTTGATAAAAACGTTCGAAAACTTTATGTAATTTATTGGAAGAGATGCCTATACCGGTATCAGCAACTTCAATTTTTACAAATGAATTATAATTTGAATTGTTAAGTATTTGGTATTCCTTTTTTGGAACTTTGGCAATTGAAATGTTTATTTCTCCAATATCAGTATACTTCAAAGCATTAGAAATAAGGTTGAAGTATACTTTTGCTATCATAGCCGGATCAAAGTTGAGTATTACTTCGGAAGAAGCACTACTAACATGATATTTCAAACCTTTGTTGCGAATTGCATAGGTAAAATGAGCAATTTCTTCTTTCGTAAATGCAACAATATCCAGAGTCTGCAATTGTGCAACTAGTTTTCCACTTTCAGCTTTTCTAACATCCAGCAGCTGCTCAATAAGATAATTTAGTCGCTTTACATTCCGCTTTATTAACAGCAACTGTTCTTTTATCTCGCCACTAAGGTTATTCTTTTGAAGTATGCTCTCAAGTGGTCCTTTTATCAAAGTTAGAGGCGTTCTTAGGTCGTGAGATATATTTATAAAAAACTCCGTTCTGAATTTATTCAGAATTTGAACCTTTTGGTTGTGCTCCTGCTCTAATAATAGCTTATTTTTGGTAGTATAGCGAATGATTGAATAGTAGGAGAAGTAGATAAATATTAAAACAATAGCTATCAGATATAAAATGTAAGCATACCAGGTATATATGAAAGGTGTTTTTATAAGAATAAATAATTCAGTAGCATTATCTTCCCAAATACCATCACTATTGGTCGACTTGACTTTAAAAGTATATTTTCCATGTTTCAGATTGGTGTAATTGGCATGTCTTTTTGTTACATCGGTATATTGCCAGTTCTTGTCAAACCCCTCAAGTTTATAAGTATATTTTATTTTTTCGGCATTTGGATAAAGCATTGAAGAAAAATCAAAACCAATATTATTCTGCTGTGGAAGCAGTGTTAATGTGTCTGAAATACTTACACCTCTGTTCAAAGGAATAGTCTTCCCAATCCGCTGATTGGGATTTATACGTTCGCCATCTAAATAAAAGTCAGTAATTGTTGTTTGTGGCTTTCTAAAACTGTTAGTTATGCTTTTCGGGTAAAAGGCTGTGATACCATTAATCCCACCCATGAAGATTTTCCCTTTTTCGGTCTTGTAAGCTGTATGTTCTGAGAACTCATTACTTTGAATACCATCACTCTCAGTGTAATTTACAAAGTGCTCTTGAGGCATGTTAAATTTCGATAAGCCGTTGTTGGTTCCAATCCATAAACATTGTTCAGTATCCTCAATAATTGATTGGATCATGTTGTTGGGTAAGCCATCTTCTGTTGTATAACGCTTAAATGATATTTCTTCTGAGGTTGAATCATTGATCATCTTGTTTAGCCCTAGATAGGTTCCAATCCAGAAGTTTTCGTTACGATCTTGTATGATGGATCTGATGTAGTTATTGCTTATAGAGCCCTCCTGTCTGCTGCTCGTATATATTTTATCACTCACAACTTCATGTTTTTCATTGAGTGAAAGTATATGCAGTCCACCCCCTTCTGTGCCAACCAATAATTCATTCCTGCTTTTATCGAAAAAAAGTACCCTGCAGTTTTGAGGCGAAGTCGATTCGAGCGTTGAAAGGGGATAACTTTCATCAATGATCATTTTTTCATCGACTATTTTCAAACGGAAAATACCATTAAATGATGCCAGCCAATAGTAATCCTGAGCTCCTTTCGTAATATAAAATGTCGCAATCGTTTTTAAATGACTTAAAACATTTATTGTACCATTCAATTCCTCAATTAACAACAAGCCTTCATCGCAGCATATAAGTTTTTTATTATCTCTATATGGTGCGATATAAAAAATGGTCATGTTTTCAAGCCCTAGTTTATTTGTTTTTTTTGTATTTCTGTTTAATTGGTATAAACCATTACTATGTGTTCCTGCCCAAACAGTTTCATCAGTATTCATATATACAGCTCTAATAAAATTAGAACCATTGCTTGTTGCTGTATTAATCATTAAATGATTGAATT
Organism: Saccharicrinis sp.; assembly: GCA_024635555.1. Taxonomy (GTDB): domain Bacteria; phylum Bacteroidota; class Bacteroidia; order Bacteroidales; family Marinilabiliaceae; genus Saccharicrinis. The sequence goes on from JAGXIO010000163.1 coordinate 6,970, forward strand.
TTTTTTGGTCAGCTTCAAAGTAATTAACACCAGCACCGATAGTCCCAACCCATAGTAAGTCATCATTAGAAACATATATAGAACGAATGAGATTTGAATTTAAACTGGATGGATCAAAAGGATTGTGCTGGATATATTTAAATTGTATAAAATCCTTATTTACTTGATCTGATGAGATTAAGTTAAGCCCATTATCAAGTGTGCCTACCCAAATATTACCTTTAGAATCAACTGAAATACCCGAGCATTTATTGGAAGAAGGTCCTCCTAGTTTTCCATGAGGTTTGTAATTAATGATTTTTTTTGATGTTAAGTTATATTTTATCACTCCATTCCAATTGCAGCTTATCCACAAGTTGTTTGAGTTATCCTCAGCTAAATCAAATAAATTGAACGAAGGGTCATGAATCGGTGTTTCAATGGAAATAGCTTTATTACTGTGAGATTCTACTATTATTCGGCTAACCAAATTAGTGGTTTGTATCCAAAATCCCCCTTTTGTGCACTTCAATAGCTTGATTATATTTTGGTCAGATCCACTGTTGTTAGGGTTAATAGTTATCTGAAGTAATGTGCTATTCTCAATTTTATCATGGTTTTCATTTAGTTTTAATCTAAATAACCCGTGCCTGGTTCCCATAAATAGATATTCTTCATATACAAGAAGGGAGTTAATAGTAAACTTATAATTGTAATATGAATTTGGAATAACTTGATAAATTAGCTCAGTATCCGGATTGTACATATTTAATCCGTCGTCAGTACCAATCCAGATACGCCCCGACATGTCTTCAGCAAGACTGCGTATTGTGCTGTTACTTAACGATTGGGGATTATTTCTTTTTAGGGTAAATGTTTTAATGCTGTAACCATCATATTGATTCAATCCGTCCACTGTTCCAAACCACATAAAACCTCTGCTGTCTTTTAAAAAACAATAAACTTCACTTTGTGAAATGCCATCTTTAGACGTTAATTGATGAAAACGTATGGTTTGTGAATAAAGATTAACACATACCATGAACAAAAAACAAACAATAGTGTATTTACCAGTTTTTCTCATAAACACAATAATACAAAATTATTGCCACCAATTTTAATACGATTTGCAGTATCTCAATCAATAAACAATTATTACCCACAAACGGAACTATTTGTATCCATAGAGGAACAAATTCAAACCATACGAAGAAATTTTATAGCACCATCTATGATTCTTAAAAGAGGTTAATTTGTAATCGGATGTATAATTGTTTTAATCTAAATTCTTACCAATGGAATATATAGATACATATAAAGTTTAATTTTGAAATTATTAATTTGAAGATTTATGAAAGAAAAACTAAAACGACGAGGAACGCTTATATTCTTGTTAAAATTTTTAGCCATATTTTTATGGTGCTTTCTTCCCATTAATGCTTTTGCCCAAGAAAGGGAAGTGACAGGTAAGGTGTTTGACAAGGAAAATGGAGAGCCCATTCCGGGTGTTTCGATTGTGATTGAAGGCACCAGTAATGGAACCATTACAAATGTAGATGGGGAGTATTCCATTAAAGTAAATAGTGCTGATGCAAAACTTACCTTTAGTTTTATAGGGTATGAAAATCAGACAATTGCGGTAGGAAGCCAAAACCTTATTACTGTAAATTTAGGATCAGATATAACTGACCTTGAAGAAGTAGTCGTAGTTGGTTATGGAACTATGAAAAAGCGTGACCTTACGGGTGCAGTTGCTACAGTAAAAGGAAGCAGTATGGAGAAAGGGAGCCCAATAACTATGCAAAGTGCTTTGGCCGGTCGTGTTGCCGGAGTGCAAGTGACGCAAGCTGACAACGGTCCTGGTTCGGGTGTGAAAGTCCTTATTCGAGGGGGCTCTACTTTAACTGGTGGTAACCAGCCTTTATATGTTATCGATGGATTTCCAATTTTACCTGACGATGATGATCCAAGTCAGAATCCTTTATCGGATTTAAATCCCAGTGATATTGAATCGATGGAGATATTAAAGGATGCGTCTTCAACAGCAATCTATGGAGCAGAGGGTGCAAATGGGGTGATTATCATCACAACAAAACTGGGTAAGGCCGGAAAACCAAGCATTGATGTGAATTATAGCTATGGTTTGTCAGAAATGATAAATGTGCCTGATATTTTAACACCGGATGAATACCTGGATTGGCAGATTGAAAAAGGACCGATTTCCAAATTTTATGACCCTAATACTTATTCAAATGCATGGCAGGTAATTAAGAATTCCGGGCAGAAAGGTAATGTTTGGATTGATAGAATTACGCGACAAGCACAAACACATAATGCAGATATTAGCTTTAGTGGAGGTGCTGACGGTATGAAATATCGTTTGTCAGGGAGCTATCTTGGACAAGAAGGTGTGTTGTTAAACTCTGATTTCAACCGTTTTAATTTGAATGCCAATCTGGAACAAAAAGTAGGGAAACGAATCAGAATTGGTGCAACACTGAATTATTCTATGACAGAAACAAATGGAATGGTAAATAGCTGGGATGAAAGCACTGTGATAAAAACCGCTTTTCAGTTAAATCCATTTATGCCGGAAGATTATAGGATTGATAAGTTTGATGATACTAATGAAACATATACCTGGAATAATGAAAATGTTCTTACCCATATGGATGAAGTGGATAAATCGTCTGGCAATGAGCGTATGATCGGAAACATGTTTTTTGAATACAATATTGCCAAAGGTTTGAACTTTTATACCAGCTATGGAATAAATAGCTACAGTGACAATAACGATGAATTCTATCCATTTTCTGTACAAAGAGGATATGCTGTTAGAGGATTTGCTAATTTTCGAAACCGTAAAATGTATAATACGGCCTATCAGGCTCGTTTAAATTTCAACAAAAGTATAAAGAAGCATAGCTTTAACATTACTACTGTTTTTGAAACTAAAACGGCTGAAATGACGGATACCAAATTTGGAGTTGAAGGATTTGAAGATGAAGATAGAGGAATCTACGATTTATCTTCGGCGTTAACCGCTTACTCTCCCACAAATATTTATCATGATGAAAGTATGATGTCTTATTTGGGGCGTTTAGGATATAATTTTAATGGCAAATATTTGTTAACGGCATCAATTAGAGCAGATGGGTCTTCAAAGTTTGGAGAAAACAATAAATGGGGATATTTTCCATCGGCAGGTGTTGGCTGGTTAGCATCAGAAGAAGGTTTTATTAAAAGGCTAAAAACTTTTGACTTATTAAAAATTCGATTAGCCTATGGTATAACGGGTAATAATCAAATACCAAAATATCAGTCGCGGGCAATGTTGTCAACTGAAAAGTATGTTTTTAATGACGCCGTATATGCAGGTATGGTGCCGGCTAGGGTTGCAAATCCTGACTTAAAATGGGAAACCACCAAACAGTATAATTTAGGAGTCGATTTGGGCTTCTTTAAAAATCGCTTGTTGATAACAGGGGAAGCATACTATAAAGAAACGAATGACTTACTACTTGATGAACAGATACCTTTAACATCAGGTTTTGAAACCGCATTAAAAAATATTGGATCCATCAGCAATAGGGGGTTTGAGCTAGCCATCAATACCGTAAATATTGATAACAGTCAGTTTAAATGGAGCAGTGCATTTACTTTCTCATTCAATAGAAGTGAAGTGTTGGATTTAGGTGAAAAAAATGAAATGTACTTTAGTCGTAATTTTCATCATAGAATCAGGGATGAGGTTATTGTACGTGTAGGTGAACCAATAGGTAAGTTTTATGGATACATTGAGGATGAAGTACTCAATAGTGAAAACGAAATTGCAAACAGTCCTGAAATGACATTGTTGGAAAATAAAGTTGGACAGGTGAAGGTAAAGGATGTCAATGGTGATGGAGTTGTAAATACAGCCGATAAAGTAATGATTGCGAATACTACACCTGATTTTATCGGAGGTTTGAACAATGAATTTAACTACAAAAATTTTGATTTAAGCTTTTTTCTTCGTTGGAGCTATGGTAATGACATTATAAATGGTAATATAACTTATCTGGACAGGGCAGGTGTTGGCAATTGGAATACTTTACAAGGTTATGCCGATAATACTTATTCTCCTCTAAATCCTCAGGGAACTGTTCATGGTTTTGTGACAGATACATATGGAAACTTAATGCGAAATAGCTATGTAGAAGACGGATCTTTTTTAAAGTGTGACTATATTACTTTAGGATATGCTTTACCTAAACATGTGTTAACTAAGGTTAAGGTCAATAAATTAAGGATTTATGCAAGAGTGGATAATCCATTTATGATTACGAGATATAGTTGGTTTGACCCTGAAGTAAGTACCGGATGGGGTACTGCAGCTAAAGTTGGACCTGGTGTTGATATAGGAACATATCCAAGGGCAATGACTTTTACTTTGGGAGCAGCCATTAATTTCTAATTTTAAACTTTTAAAAATGCAAAATATAAAATATTTATTCATACTTCTGGCATTTACTACTCTGTTAAGTTCATGTCAAGATTTTTTAGATGAAGTGCCAAAATCTGAGGCTTCACCAGAAAATTATTATAAAACCGCTGAGCATGCCGAGGCTGCTGTAGTTGGTGCATATAATGCCCTCCAGCGTAATGGTCTTTATGGACAGGTGCAACAGTATATGACAACTGATATTATACGCTTAGCTCCATTTAATACACAAGGTGGGATTGGAACATATTCTTTTACTGCTGAAAATGCACAAGTAGTACTTACTTTATGGAAAGACCATTTTAAAGGAATTAATGAAGCCAATGCTGCGATTACTCATATTCCAAATATTGAAATGGATGAAGACAGAAAAAAAACGCTGGTAGCCGAAGCACGTTTCTTAAGAGCTTTACAATATTTTAACCTGGTGCGTTATTTTGGAGATGTGCCTTTTTTGGAAACAGAAACTAATTCACTGGAAAATCTGGAAGTGGCCAGAGACCCGGTTGGTACGGTATACAATAAAATAATTGCCGACTTAGAATTTGGTATTGAACATCTTGATGTAAAAGGTGAGGCAGTTCCGGGAAGGGCAACTGTAGATGCTGCAAAAACATTATTGGCTAAGGTTTACCTGACTCGAGGAAGCATGACAAAACGTGATGGCTTAGGTGATGGGGTAGCTGATTTTCAATTGGCTGCTAATTTCGCAGGGGAAGTAATATCAGATGGCAAATATCAATTATGTGATTATTTTCCGGATGCCTTTATTGCGGCAAAAAAAAATAACAATGAAATTATTTTTGACGTTCAGTTTAAAGGTGGTGGAAAAAATGAAGGAAATTACATTGGAATGCACATGGGTTTACAAGGGCCTCCGGCATCTGGAGGAAGTTGGGGTAATGTTACTTCAACTGAGTATTTCCACACTATATATGAACCTACTGATATGGTTAGACAGGAATGGACTTCAAGCCATGTTCGTGTAATGAGTAATGGTACCTTAAAAACAGATTACCCGGAGACACACTGGGAAGTTTGGAAAATAGGAAAGTTTAGACGTTATCCAATACGTAGTGCCGATTTTAATTATACCGATTACGATATTCATTGGCCTGTTTTTAGGTATGCAGAAGTATTCTTAATATATGCCGAAGCCTTAAACGAAGTAAATAATGGGCCAAACGATGATGTGTTTACTGCACTTAATGAGCTAAGAAAAAGAGCGCGTAATGTAAATGGAGATGGTACCAGAGAATACCTTCACAAAGATGTTTTGCCAAGGAATCTAACGTATGATAACAATATCCTTCCGGATATCACACTGGCCGATTATCCTGATTATGAATCTATGAAGGAGTACATTATGTTTGAGCGCGCCCGGGAACTGGGAGGTGAATGCAAAAGATGGTTTGATTTAGTTAGATGGGGTAAGCTGGTTGAGAACATTAAATTTTTAGTGGATTATATTCCAGCCGGTAGAACAGTGCCCGAAAGAAATAATTGGTCAACAACAGCCAATAATGTTTCTGATTATCATATGTTATTGCCTATTCCAAGTTCTGAAATGCAAGCAAATCCTTCCTTGGTTCAGAATCCAGGATATGAATTTTAGTAATAATTAAAACGAATAGAATAATGATAAATAATATAAAATATTTCACAATACTCTTTGTGCTATTAACTCTTTTGAGTTGTAGAAAAGATATTGAGAGTCCGGAAATTAGCTTTACTGCCGATAAAGTAAACTTACAAGTTGGAGAGACCGTAACTTTTAATATAAGTGGTGACGCTGAAACTTTTGCCATCTTTACTGGCGATAATACGCATGAATTTTCAAAAAGTCATCTGGCGGTTACAGCGGGGGTAGATGTGGATCAGGAAGAAGTGGTGCTAACTGCTGATAGTTTGGTTAGTTTAACACCAGGGTTAACTGCAAAGGTTTATAATTACAATGATAGTTTGGTGGGAGGTACTCCTCTTAGTGTTGAAACTATCCTGGGAAATTTAGAAACCCTGGTAGATAAAAAATACACGAATAAAGAAACAGCAGCTTATGAGATTTATCTTTTTATGGAAGATCTTGGAAGTGCGGAGGCTAGGGATATGGTTAACCTGTATTATGAAAATCACAGTGTTCTTTTGGCTCCAGAAGGAGGTTTTTCTATTGGAGTAGCAATTAACAGAGATGAAAAGAGCTTTGAGTATGCGTATAATGAACCGGGTACTTATACTGTTACCCTAATTGCAACTAACGCCAGCTACAAAAAATATTCAGGTTCCGGTTATCAGGATGACAGAACGTCTTCTGGAAGTGAATATGATTTAAATCGCACAATTAAGGAGATAAGCATTACTGTACAATAGTCGAGTATACTTATCCATAAAAGTTTTTCCATAACTCCCTGCCTAGCAATAGCTAACTGGGCAGGGAGTTCTTTATCTATTAATTTTTAGTATGAAATATATAATAGTTTGTATATCTGTACTCCTATGGAGTGTAGTATCTTTTTCACAAGGGAAAGATTCGATTGAGATAGCTATTGATAATGAGGAATATTGGTGGGGTGGATTGAGTTCCCTAGGTCACCAAACTCCTTATGATCAAAATTCCGATTTTACCCTGAATTTATTAGGTGATAATAAAGGTAATCAGGCTCAACCTCTTTTGTTATCGAGTAAAGGTAGATACATATGGTGTGAAAGCCCAATTGAATACGGTATTTCCAATGGAACACTAACCGTTTCAACTCAAGATGGTAAAATTCATTTTGGTAATGCAGGAAATAATTTGCAGTCAGCATACAAATATGCCAGTGAAAATTTTTTTCCCTCTAATGGCATAATACCAGATGAATTATTGTTTACAAATCCTCAATATAATACCTGGATAGAACTGTTATATGACCAAAATGAGGAGGATATTCTTACCTATGCCCAAAGCATAATTGATAACGGTTATCCCCCAGGAGTTTTAATGATTGACGATAACTGGCAGGAAGATTATGGTGTCTGGGAATTTTCTGCACGTAGATTCAATGATCCTAAAGGGATGATAAAAAAGCTGCACGATATGGGATTTAAGGTGATGATGTGGACGTGTCCCTTCGTTAGTGCTGACTCTGAAGTGTTTCGAAAATTGGCAGCAGATGGATTGTTATTACTCGATGCTGAAAGAACACAGGAAATCTTATGGGCTAATACCCGGAATAAAGCTGCGATCATAAGGTGGTGGAATGGAGCTAGTGCATGTTTAGATTTGAGTAACCCTAGAGCTCAGGAATGGTTCAAGGAAAGATTAGATTATTTAGTAAATGAATATGGTGTGGATGGTTTTAAGTTTGATGCCGGTGATGCTCCATTTTATAAAGACGGACTGGTCTCTTTTAATGAATCATCACCCAATGACCACACACAATATTTTGCTGAATTAGGTTTGCATTATCCATTAAATGAATACAGAGCATCATGGAAAATGGCGGGTTTGCCATTAGCCCAGCGCTTAAGAGACAAGGGACACCGATGGGAAGACCTTGAAAAATTAATTCCTGATCAAATGTCACAAAGTGTTATGGGCTACGCTTATACTTGTCCTGATATGATTGGTGGTGGAGAATATCAGTCCTTTTTAAATTCTTCTGTAATTGATGAGGAATTGATTGTGCGTTCTGCTCAGGTACATGCCTTAATGCCAATGATGCAGTTTTCCGTTGCACCTTGGCGGGTGTTATCTAAGGATAATGAAAGGATTTGTCTTGAAATGGCTCAACTGCATCAACAATTTGGAACTCATATATTGAAGTTGGCTAAGATCGCTTCAAATACCGGTGAACCTATTGTTAAGCCTATGGAGTTGGCTTTTCCTGAAAATGGCTACGAAACCATTAAAGACCAGTTTGTATTGGGGAACGATATCATTGTAACGCCTGTGGTTAAAAAAGGGGCACGCTCCAGAAAAGTAGTTTTGCCCAAGGGAAGATGGATTGATGAAAATGGAAAAAAATACAAAGGTGGTAGAGTCATTGAAATAGAGGTTCCATTGGAACGGCTGCCGTATTTTAAAATGATTCAATAAACTTTACCGGAGATACCTAAATAATATGAAGATAAAGAATGTTAGTATAATTTTAATGTCTGCATTGCTCAGTGGTGCTTTAGGTGTAAGTTGTTTGTCAAAGAGCACCAAAACACAGGATGCAGAGCAAGAGCCTGTTAAATTAGTACAAACACCTCCAATGGGGTGGAATAGTTTTGATAGCTATGGAGTTTATTTGCATGAGGAAGTAGCAATGGAAAACCTTGAGGCTTTTGCAGAAAAGCTTAAACCTCATGGATATGAATACTTCGTTATTGATGCAGGGTGGTTTGGTGAATTCAAATTAAAGGAAGGAACTTTATATCCGGCTGAGAAACACGCAGTAAAATTAAATTTTAATGAATACGGTTTACTTCAACCTTCAAAAACGTATTTTCCTAATGGATTACAACCCATTATTGATCGTTGCCATGAGTTAGGCCTAAAGTTTGGTATTCACTTGATGAGAGGAATTCCAAGAGCTGCCGTTGAAGCAAATACAAAAGTGAAAGGCACAAAGTATTTCGCTAGCGATATTGCTGATACTAAATCTATTTGTTTATGGAACGATCAAAATTATGGCATAGATATGTCAAAGCCGGGGGCTCAGGAATTTTATATTTCTCTGGTTAATCAAATGGCAGACTGGGGTGTTGATTTCTTGAAATATGATGATCTGGTGCCTTTCCCTGATGAAGTTGAAGGTATTGCAAATGCGATTGAGCAGTGCGGAAGACCAATTGTTTACAGCCTTAGTCCCGGAGGAGATGTTGACGTGAATGCCATAAAATCCTTTAAACGGGCTAATATGCTGCGCGTAACACATGATATTTGGGATGAGCAAATAGGAATAGACCAATGTTTTTCAGCATGGCGCAAATGGCAAGGTAAAGAAGAGCCGGGATTTTGGATCGATATGGATATGATACCATTCGGGCAGCTTCAGCTCATGTCTCCTAAGCCTGAGGGGATTAATGGTGATGAGACAAAAGAACAAATAGCAAAGAAAATTAAATCAGGTGAGTTAAGTAATATTGAACTATTGGCCGGTAAAGGTTGGACCCGCCAAAGCGAATTCACCAGAGATCAGATGTACACTTTTATAACACTAAGAGCTTTATCTGCATCACCATTAATGATGGGAGGAGACTTACCTAGTCTGGATGACTTTTCATTGGAGTTGATCACCAATAAAGATGTACTAGAGTGTAACCAAAATGGAATCATGGGTACTTTGGTTTATGAAAAAGATGGTATTGAAATATGGAATACACCTAAAAAGGATGGTAATGGTGGTTGGGTCGGGATTTTTAACCGTACTGAATACTCACAATCACCTTCGCTTTCGCCGGCAGATTTAAAATTAAATGGCCCGAAGAAATACCTTATTAACGATATTTGGGGGAATCGAGAGATTGAGGAATTTGATTTTATAATAAACTCTACTGGGGTGGTTTTTTTAAGATATTCTTCTAAATAAAATTGCAGATGTGTTTTGCCTTGTGTAGGGCACATCTGCTCCTTTTTATCCAAATATAATCAATTGATTATATTTGGATTTTGACATTTATACATCTGTATAAGGATTTTCAATCTATCTAACTTAGGTTATTAAATATTACTTTATGAATTCTCCAATTATTTATTTCTTACTGGTTTTAGGATTAATGGGTTGTAATCAGCCTACAGAGAAAAAAACTGCAAAACCCAATATTCTTTTTTGCATTATGGACGATGCTTCACCTCATATGAGTGCATATGGTTGTAAATGGAGCAACACACCTGCATTTGACAGATTAGCTGATCAAGGTATTCTTTTTACCAATGCATATACCCCTAACGCCAAATGTGCCCCATCCAGAGCTATCGTGATAACCGGACGTAATTCGTGGCAATTGGAAGATGCAGCTAACCATGTAACTAATTTCCCTAAGAAGTTTAAAACTTTTCCTGAGGTTTTGCGTGAAAATGGGTATGTAACCGCTAAGACAGGTAAGGGCTGGGGACCTGGGGATCCAGGTGAAATTGATGGAAAACCCAGAGCTTTAATCGGTGATTCATATAACACTATTAAAACTAAACCCTGGGCCAATGGAATGAGCTCTGAAGACTACACTTCTAATTTTGATAAATTTTTGGATAATGTGAATGAAGGTGACCCTTGGTTTTTTTGGTTTGGAGCAAGGGAGCCTCATCGTGAATATGAGTATGGCTCAGCTCATAGAGTAGCAGGGAAAAACGTTACTGATATTGACTCTGTTCCATCTTTTTGGCCAGATAATGAGGTGATTAGGAATGATATGCTTGATTATGCCCTGGAGATTGAATATGTAGATTCTCATTTGGGACGTATGATCAATAATCTTGAAAAAAGAGGTTTGTTGGAAAATACTATTATTGTTGTTACTTCCGATCATGGTATGCCTTTCCCACGTTGTAAAGCACAGGAGTATGAATATTCCAACCATGTGCCACTAGCTATTATGTGGCCCCAAGGGATAAAGAATCCGGGAAGGATTGTAAATGATATGGTCAGTTTTATAGATTTTGCTCCTACGTTTCTGGAAGTAGCAGATATCAATTTCGAAGAGTCCGGCATGCACAGTTCTCCGGGTATTAGTTTAACAGATATTTTTGATTCTGAAAAAAGTGGACAAGTTAACCCGGAAAGAGATGTCGTTGTAATAGGGAAAGAACGACATGATTACAGTCGTCCAAAAAACCAGGGATATCCTATCCGAGGATTAGTATCCAACGATTATTTATATCTATACAACTATGATATATCACTTTGGCCTGCCGGAAACCCCGAAATAGGTTACCTTGATATTGATGGTTCGCCTACAAAAAGTGAAATATTAAGACTATTTCGCTCAGGAGAAGAGGATAAATATTGGAAATGGTCGATGGGTAAAAGAGAAGCAAATGAAGAGCTTTATCAAATAAGCAAAGACAGGGATTGTATGTCCAACCTGGCAACGGCTCCTGAATTAAAAGATATAAAAGATGGAATGAAACAGAGGATGGAAGCTATCCTTAAGGAACAAAAAGATCCTCGTATGTTTGGGAATGGTGACATTTTTAATACCTATAAATATTCAAACGAACAAGGCTGGAATTATTATGAGCGCTTTATGGCCGGGGAGTTCACTATCGAAAATACGGGTTGGGTAAACCCCGGTGATTGTGAAAAAGAGCCTTTGGATTAAAAAGCAGTAAGAAAAATATTTGAAATTATTAAAGGCTCCGATTAATGCGGAGCCTTTTTTGTTTTAATTGTAATTCTTGTTTTTAAATTACTGAACTAATATTTTGTGGGTTGAAATTGAACTTCCTGATTGCACCTGAATCAAAATAGGTCCTTTAATATTATGTGATTGTACATCAATCTGTGTTCTTTGTTCATTTATCTGTTTGCTATAAAGCAACTGTCCTGCTATATTGAACACTTGAATATTTCTTACTGAGTTATCGCAAAAGTCGATATTCAATATGTTATGTGCAGGATTGGGATACAATTCTTCGGTTAAATTACCCGTAGAACAATTGTCATTACTTACTCCTGGAACAGGAACTGAAGCAAGTTCAAATATTACAGTGTTATTATCAACAAATGAAGTATCAAAATTACCATCTGCAAAACTGGTTAATGTTTTCCCATTAAAATAACAATTTTTAAAGGTTATATTTTCCCATTGTCTGCTATTATCTAAACCCAATAAGGTGTTTTGTGGTTTTCCCTGATTTTGATCTAAGCTAGAACTCACTCCGTCATGCTCCTGATGAACATTTTCTATAATTACATTATCGATTGTTATCGGATTATTGGTGCCGGATATCATTGTGCCATAGAAAGGCGGGAAGGCCGGAAACGGATCTTCAACTAAAACATTTTGGACCAAAACATTTTGGATTGTTCTTCCAGGGGGTGTTTCTCGCATAGAGATAATCCTTCCTCCTGACCAATAATGCCACTTAGCACGATGATAAATTGAAGTAATGTCTTTAAGGTAGCTGTCTTCCATTACAGAACTTCCTTTGGTAAGAAATAAAACAGCTCCGTTGGCATCGTTCCATGTTACGATATTGCTAATCTTTACATTTTCACCATAGTAAAAAACATCGTCCTGAACCCTGAAAAAGCAATCTGATATAACCGAATGTCTGAATGCATTGATAGCATCGCTATTTTGCCTCCAACCAAAAATTTTTAAGTTTTTATAGACATTACGATGTAGGGTGTCATCATAAGAACAGTTCATGTTAAATGTATGATTTGCAGGATCTATGACAACAAAACCTTCTAAAATAGCATCAGCAGCCTGATTGGTAAAAGTCTTGTTTTCTCTTACGCCATCTCCAGCCCAGGTATTGTTTTCTCCACTTATGGCTCCTGAACCATATACTTTAATATTTTGGGCAGAAGAGGGACCCCATAAATTAGGAGGATGAATTGTTCCATGAACCACGGCGTTGCCAGGTATATACAATGTCTCATTAGATAAGATTTTAAAAGCATTTCCAATGTCGTGCACTCCTGGTTTAAAATAAATGGTGTGCCATGAACTTCTGTCGGAAGGTATAGCATCGCCCGGGTTTAATTCAATGACTCCGGCATCGGATGTATTTGGAACTGGATACACGGGATTAGCGAATATAGATATCGTATGTACCGGATTTCCAGCGTATCCCATGCCTGTGTATTGATCCTCCATCTGACCATTTATGTCAACATTAATATTGGCAGGCTCATTTATGGTAACATAGGCTTTTCCATTGATGATTGTTGCAGCAGATGCATCACCCACAGGTCTTACCATAGCCTTGGTTATGGCACTTCCATCTTTATTCGCAATTTCAACAACAATATTGTCTCCAACGAAATCCGATTCGAAAGCTATCCATGATGCCGACCAGCCATAAAGATTGGAATAGTATCCGGCATCTGTTTTACAGGTTGTCTGAAGTGCAAATGCATTTCTGAATTCACTGTCATTTTCGCTTTTAAACTTTACTTTGCAAACGTATTGGTCAGAAACAGGGCGTCCTGGAATGTTGTCATAAACGACGAGTTGTTGTGAATGTACTTTGCCTAAAGAAAATAGCAGAGCAAATATTGCAATTAAGTAAAGTGATCTTTTCATAAATGAAATTTTTATAGATTAGTACATATGTAGGTTTGTAAAACCCGGTGATTTTTAAGGGGCTAATTTTATGCTGGTTACATCTGTATTATAATTTATAAGTTGATTTTTTACTGTAATGGATAGGTTGATTGATTTTCATTTTAACTGTAATCATTTCATTTCAACCTTTCGCAACCATAATGTAAAATACCTCTTGCCCTGTAAAAATTAATATACGAACCTACGGCCAATAGAATCTCTAATAATAGATTGCTTTTAAAGGTGTTTTATTGAAATCATGGATATCTCTATTCGAGTTACCCACAATTCCAACAAAAATTAAAAATATTTATGCCTTAGTAAATATTATTCTGTAATGATCAGTTTTTTGATTACTTCTCCTGTAGTTGTGTAAATTTTGACGAAATAAATTCCGGCAGTGTAGCTATCTAAATGAAAGCCTTTTTCTTTAACATAGGGGTATTCAGTACTCATTATACTTCCTACATTATTATAAATTTCAAGTTTAATGATTATTACAGGTGAACTAATCATCAAATAGTTTGTAGCAGGATTGGGATATAGATTAATTTCAATAGAACCATCTTTGAGGCCTTTTATTGAGCTTGAATCATCAATAAGTTTTTTTTTAGTATTGGAACAATATACTTAGCAGTTTCATCTGCAATTAATCGATAGCCAGTTGTGTTAGGATGGCTATCTTTGTACCAATTGGGCAAGTGACTAAATAAAGGATCAAATTCATTGGTCTGTACCCTTATCCACTCAGCATCTTTCCATGTATAGAACTTAGAGAATGGGGCAACAAGATTATGATAACTTTCAGGAATATCACTCAATGGAAAAAACCTGACAGTAAGTGAATTTCTACCAAACTCTTTAACATTTTTAAGATAAGGCGTATAAATATCCAATAACTCAAGGTTTTCTTCTTTAGCAATTTGGCTAATATAGTTGTTAACTTCTGTACTGGCTTGTTCGTTAAGAAAAGGTATGATTGTCATCAGTATAATTTGCGCCGTGGGAAAATCATCTCGTAATTTGGCAATCACGTTTTTCATGTCAGTAGGGAAATTCTCATCGAATGGTTGTCTATGAATCCAATCATTAATACCATAACGTACAAAGATATAGTTAACATTTTCGATACCTTTTATTTGATTATCGTAGCGACCACTATTTAAAAGTGAGAATGCTGTTTCACCGCCAAGACCAGCGTTAATAACTTCAACGGGCGGTACACTATCCTCTCCGGCTATAAGTTGTTCAATACTATTTTCAAAAACGGGTTTGCCACCATCGGTGGTGCTATCACCAATTAGTAGTATTTTTACCTTGTTTTCAATATTTGAAGCAGCAATAGCTGTCAAGGTATTTATAGCAAATATTATTATAATGGTACTTATTAACTTAAAGTTTTTCATTTTGTATCTCCTTATAAACATTAATTAATTCAATCTTATATCATTTTTGTTACTCTACTTAAGGGGGTCGGTAAGATATAGATTCACCAAACTCGTTTAAATATTCATTTAACAAATTTTTATTTGGAATTTATTCATTAACGGATAAATTTAGTCTAATCACCAAACGACCGACCATCTGTAACACCTATCCAATCATCCGTTCTAAAAGGAGAAGCAGGAAGTCCTTCTTTATTATATAGATTTAATTCTGCAGGATTATTAGACCATCCAAATCTAACTGCTACAGGTTTTTTTACTTTATCAGACCAAACAATAACGTTGTTTCCATCTATTTCGGCTTTTGCCCAATAGAATTTTTTATCCGCACCTGCAATTTCAAACTCATTAATATAATCATGCTTACTCTTAACCATGAGTCCGGAACCAATATGGTCGAAACTTATAATAGCTTTTTCGTCCTCAATTTGCATAGATTTATAAATAGGGCTGGAGTAAACTATATCTTTACCATATGCTACTTTTAATGCAGAGAGCATCAATCTTTTACCAACATCTTGTTTGTTTTTGGGGTGAATATCAGATGCTTCTCCAATATCAATAGTCACAGCCATACCGGTATTTTTTACACTTAATGTTTTTGACTGCGATTCTCTTAGTTCTGCCCAATTAGAATTTCCAGGTGTTGTTTGGGGGTTTGTGAAATTGGCAAGCTGAACAAACAAAAATGGAAAGTTGCCTTGTTGCCAGTTTTCACGCCAATTGTTAATCATATTAGGGAATGTAATGGCGTATTCTTTAGCGCGAGGTGTGTTATTTTCTCCCTGATACCAGATTGCCCCTTTTATACCATAAGGAATCAATGGGTTAATCATGGCATTGTACAGTAAACTAGGAGCTTCGTTGGGAGAGGCTTTGAATTTGTCATATACAAGATCTGCCTTAAATTTCCATTCGCCACTAAGTGGTACATTTTTTTGTCCCAGCTTAAGGGCGAAATTTTCGGGTTTACTTGCAAATCCACCTTGACCCCATTTATTATCAACTCTTACTGTGATGTTGTTTTTACCGGGTTTAAGCACATTCTCAGGAATCTTATAATATCTTTCCACATCACTTCCCCATTCAACTCCACCAACTTTTTGTCCATTAACCCAAGTTACATCTGAATTACTAATTTTTCCGAGGTTCAAGAAGGCTTTGCTATCCAAATCATCTTTATTTATATTGAATTCATAACTAAACCAAACAATTCCATCAAGTAGTGTATAACCAACATTTTCCCAGAAAGTAGGCAATTGAATGTTTTTCCACTTGGTGTGATCGGTTGTTGGCATCATCCATTTTTCAGCCATACCGGTTTCCTTTTCTGGTAGACTTCCCAGTGCATTTCGTAAAGTGTTTCTATTCCTATTTTCTACTTCCTGAGCATTAAAATGATCAATTCGTTCACCCATAGCTTTATATTTGGGGAGTTTTGTAATCGATTCTTTAGAAGTCCAGGTTTCAACACAAGTGCCGCCCCAATTTGAGCTAATTAGCCCAATAGGTACATCTATTTCTTTTTGTAAATCTCGACCAAAATAATACCCAACAGCCGAGAAGTTTTTCACATTTTCCGGGGAGCATACCTGCCATGTGGCATTAAGCATATCTTCAACAGGCACATTGCTCATCTGATTTGGAACTGTAAATAACCTTATTTGGGGGAAATTGGCACTCTCAATTTCTTTTTCTGCATTGTTTGATGTTGAAACCGGCCGTTGCATATTAGACTGCCCGGAACATATCCAAACATCTCCAATGAGTATATTTTGGAGTTTCAGCTCATTCTTTCCCTGGATAGTCATAGTAAAAGGCCCCCCTGCTTGCATTTTCTCAAGTATTACTGACCATTTTCCTTTTTTATCTGCTCCAGTTTTCAAGGTTTGTCCGTTAAAACTCACAGTCAATTTTTCTCCGGGGTCGGCGTTGCCCCAAACCTTCAAATTTAAATCGCGTTGTAATACCATGTTGTCAGAAAATATATCTGCAACACTCACATTAGCTTTACTTAGTTGACTACTAATGGCTATTGTAATTGCCGTTAATAGTATCTTTAAGTGATTCATTTGTTTTGCTTTATTATTTATATTATCAGAACTATTTCATTTATACTTTCTACTACTATGACCTTTTAAGCCACAGAGTCTTTGTCCATCTAATAATTACTAGTAATTGTTATGTACTTTTGCTTTAAAAGGAAAATCAGGTTGCTCTATATGTTCTCTTTGCATAATGTCCAGTATTTCCTGCACAAGCTCAGGATTTTCACTTGCAACATTATTTTTCTCTTCTCTGTCAACACTTAAATCGTATAATTCAACTGTACTTGTTGCTTCATTAAAACAGTTCAATTTAACAGCTTTCCATTTTCCTTTACGTACTGCTTTTTTACCACCTTGCTCATGAAATTCCCAATATAGATACTCATGCTTTTGTTGTTCCTTTCCCAGTAATTCGGGCAAAAAGGAAATGCCATCAATATTTTTTGGAGTTTGCACTCCTGCAACATCTGCCAATGTTGGCATCACATCCCAAAAAGCGGATATATGGTCTGTTTTAGAATTACCTTTTATTGTATTTGGCCACCTTACAATCATTGGAGCGCGCACCCCTCCTTCGTACAAGTCGCGTTTATATCCTCTCAAACCACCGCCACTATTGAAAAAGTCAGGATCGGCACCACCTTCCATATGAGGCCCATTATCTGATGAAAACATTACAATCGTATTATCATCTAATCCTAATTCTTTTAATTTTGCCAACACTTCACCCACTTGTTTATCCAGTAATGAAACCATAGCAGCAAATGTTGTATATGGTTCAGGTTGTGAACAGTAGTATTTAACTTCAAATGGTTCATCACCATAGTCAGCACCCGGACGGCCGTCTACATGTGGTTTTTCCTCAAATTTGCCACGATATTTATTCATCATTTCCCCTTCTGGCATAATAAGTTCGGCATGAGGGACAACATTGGGATAATACATAAAAAAAGGCTGGTCTTTATTGTTTTCAATAAATTTTAAGGCCTGTTCATGAATCAAATCACCTGAATATGTTTCGGTTTTCTTAAAGTTATTACCTTCTAATAACACTTTTTTGTTGTTATGCCATAAGTGTTCTGGATAGTAACGGTGCGCCTGGCGCTGACAGTTATATCCATAAAACTCATCGAATCCCTGTTTATTTGGATCTCCTTCTGTACCAACAAAACCTAATCCCCATTTGCCGAAAGCCCCGGTAGTATATCCGGCTTCTTTTAACATTTCAGCTAAAGTAAAAGCTTCATTGCTCATTGGTTGCTGCCCTTCTGGCTCATATTCTTTATTTCCTCTAATAGGAGTATGGCCTGTATGTTGGCCGGTCAATAAAACACTGCGAGAAGGAGCGCAAACCGTACTTCCGGCATAATGTTGGGTAAAAAGCATTCCTTGCTCTGCCATTTTATCCAGATAAGGTGTTTCAATTTTTGATTGACCATAACATCCCAGATCTCCGTAACCTAAATCATCCGCCAAAATGTAAATGATGTTTGGTTTAGTTTGTCTGGTCTTATTTTCTTTGTTTGAATAACTACATCCAGAGAGTATCAACACTCCTGTAAATAACCATAATAATTTCTTCATGATTTTAATAATTAATTGATGTTTTTCTATCGTATATATTGTATAATAAATATCTATTCGCAGGCTTTTAAAAAACATTAAAAAACTGTACCCCAATCTTTTTCATACTCTTTGTTGTGTAATGATAAATGGGAGGAGGATTCTGTTCATAATAATCTGCAGAGTTTTTGTCTTGTGATTGCGGAATCATAAAAACATTATCATCATTTTCGGCTAGCTCAATTCCAAAAAACAATTCAGGACCAAAACATTTGGTGAAACTAAATTTATTTTGAACAAATTCTCCAAGGGTGGTCAATTGAAGGGGTGTGACTGGTCTGTGATTATAGAAAAACTGAACTCTGTCAGCAACCTTAGCAAGTCTATCCAAATCATTCTTACTTAATTCGTCTCCATTTCCCCTTCCATCCATATTCGATTGACCTGCAAAAAGAAAGACTTTCTTCTTATTGCTATCATGTTCATTTTTATCTATCGCCCCACAAGAAATCATTATTAGGCTTATAAAAAATAATAATATTATACTTTTCATTTTTTAATTATGTTTTAGTTTTGTATTGACTCTGATTCCCGTCTTCATTGGTACTGCTTACCATTTTACTTGGCACTTTTGCTCTAATTGTTATTCTTTTGATTCTTAGGGAAAGGCGGAAGGGGCTGTTTGTCGTCTGCAGCTCCTTCCGCTGTGTGGTATATTAAACTAATACAAATTATACACGAGCTAATTAGTTAGTAGATTGAGTTCATACAAATACTTTAATATTATAAACAACACTATTAGCATCACAAATAGTAATGGTATTCTTTTAATATGTTTTGTTTTTTCCATCATTAAAGTATTAATTATCACATGCAAATCTACCTTCAATACAAACAAATTAAGGGTTAATTATATTTCAAAACATAGTTAGAAATTGTCTTTTTATGCATTAGTCTTATTCATCCTAATAAAATCTAGGTGTTGTTTTCAATTTTTACCTAAAGAGATATATCTACTTTAGCTTATTTTTTAACTAATTTAATTGTTCTGGAATCTTTTACCTTAGCTAGTTATACAATATAGGATACAATCTCCAGATGCCTTGGTCTGTTGCTTCATTATAAACCCCATCAATTTTTAATGTAATGGCCAGGCCGGCTTTCTTGGCTGCTGCAATATTGGCCATTTTGTATCTAAAATATAAAATCGGACTAGTATAAATATTCTGGTTGACATTTATGTGCAATCTGGCTTTCCAGGATTCGTTTGTCTGCGAGATGTTAACGGTAAGTTCACCTGAATTCACCCATAGGTTGGCATTTTCAGCAGATATTCCATTATAGTTATCACTTGCAAAATCGTAGTTGATCAGTACCGCCTGTATATCAAATACGATACAATTCAAAAAAAGGAAAACTAAAAAAACACCTTTAGAATTATTTATTCTGATCATCATTTTATCACCCTTAAAAAACTAATTGTAGGTTCAAATTTGTCTTTTCCATGTACTTCTAAATCGAATGGAATAGTTTTGTTTTTAAAGTCAGCATCGATAAAAAAGGTAGCAGTTTTAACATTGCCTGTATTTTCACACTTTATGCTTCTTTTTTCAACTCCTTTTTTGCCTTGATAAACAAGCGACCATTTTCCATTACCGTTGTCGATATATGATATCTTAACCGCAAATTTTTTGTTTGTAGATAGAAAAACATCATCTATATCAAATCCAATTTTGGCGCCCTGCCTCGCCACAAAATCATAATATTTACCAGGTTGTACCATCCACATTTCTATCGGATGTTCTATTTTTATTACCGGTTTGGTTTCGTAGCCGGGTACATCGCGCTGAAATACCCATCGTTCAAAGTTTTTTACCGAGCCGGCACCCTGGCCTTTTATGTAACTTTCGCGCAAAAAGCACCAGGCATCAGGTGCGTCTTCTCTTGTTTTTCCTAGCTCAAGGCTAACCCAGGTCAGCATATCGTGTAGTAAAGCAAATTCGTTATTCAAGAGGTAGTTGCAACGCATTTGAAGCAACCTTAAATTAGCTGTGAAGTAACGATATGGATAAGATTCGGTGTCCTTTCCAAAACGAAAAGCTCTTTCGGGAGTTGCCCAAATCTCTTCGTATTCTTCGTTTTCTTCGCCCTGAAACAGGTTCTTTTCAATTATAGGATTGGATTCATCTACGAATAAATAGCCGTTATCATCCAGTTGCTGTCCAATATGCTCATCGGGTATATGATAAAGATACATCTCCACAAAACCGCGCCTTATGCCAAAACCTTTGTTAAATCCATAATTTGATAAACCACCCATAAATACCTTATATTCCACACCGGAGCAAGCGGTTGCCCAAGCATCTATACGTTCCCTTA
The DNA here is from genome assembly GCA_024635555.1 of Saccharicrinis sp. Taxonomy (GTDB): domain Bacteria; phylum Bacteroidota; class Bacteroidia; order Bacteroidales; family Marinilabiliaceae; genus Saccharicrinis. The sequence goes on from JAGXIO010000163.1 coordinate 28,107, forward strand.
CATGTTGCACGGTATCGTTGGCATTAGCGTACTTTTCGGGATATGGACCAATACCTTCATCGCCATTGGAAGGCGAAGCATATCCCAAAAACAAACCTTTTACTTCTTCCATCTGAGGTATGCCGCTTTGCCCTAAAGCTTTGATAAATTTCAGATAACGCTTATGAAATTCAGGGTGGCTCACCTCGTAATTTATTTTTATGGGGTTCTTTTTATACTCTTTGCGGATAGGTATATTATATTTCTTAATCCATTCAGGAGCAAAATCAGTTGCTGAAAAATGTATTCGGACTATAGATCCATAACCTTTTTTATAAGCTGCCTTAATATTTGCAATCAAAGGTTTAAAATTTATTTCTCCTTCTTTGGGTTCCAAATCACGCCATTCTACCCAATGTGAAATAACTGGGTTGCTTGAAAAGTTAATTTCAGGAAGTTGCTCTATTTTTCTAGTCCCCAGACCAAAATTACGTGCAACGCAAAGACTGGAATATTTTGAAGGTTCTGTTGATTGGGGGAGCGTCCAATCCCAACCCTCAACAATATTATTTTTTGATATCCATTGAGGATTCTTTATTTCAGAAATGGGGGTTTTGTGATACTCACCCCAATAAGGATAGTTTGGTTTAGAATTATTTGCAGACTTGACTTGTGCATTAGCATCAGAAAAGTACATTGCAAAAACTACTATAGCAAAAGCAATATTCAAACTAGAAGGCAAGTATTTCCTCATTTAACATTTATTTATTTAATTATAAAAAAAGGGAAGCGCTATAAATAAAGCTTCCCTTGTCAATCTTTTAAAGTTTCATTTATAACAATGAACTTTTCTGTCATAAGGACATGCCTTAGTTTATTACCAATTTAGTGGTTAATGTGCCATTTGCGTTAGTAATATTAAGAAAGTATATTCCTTTTGAATATGACGTAAGGTTCAATTGATATTCATTAGCTTCTACTTGCTCGTTTAGTATTAATTTTCCTGATAAAGAATATAGAGAAACAGTTTTAATTGCTGTTTCACTTTTTATTGTAGCACTTTCTTGAGCAGGATTTGGTGAAACATTTACCCTTAGGTCTATTTGGTTATACTCTAATGAAGTACTAACCGTAGCATCAATATTAATTGTTTTTAGGGAGTGTATTCTATCAGGCCAGCTTCCACCTACAGGTGTCACTGCTGTACCTAAACTATACGCACCGGTGGCCACTGGAATATCTGCCGAAATAATTACATCTATGTTTGTGGTGCCCGTACCTGCACCAACGGTTACCGTACTGGTACCGTAATTCGTCCAAGGGTCTGAATTTAGGTTGAAATTAATAATAATGTCTCGTGATTCACTCACCTCATACTCTACTGGAACTGTTATTGTTTCGCCCTGCACAACCTGGGCTGGAGCTGTAACTTTTTTTATTAAATCAACCGGACCTGTGAAAGCTCCTGCATCTACATCAACCTTCGTATATTCATCAAGTCTATCAGCCCAGCCTTTACCAACTGGTACAAGCATTACTCCAATTTTATAGGCAGCAGTGGCAATTGGAATTCCAGCATTAATTGGTACATTGATGTTTGTTGTACTTGTTCCTGCAAGTATATTCTTTCTAACAAACGCATAACTTGTCCAGGGATCTGAATTTAGTTGGACATTAACAATAATATCTCGTGATTCACTGATCGTGTAATCTACTGTGACAACTGATGTTTGACCTGAGTAAACCATGTCGGGTGCAGTAACATTTGTAATTGCATCTTGAGCCTGTGCATTGTCAAAAGCAAAAAGCAGGCAAGTAACGGTTAAGAAAAGTAATAGTTTTTTCATAATGATTTTAAATTTAATTATTAGAAATTTGTTGATTCAAAATTAGAAATTGCTTATTCATTTTATTGCACTATTTTATACCAAAGGATGGTGAGAAATAGTTAATTTCATGTAAAACCTTATTCAATTGTTTAATTTTTGATTAATGCAATACTAAGAGTGGGCTTTGGGAAAATGCCTATTTTCTATTTTTTTTGTTTTTTATTAACCGAAGTAGCAGTTACTGTATCTAAATTACCTTTTATAATGTTATCCAGCTTCGATCTCCAGTTTCCATCAACGGGAACAATAGCAACAGCTAAACTATACGCATCGGTGGCCAAGGGTATATCTTTAGAAACAGTTAACTCAACATCTTTTGTACCTGAACCTGCTGCAACTTTTATTTTGGTTGAACCATAATTTGTCCAGGGGTCTTTGTTTAGCGTAAGATTAATAAGAATGTCGCGTGATTGGCTGGCCCCATATTCTACGGTTACTTTTATTTTCTCTCCCGACGAAACCTGATCTGGTGCAGTTATGCGTATTATATCATCTACTGCCGCAGTTATATTATCTGCTGGACCTGTAGATGATACAGCATCCACATTTGCTTTTGTGCGTTCATCAAGTCGGTCAGGGTAGCTGCCACCAATCGGTACCAGTGTAATACCTATTTTATAAGCGTCAGTGGCTATCGGAATTTCCGAAGATATAGGCACCTCAATGTCAACCTTGCTTTTTCCTGCTTTAACTTTAACTCTCACCCATGCATAACTTTTCCATTCTCCCCCATTTTCCTGAACATTAACAAGGATTTCTCGAGACTCGCTAATGTTGTATTCAACAGTTACTTTTGATGTTTGCCCTGGAGAAACTTCATCAGGTGCGGAAACACTTGTGATTTTTTGGGAATATGCCTTGCCAAACCCCATTAGAAGACAAGTAACTGTTAAAGAAAGTACTAGTTTTTTCATAAATATCTAAATTATATGATTATTGTTTTTAAATAACATGACAAATATATTGAACGAAGAGTTAATCAAATGATCAACTATATTCCAAAAGTTGGATGTTTTTAGTTCGTTAGTATAATTTCAATAAATAACAGTCTTTTGTAAAGCCTTTAGCTGAGAGATATTGTGCCTGTTCTTGTGTGAAAGATCAATATAAAATTGCAACAAAGTATTTAGCTTAAGGAAGGCTTTATATAAACAAAAAAGCACAGCTATTTAACTGTGCTTTTGTATGAATTTGCTTTTAATACAAATCCTTAATTCTCCATATTCTTTTGAATCAAGGCTTCGGTTGTTCTAGCATAACGCTGAGTCATTTTTGTACTTGAATGACCTAGAGTTTTTGATACAACCTCTAATGGCATATTGTTCTCTAAAGCAACCGTTGTAGCAAAGGTATGTCGCGCAGTATGTGTTGACATCGGTTCGTTAATACCACATATTGTCCCGATTTCTTTTAAATAGGCATTCATCTTTTGATTGCTTAATACGGGGAGGACTGCATCCTTTTCAATGAGTTCTGGTTCGTTTTTATATTTAGCCATTAATTTTTTAGCCGTTTCAATCTCAAAGATGGTACTCATCTGATTGGTCTTGGAGGTAATAAAACTATTTGAAAATACAGCTATTTACGAATAAATTGAGACAGAGTTCAATTTACAGTCTCTATTGAAAAGACCATACTGAACCAAAGTTACTGGTTTGCTTTGTTCCTTTTTATCATTTTTTGCATAAAAACCGAACTGGGTATGGTAACATATTCTCCTTCGGTTGTTTTAATGATGATAAAAAACACACGAATATCACTTATCCGTCCTTCTATATGATAGTCCTTGTCGAGGATGGTTATTTGTTCGCCAATTCGTATGGGATGACTAAAAAAGATGATGATAGTGGATGTGATGTTGGAAAGTAAGGACCATTGCGCTACAAAGGCAATGCCCACAATTGTAAGAAGAGAAGAGATGAACAGAAACAGATCAGATTTATCTATACCCCAGACAATAAAAAGAAAGCCCAATGCTATCGAAAATAATATCAAGGATATGAGTTTGCTTACTATTTTTATCCTTGGTTTATGATATCTAAACTTTATCGATACTTTTTTTATCAGTTTGTTTATCACAAATTTTAACAATAGAAAAAGTATAATTACAACTGCCGATTGTATTAATTTTATTTTATAATCGTCCATTGGTATTCATTTTAAATTTTTAAATCAGGTAAGTTCAAAATGCATACATATTTGCCACCAGCCATCCATCTGGAGCGCAGCGACATCCCGCCACCTAAAATTTAATTAGGCGGGAAGCCATTAGCTAATCCAAATATCCAAAAACAAAAAAGGGAAGCAAATGCTTCCCTTTTTTTAATGCGGTCTGGACGGGACTCGAACCCGCGACCTTCGGCGTGACAGGCCGACATTCTAACCAACTGAACTACCAGACCAACATTTTTTTGATTGTTTTTTAACAGAGCGGTCTGGACGGGACTCGAACCCGCGACCTTCGGCGTGACAGGCCGACATTCTAACCAACTGAACTACCAGACCAGTTAAAAAAACAATTGCAATACGTTTGTATTATTCCATTAAAAACAAAGCACGTTAACCTTGATTTTGCTTTCAGTATGCGGTCCGGACGGGACTCGAACCCGCGACCTTCGGCGTGACAGGCCGACATTCTAACCAACTGAACTACCAAACCAAATGATATCATTTTTCTGAAAGCGATGCAAAGATAGAGTTTCTTTTTCTTTATGCAATAGTGCTTAAATGTTTTTGCAAATTATTTAATACTCATCCTGTCTGCAACTCAATACCTACCTACGAAACAGCGTGTTATAGCTTTTAATTCGACAGCAGTTTTTTCGGTTTCGAAATGCAAATTAATGCTGTATTTTATTCTGAATTTATTAGGGTGTTGAGAATCAAACTTTTGCATTGTTCACGTAATTGTTGTGGTTTTTATCGGGACTCTTTTATGTAAAGGGCGGTTCATCATTTATATAAAATAGGCAGAAATCTTTTGGGTTAAAACAAAATATTTTGGTAAATTAGTCGAACGTAGGCAAATGAGATGTCACCTCCAACTGCTTTGTTTAGATAGGGGCATTCAGAAAATACTTTCAATTTTATTATTTCATAATCTAAAATTATTATTATTATGCAAGATTATCACGAATCACCGGAATTACTATCGGCCGAAACAAAAGATTACGTTAGAGCTCTTAACTCGTTAAAAGAGGAAATTGAAGCGGTTGACTGGTATCAACAGCGTTTGGATGTGACAAAAGATAAACAACTCAAAAAGATATTGACGCATAACCGTAACGAAGAAATGGAACATGCATGTATGGTTTTAGAATGGTTGCGCAGAAATATGGATGGTTGGGACGGCATGTTAAAAACCTATCTTTTTACGGATAAAGATATTGTAGAAATTGAAGAGGATTAGTAAGTAATTGTAAAACAACAAAAAAACCGGGTAGCTCACTGTGCTATCCGGTTTTCTTTTCTTACTTCGGGTGTGCTCATCATACTTTTATTAAATAAAAGCGATGTGCTATATTGGGTTATTGTGGGCCTTCAAACCGCCGGGTAAAAATGGATCCTGCTTTGGTAAAAGCATTGTCATAGGATTGTAGACTATTGTATATATTCTTTTCCATTTTATCTGTATCACTCTGGCCGCTATCCCCAGAGCTTGAAGTTAGCTTAGTGAATTGGGTTTGTAATTCATCTCGTAACGCATGTAGTTGTTTTAAAGCCGATTTTTGTTGGTCGGTAATTGGCTCCCCTTTGCGTTCATCTATATCATTCTGAATTCGTTTTAATTCAAAATCGATTTCTTCAATTCTTTTTTTCGTGTCTGCAATTAATTTATCCTTTTTCATAACTGTAGTTTTTACTGGTTTACTTAACATGCTTAGACATTGGCTTGTTTGTTAGTTGGCTAAATATGTTATACTGGCAACTTTTATTTAGGTTGGGTAATTGGTGTCCGCTATTCTTTTTCGCGAAACACCAATACAGGTAATTCCGATTTTTTAAGTATTTCTTTGGTATGGTTTGCTTTGAACAGACCTTCAAAGAATGATTTGTTTTGTTTAAGCACTACCACTAAGTCCGTATTGTTAGTTTCGGCAAAATCAGATAACAGTTCTGCCACATCATCATCGTTTCCGCGATGTATTGCTTTTACAATCAGGTTAGGGTACGACACCTTTTCTTGAAGCATATCCTTAAATCCGGCTTTCTTAATCCTATCGTTGAAATCTCTACTATCCGTAATATGCAATGCAGTTATATTGGGTCTTTGGTCTGAGAACAGGTCGATGAGTTTTTTAACGTTGGTAATATCTTCCTCGTTATAATCTGTGGCATACACTATGTTTTTTATCGGCGTGTAAACTTCACCTTTCGGGATTATCCATACAGGGCAATTCAACTCCCTAATCAAATCTATGTTATTTGATGTTTGTGTCCAAAAACTTACTTCCTGTCGGCTTTCAATAATTGCCATATCTATTTTACCTTCATTTATAATTTGGTCGGCAATTAATTCTGTACCCCCTATTTCAGAGGAAAAACCAGAAAATACATCGCTTGAAATTTCAGCAGAAACCTCGTTTATATATCTGTTCAGTATTATTTTAGTATTCTCTGCAATCTCTTCCGTTGCTGCTTGCATTTGCAACGAGCCTTGTCCCATTGCACCTGGTGTAGTGCCCAAGGGGTAGGTTGTTGGCGTGTGAACATGCAATATATGTACTTTCGACTTTAGGTTTGCTGCCATTTGTGCAACATAACGGATAAATCCTTTTGAGTCTCTAGGTTCACTAATAATAGCTAATAAGGTTTTCATATCGTTTATTTTGAGGATTAAATATTTGATTATGAAGTAGAACAAGTTTTGTGCCCGACACATTAAAAAAATAGGCTTGTACCCTATAAGTAACAGAATGATAGTCTATTATATATAGATAATACGAAGCATTAGGCCAATGATGTTTTTTGTAATTGTGTAAATAATCAGAATATTGTGTAAAACGTACACAATAGGGCTTATGACTTGTATGGCGAGGTTTGGTGTTGAGATACCTATACACCGTCGTCCCTTACCTATTTGGATACAAAATCCCTTTCCTAATTAGCTAAAATATTCCACTTTTCTGTATTGTAATTCGGACGTACTATGTTACATTTACCCATCAAAATCACCTTATACAAAGTTGAAATAAAAGCATATAGGGTGAGGTTATTGAAAAGTTGTAGGGCATTTAAAAAAACGATTACAGATGAAAATTAAAAAATACTTATTGAATTGTTTTCTTCTCTTAATTCCACTATTCTTATGGAATATCATACTTGTTGGGTATTTACCTGAAACATATAGCCCTGAAATATTTTGGAAAGACATACCAATTTGGATTGGTTATAGTGAAAACATTTTAAGAATAGTTGTATTTGCTATTCCGGCAATAATGATTTTTTCATTGCAGACAAGATTACAAAAAATTGGTTTCAGAATTTATTTAGCTGGAATTTTTATCTACTTCTTATCTTGGATTTTTGTGATAATATACCCACAATCAAATTGGACTACAAATCTAATCGGATTTATGGCACCTGCGTATACATCTTTAATCTTTTTAGTTGGGATTGGTCTAATTGGGAACAAAGCATTTTTTAATATCTCATATTTATCTCTGATTTATATTGGTTTATCAATCCTTTTTGTAGTTTTTCATACTACACATACATATATTGTTTTTCAGCGATTGTAAAAATGTAAATTATGAACAATGTAGTTTATCTTGATTATAAAGCGAAAGAGTTTTAAAATATAAAAAGCGGACAGAAAACGATGATAATTCGTGGAACTATGGGAAGAAAATTGCCTTATGGTCGAGTGAATAAATCTGATGTTTTGTATTTCATCGAAAACAATGGAGATGGACTTGTAAAAGGTAGAGCTGTCGTTGACAATGTTTTTAACTCTGAAAAATTGACAAAAGAACAATTAATTGAAATTGTAGGGCAAAACCAAGACAAACTAATTTTAGTCAAAGGCCTTGAAAAAAGATTTTCCGGGAAAAGATATTTGGTTCTTATCTCAATAAAATACTTTGAAGAAATAGAGCCATTTAAAATTGACAGGTCTGAATATGGAAATATGGACGACTGGTTGCCTGTGGAGAATATCGAAAATGTGAAAACAGATGAATAAAAACGCCATATACACAATGTATATACAAAATAGGCGAGATAGTAGTAAATTCAACGGTTGTAGCCCGCTTCAAAATTGTTTCGGTTTGATAAGTTTGAAGCCCGCAATCGCCTACATTGCATATGCTAACCGTTGTGCCGCATGCAAGAACACACCACAGCTATAAATGACAAACTAAATTGATAAATATGGATTTTTCTAATGTTACAAATGGGATTATCAAGTATATTGATACGTGGGAACAAAAATTGATTGATTTACCAGTAGATACAATCTCGTACAAGAGAAATAAACAAAACAGGACTATTAAACAAATACTCGGACATTTGATTGATTCTGCTGCAAACAATCATCAACGTATGATTCGATTACAATACAATGAGAAACTTGACTTTCCCGATTATCAGCAGGATAATGATTTATGGATTGCACTACAGGATTACCAAAATGCGGATTGGAGCACAATAATTCAACTTTGGAAATATTATAACTTGCATATGATTCAAGTGATTAAAACGGTTAACCATTCAAAACTTGATAATTCATGGCAAAGCTTTGAGGATATTACCGTAACCCTAAGACAAATGATTGAAGGATATTTGGGACATATTGATTTGCATTTTAACGAGATTCAAGAATTAATAAACCAATAATTACATGATTGCAAATACACCAAAACCGCCATATTATTCTGTGATTTTTACATCATTAAGAACAGAGAGAGATAATGATTACTCAGCCATGGCAGACAGAATGGCTGAACTTGCAAAAACACAAGATGGATTTTTGGGCTTTGAGTCTGCAAGGGAAGGATTAGGAATTACTGTTTCATATTGGAAGGATATAGAATCAATAAAGAAATGGAAAGACAATGATGAACATACCAAAGCGAGAGGTCTTGGACGAGAAATTTGGTACAAATCATTTAAAGTATGGATTGCAAAAATAGAGACTGATTATAATTTTGAAAAGGAATAAAAATAAAGCACGACGGCACAATCGACGGCTGACGGTCAAATGACCGCCAGTGCGCCTCTCACAATTTATCCCGCTATGCGGGAGCACCGTATCCCGCAAAAAAAAAGCGGGACAGGCTGTACGGGTCTTCCCGCAAGGTTGCGGGACAGGCAGTATACGGCGGTTCTCTACACCATGGGGAATTGAAAATCGACGAAGTCAATAATGAATTTGAATTAGCCAGTTTTAAAGCCACTTGCTTGTACATTTCCGGCTCGTTTAAAATATTCCACTTTTTTGCATCACAATCTGTACGTATTATGTTATATTTATCCATTCGATACGTCCGTGTAAAGAAGAAATAAAGGCAAGTGGGTTGAGGTTATTGGAAAGTTAACGGCAAGCAAAAAGAAAAAATTAAGCACGTGTAAAATAGTAAATAATTGCACGTCTTGATTTGAATCATTATCTTTGTACAAAGGAATCTAAAAAAATACAGAGATATGAATACTAAACTAACACTGAC
>JAGXIO010000164.1 GCA_024635555.1 Saccharicrinis sp.
ACAAGTATAGCAAACCCAAAATTTATGTTTCGGTTAAAACCGATTAGCTTACAACATACTGCACGGGATGAATCCCGTGCCTAGTTATAAAAAAATGATTTGCAAAAATTTTCATAACTAGCCCCGGGATTAATCCCGGGGGACTTTACAGCACGTATACATCGGGCTTTAGCCCAAATTTATCCTTGATATTGTAATAAAATGCGGTACTCATTAAAGAAAAATAACAATTGGAATTAATATGCAGCTAACAACCTACCGCTATAATTATTTATGCAGCTGCCAGTTATCTGCCTGGTTAAAAGACATTTATTTTATTAATAAATAGTGTCTTGTAAGAATATATTGAATTAAACAACAACAGAATGACAACAATAGAAAAACAATTGGAGATACATCATAAAGCGCAATTGATTGAATATTTTGCGCAAGGAAGCAAGCCTGCTGAAAAATGGGGCATTGGCACCGAGCACGAGAAATTTTTGTATGATAAAACAAGTTTAAAACGGCTAGAATATGAAGGAAAGGGTGGTATAAGTGACATACTAAATCACATGCAGCACGATGGTTGGCAGCCTATCTACGAAAATGAAAAAATTGTGGCCCTCCAAAAAAATGGCGCTTCTATTACTTTGGAACCCGGCGGACAATTTGAGCTTTCGGGCGATAACTTCAGAACGGTACATGAGACTTTTAATGAAACAAAAAGACATTTTGAAGAGCTGAGTAAAATTTGCAGCGAGCATAATTTTTTTAGTCTCCCCATGGGCGCCGATCCTTTAACTTTGCGTAAAGATGTACCCTGGATGCCCAAAGAGCGTTACGGGTTTATGAAAAACTATATGCCCACAAAAGGGGATCTGGGGCTAGATATGATGACCAATACGGCATGTATCCAGGTAAATTTGGATTATGCCAGCGAAGCGGACATGGTAAAGAAAATGCGCGTGGCGCAAGCATTGCAACCTATTGCCACCGCTATATTTGCCAATTCTCCGTTTTCCGGCGGAAAGCCAAATGGTTTTTTAAGTTACCGAGCACATATTTGGGACTATACTGATCCTGATCGTACCGGGTTTTTACCTTTTATTTTTGATAAGGGATTTGGATTTGAGCGCTGGGTGGACTACTTACTTGATGTACCTATGTATTTTATTTATCGCAATGGTGAATATCACCCCTCAAAAGGAATCACATTTGGGGAATTCATAGGTGGGAAACATCAAAGCTTTATGCCTACGATGGAAGATTGGGAAACGCATGTTTCAACCGTTTTTCCGGATGTTCGGCTTAAACGATACATCGAAATGCGCGGAACGGATGCCAGTTGTGTAAATCATATTGCGGCCCTTTCGGCATTATGGGTGGGTTTAATTTACGATAGCCAAAGTTTGGAAGAAGCCTACCAACTTATTGCAGGATGGGACATCGAAACCATGCAGGAAGTACGCTTGCAGGTGACTACCAAAGCCTTGAATGCAGCAAGTGGCAATATGCATGTAGGGAATATTTCCAAACAGATGTATCGGATAGCATTGGGTGGTCTCACCCGCCGATCAGTGAACCTTGGTATTGAAAATGAAAGTAAGTTTCTGGATCCGCTGCGCGAAATTATAGAGAGCGGAATTACCCAGGCCGAAAAACATTTACGACGTTATAATGAAGATTGTAATAAAGATTTATTAAAATTGGTGAATGCCTGGCAAGAGGATCAAATGCAGATTTATCCTTATAAATAGGCGATTTACGGCTTGCCTTCCTAACTATTACTGTAATTGAACTAAAAATCCTGTTTTTTGGAAGTAGCTATTCCTTACTATTTCGCATTACATACTTGTAAAAATACGGATAACACACTATATTGTGCCAGAAGTACCACAATAAAAAAAGCAATATCATGGGAGCCATTCGAAAGACAATAACACTCACGGAAAAGCAAGACAATTGGATTAAGACACGAATTGAAGCCGGAGAGTTTACCAATGATAGTGAGTATTTACGGGCACTTGTTCAACGTGACCAAGAGTATAATATCAAATTATTAGCGATGAAATCTGCCATTCAGGAGGGGATTGATAGCGGAATTAGCAAAAGAACCGTTCCTGAAATAATGAAAGCAGTAGAAGATAAGATGCGAGCAGATGGGCGTTTATAAAATCTCCAAAAAAGCCGCTTCCGATCTTGCTAAAACCTATGAGTATGGTATTATGACATTTGGTTTGCACCAAGCTCAATTTTATTTACACACACTGCATAATCATTTCCAAGCATTAGCTGACTCCATTTATCTTGGTCGTGATGCATCAGAATTTGCTCCAGATCTAAAGCGCTTTTCTTATAAATCACATCTCATCTTTTACTTATATACGGATACTGGGATATTAATCATTCGCGTGCTCAGTCACCATATGGATTTTGGACGTCATTTATAACCAAATAAACAGAACGCCTGAGAAACAAATAGACCTGCTTATAGTGGTAGATCAAATGCTCACCGGGTTTGATTCAAAATACCTAAAACGCTGAATACCGAAGGGGTTGAAATCATGCTACTTCAGCAAACCAAAGATAAACGAATACGGGCGCTTTGATGATTTAAAGGATTCGGTTGATAAAGTCAAAGCCAAGTCCTATTTCGAAAAACAGGAGGGAGCCACAATTCCGCAATTCAAAATAAACATACAAGTACATAATTTGCTTCAGAAATTTATTATCAGTGGCGGTTTTGAAATAGCTTAATTTTTTAGTTTAACGCATGGGACATGATGTAAGAGCAATAGGGAATCACAAACTGGATATTAGTAATTTAAAAGCATTGGCTAAAGATCTTTCAAAGCGATTGAGCGCCCATGTTGAATATGGATATAATCAATATTTTTGGTTAGATATTGATGGTAATGAAATAGAACCAAGCTATGATAATATTATTTTTGGCAGAATAGAACATCCAGCATCCAATCAAACGATTTGGCTAAGTGATGAGCTTTATCAAATGCATGAGATAATTGCCAAGCATGGTGAACGTTTTATGGAATTGCCGTGTTTTAAAGATGGCAGTTTTTTAAAGTTAGAATTTGACCGGGCACTTAAAGGTGTGGATTATGAAATTCGTGACATCGAAAATGAAATTGATTACGGTACGATTTTCAACGATACCTTCCACGGTTTTAACAGCCATTATTGCGAAAGGTGGTGGGGGTTTTGCAGAACTTTTATGGAGCCGGATAGCTATTTACAGGGCAATATGGATGCGGTGATTAAATACCGAAAACAGATAATGGAATTACAAAAAATAATGGGAGGTACAGAAGTGGTGTATCTTGATGACCAAGGAGAAACGCAGTACTTAAACGAGGGAGATTACAACTGGCAAGATATTTTGAATGAACTCAATACCATTTTTAAGGAAACAACCATAAATGTATCTGAGTTTATGAAGCATAAAAACCGCTTACCCAAGGATGTATATCCATTGGCTTTTTATGATGATTTTAAGGATTTAATAAATATTGAAGAGTGAAAAGACTCTTTAAAATATGTTAACTTTATACGCTATAAAGGTAGCTACACTGCCTATTCGGAGGTGTGTTTAAAAAATATATAAAAGGAAAATCAATTCATGTTTTCAAAACTAAAGTTTTTATTAAAATACATGCACCAATACCGGTGGTGGTATTCGGGAGGAATGATTTTTCTTGCGCTTACGGTATGGATTTCGGTTACCATACCCGGTTTTGTTCAAAAAGCCATTGACCTGATTGCCGAAGGCCGTGCAGGGAATGAAGCCGAGTTTCAGAAGAATGTGCTAATTATTGTGGGTTTAGCTTTGGGCTTAATTCTGGTTAGGACGCTATCGCGGATACTACTTTTTTTTCCGGCTCGCTTGATTGAACGAAAGCTTAAAGGCGAGATGTTCTCGAAGTTGGCTTCGTTCGGGAAAGAATATTACGACCAAAACTCAACGGGAAACATTATTTCGCGCGTTAATAACGATATTAACGGGGTTCGCATGATAACGGGCTTTGGTATTTTGCAAATCGGAAACATCACTTTGTCCTTATCGATTACGCCGTATAAAATGTGGGCACTATCGCCCACGCTTACTTTGTATTGCATTGTTCCAATGGTTGTTATATTCGTCATTGTGCGCATTGGTATGCGGGTAATGGTAAAAAATACCCGCTTAAATATGAGCACTTTGCAAAGACTTTCGGGCAAAATAATATCTTTTTTAACGGGTAACAGCGTAATAAAAAGTTATAATATTTACGATCATGCCGAAGATAAAGTGCATAAGGACAGTCTTTTATATTATGATGCTACGCTGAAGATAGCTTGGGTTCGTTCTTTTATTATGCCCTTGCTTTCTAATTTGGGGCAAATATTAAAAGTCATCATCTTATTTGTGGGTGGAATGTATGTAATCAATGGGCAATTTACCCTTGGACAACTAACCGAGTATATTGCTTATGCTGCACTTTTAAGTTTCCCCATCATGGGGCTTGGCTGGGTGCTCACTGTTTTTCAGCAAGGTTTTGTGGGTATTGGCAGCATACAAACCATTATGGATCGCAAGGGTAGTGATGACGAAAGACAAGCATTACCAAGAGAGGAAAAGGATGTGCTTTTTAAAAATGGCATTCATCTAAAAAACCTGAATTTCACCTATCACAATGGCGAACGGCCAGTGCTGCATGATATTTCTTTTTCCATTAAACCCGGACAGGTAGTTGGCATAACAGGCAAAGTTGGGGCAGGCAAAACAACCTTGGTAAATTGCTTAAACGGTTATTTACGGCCGGAAAAGGGGCAGGTTTTCTTTGGCCAAAAAGATGCTGCCAATTTAAAAGCTGCGGATATCAGGGCGAATGTAAGCACAGTGACGCAGGAAGTTTTTCTGTTTTCCGATACGATAGAAAATAATATCGGTTTTGCCTCAGGAAATGGTATTGAGAAGAACCGTTTTGAAGAGGTGATTTACAAAAGTTCTTTTGCCGATGAGTTATTGCGATTCCCAAGGCAGGAGAAAACCTTGGTAGGCGAAAAGGGCATTATGCTTTCAGGTGGTCAAAAGCAACGGATAAGTTTGGCTCGGGCGCTATATACGCCGGGTGACCTGCTTATTCTCGATGATGTTTTTTCGGCTGTTGATACCGATACCGAACGTTTTTTGATAAAGCAAATTTTCGACAAGAGGGTAGCAAAAAGTATTGTTGTCATCTCAAACCGCATTAGTGTGTTGGAAAAAACGGATTTTAATATTGTGTTGGAAGAGGGACGCATGGCAGCAACAGGCAGTCATCGGGAACTATTAAAACAGCCCGGTTTTTACCGCGACATCCTAACCTTGCAACAAGATAAAAGTGAAGATACAAATGCTGAAAGCAATAAATAAAATATTTAAAAGTCACGACTGGGAGCTCTTTCGGAAGTTTGCTGTTTATTTTAAACCGCATAAAAAGTGGTTTTTTCTGAGCATAGCATCCATACCCATAACTACAACAGCAGGCATCGTTTTTCTTTGGCTGGTGCAAAATATGGTGGATAACTTCATTGTTCCGGGCAATGTGGATGGATTACTTGAGCAGGCTTTATATCTGGCCTTGGCTTTACTCGTGAATATTCTTTTTGATGGATTTTACAGTTACTCCTTTTCAAGAGCCGGTGGGCTGGCCATTGTGGATCTTCGTAAAAAGCTATTTGGCAAATCCTTACGTTTCCCATCAAGTTATTTCGATAAAAAACCCATTGGCGTTACCCTGTCGCGACTAACGAGTGATTTGGAATCCATTTCGGAATCTTTCGCTACTGGAATTCTCGGATTACTGGCCGACAGCATTAAAACCCTGGCCATGGTGAGCTACCTTTTTTATCTTAACTGGCGACTCACCTTGTTGTTATTACTGGTTGTTCCCTTAATATATTTGGTGGTAAAAATTTTACGAAAAAAAATAAGGAAAGCCTATAATGCCACACGTAGCAGTTTGGGTAAATCGGCGGCATATCTTCAGGAAGCACTAAATGGGATGAAAACAGTGCAGCTTTATTCGGCCGAAGACAAAGTTTTTGAAAAATTTGATGAGCTAAACAAAGAATATACCGATGCACAAAACAGCTCAAATATTTACGATTCATTTCTGTATTCTATTGTAGAAGGAATTACTTCGGTGGCCACAGCGCTAATTATATGGTATGGAGCTATTCAAATTTGGGATTACGGTTATACCATGGGTGTGCTCATTGTTTTTGTAACAACATTGGAGCGTTTGTTTATTCCGGTTAAGCAGTTTGCACAGCAAATATCAACCATTCAGCGTGCTATGTCGGCATTGGAGCATATAAGCGAATTGTTTGAGCAGAAGGTAGAAGACCCTACTTCCTATTTTCAGCAGAGCTCTCCTCAGCCCATTGCATTGCAGGAAATTGAGTTTAAAAACGTTTATTTCCGCTATTCTGAGGATACACCCGATGTGCTAAAAAATGTGTCGTTCAAACTTTGCAAGGGCGACCGCTTGGCTTTAGTGGGAACAACAGGTTCTGGTAAGTCAACCATTATAAGGCTGTTAGCAAAAACATATACAGGGTATAGGGGATCTATTACGATTAACGATATGGAACTGTCGGAAGTACCCATTGACCGTCTTCGAGAAACCATTTCGATTATGCAGCAGGATATTTACATGTTCAACGATACGGTTGAATTCAATATTTCACTGGGGCGCCAATACATTTCAAAAAGCGATGTAGAGCAAGCGGCTTCATTTGTATTTGCCGATCATTTTATCGGACAACTGCCTGGTGGCTATCAATTTGTAATTCAAGATAGCGGCGATAATCTATCGAAGGGACAAGCGCAACTGATTTCATTTGCCAGGGCTATTTCTGGTAACAATGAACTCATTATTTTGGATGAAGCAACCAGCGCGGTCGATTCAATTACCGAGCAATACATTCAACGCGCTATTGCAAATATCTTTTCCAAAAAAACCGTTATTGCCGTGGCGCATCGCTTGAGTACCATAAAAAACTCGGATATGATATTGGTTCTGGAAAAAGGCGAAATTATCGAAAGAGGTAACCATACCCAATTATTAAAACATGGCGGCAAATACGCCGGGCTTTTGCATCAATTTGAGGAAGAAAATAAAGCGGAGTAGCTCACTTAATGTATTATTACAAAAAAGATTTAAAATCGTAGCTTCAGTGGTGAACAGATATGCATATTTGTCTGTTTATCTCTCGTAAACGTTAAACAAAAAATATGCAAATGATATATGTAAGCACGCGATTCTGTGTTGCAAAATGGATATTTAGCACCAAAACTTAAATCCTATGCAATATATATTGTTAATATATTTACTAATTGCTTTCGGAATCTTCATTGTACCCGGTTGGTTTAAAAAACATGTGGGTGTAATGCTGGCCCTGGTGCAAGCCGCTTTTTTTGTTTTCTTCTATTCAAAAATCAGTGAGGTGGCCAATGGAAATTCCATTTCAACCATGTTGTATTGGATACCGCAGTTAGGGCTTAATCTGGAGTTTTCGTTAACTGGTTTGAGTTTAGCTTTTGCGTTACTTATAACTGGTATAGGTGCTTTGGTTTTTTTGTATGCCTCAGCCTATATGAAGGGTTATGAAGGTACGGATAAGTTCTATTTTTATCTTTTCCTGTTTGGTGGTGCCATGCTGGGTTTGGTGCTTTCGGGCAATCTGATTCAATTATTCATTTTTTGGGAACTCACTAGTTTTCTCTCTTTTCTGCTCATCAGTTTTTTTCATAAAAAAGAAGAACCGCGTAAGGCAGCCTTCCAGTCGCTTTTTGTGACTGCATTTGGGGGTTTGTTGCTTTTGTCGGGCATAGTGCTACTGGGCAGTGTGGTAGGCAGTTATTCGGTGGCCGACTGGTTTGTGGGCTCCGAAATGATCAAGAGCAGCGGATTATACTTGCCCGGGCTCATATTAATTCTGGCCGGAGCGTTCACAAAATCGGCACAATTTCCTTTTCATTTTTGGTTGCCCGGCGCCATGCAGGCTCCAACGCCGGTAAGTGCCTATTTGCACTCCGCAACCATGGTGAAAGCTGGCGTTTTTCTGCTGGCACTTTTGAGCCCGGTGTTGGGCGGAACTACTGAGTGGACTTACATTATTACCTTGGTGGGGGTTATAACCATGTTTTTGGGTGCCTATTTTTCCATCACCCAAACCGATTTAAAAGCCATATTGGCCTACACCACCATCAGTGCTTTAGGCATATTGGTTTTGCTTATTGGCATCGATACCAAATTATCCATCAAAGCGGCCATGCTCTTTTTATTTGTTCATGCCTTTTATAAGGCGGCCTTGTTTATGGTGGCGGGTCTGATCGACAAAAAAACCGGGACAAAGGAATTGGCCAAGTTGGGCGGACTGTATCGCTTTATGCCTATTACTTTTGTAATTAGTGTGTTGGCTTTGCTTTCGATGGCGGGTTTGCCGCCCATGCTGGGTTTTCTGGGTAAGGAGCTTATTTACGAAGCCAAGGTGCAATCGCCGGGCATAGCCTCTTTGGTGCTTATTTTGGGTGTTGGGGGTAATACCTTAATGGTGGCCGTTTCAATGTATTTTATGTTTAAAGTATTTTTAGGTAAACAAGGCGCTTACCCAAAAATCCCCAACGAAAAAGGATGGTTCTTTTTGTTGGGGCCGGCGGTTCTTGCCTTGCTCAGTCTGCTTTTTGGCCTTTCGCCCGCGGCCTTGGGCAATAGCATTGTGCAGCCTGCATTGAGCACCATACGTAAAGAGATGATAGATGTGGAGCTAAAATTATGGCACGGCTTTAACGATGTTTTTTTGTTGAGCCTACTCACTGTATTTCTTGGAATGGGTATTTTTATCATAGCATTAACAAAAAAGCAATTTCTTATTAAATGGCGTCGTATCAACAGCCAGTTTTTCACCATAAAATTTACCGATCTATTTGTCCAGTTCCTGGGCGGTTTTTTAAATTTTTCCGCACGTAACACAAAACGTGTGCAACATGGTTATCATCGCTTTTATATTCTCACTGTAATATTGTTTTCTTCCGCTTTTCTTTGGTTTCAGGTTTACGTTACGCGCAACTGGGTATTGGATAGCCACTTTACATTGACTCCGTTTTACATATCGGGATTGGTAGCCATCATTGTCTGTTCAACAATATATGCTACTATTTCCCAGTCGCGCATTTCAACCATTATTGGTATGGGAGTAACGGGGTATGGGATATCCTTGATATACCTGTATTATAGTGCGGTGGATTTGGCCATTACTCAAATACTGGTTGAAACACTTATCGTTGTAATGTTTGTTTTGGTTTTACAACGCTTGCCTCGTTTTGCCATACTTTCGTCCAGATTAACCAGAGTGCGCGATTTTATTATTGCGCTCAGTTTTGGCAG
Organism: Saccharicrinis sp.; assembly: GCA_024635555.1. Classification (GTDB taxonomy): domain Bacteria; phylum Bacteroidota; class Bacteroidia; order Bacteroidales; family Marinilabiliaceae; genus Saccharicrinis. Next base: position 9,417 of record JAGXIO010000164.1, read on the forward strand.
CGTGATGGCTATTTTAGCACTAAAAGCATTGCATGTCGAATTCAATCACCCCGTGTCGGATTTAATGGTGAATAATAGTTTTTTATATGCACACGGCAAAAATGTGGTTAACGTAATACTGGTGGATTTTAGGGCTCTGGATACTTTGGGCGAAGTTACTGTTTTGGTAATCGCGGCCATGGGAGTATTTGTTTTACTTAAAACCAAAAAAGCATGAATTCTATTATCCTTCAATTGGCAGCAAAATATGTAAGATTCCTTTTGATATTTTTTGCTTTTGTGGCTTTGCTGCGGGGGCATAACTATCCGGGGGGCGGGTTTATCGGTGGCTTGCTTGCCACACTGGCTATCGTTTATTATAGCTATGCCTTTGATTGGCGAAGTGTACAAAAAAAGTTGTTCATGAAGCCCCAAGGATATGTGGCCGTGGGTCTTTTGATGATATTATTGAGTTTTTCGCCTAGCTTAATTCAAGATGAGACTTTAATGAAGGGTATTTGGGTAAGCATTCCGTTTGGTTTGTTGGGTCAGTTGAAACTGGGAACGCCTTTATTGTTTGACCTGGGTGTGTTTATGACTGTGATAGGTGTTACGCTACTATTTTTTTTCACTTTAACAAAAAGAAGATAATGGAAATATTATTAGTCATATTAGTGGGTGTGCTTTATACGGCAGGGGTTTACATGGTGTTGCGCCGTAGTATATTAAAATTTATCATAGGTATTATATTTATGAGCAATGCCACCAACCTGTTGGTTTTTTTGGCCTCGGGTATTGTTGCCGGAAAACCTGCTTTTGTTGACGAGACGGTTCAAAATGCCAGCAAAATAGCCGATCCTCTTCCCCAGGCTTTGGTGCTGACCGCTGTGGTAATAGGTTTTGGCTTAGTGGTTTTTGCCCTGGCTCTTAAACTCAAGTTTTTCGAGACCACCGGAACGGATGATTTAGACCAACTTAAAAAAACTGATAACTAATTGTATGATGGCCATAGCTCTTCCCATTTTATTTCCATTTTTACTTATACTGATACTTGTAGTGGTAAAATCAAATCGGGCTTCCCAACTTATTGCCGTCAGTGGAAGTGCCGCATTGGTGCTTATCGCCATTTATCTGTTTTTTGAAGTAAAGAGTCATGGCATCCTTACCTTAGATATGGGCGGATGGCCATCGCCTATGGCTATAACACTGGTGGTGGATTACTTGAGCGTTTTAATGCTCATCGTTTCCGCAATAATTGTATTCGTTATTTCAATATATGCTATTTACTTTTTGCCCGGACAGCATAAATCAACTAAATTTTATGTGTTTTTCTTTGCGCTTGCCATGGGCGTTAATGGTGCTTTTATAACCGGGGACGTGTTTAATTTGTATGTTTGGTTCGAGGTTATTCTGATTTCGTCGTTTGTATTGATAATCATGGGAAACTCCAAGGAACAATTGGAGGGGGGCATCAAATATATGGCATTAAACTTAATTGGCTCACTGTTGTTTTTGGCCGGATTGGGTTTGTTGTATGGTAAAACCGGAACCTTAAATATGGCTCACCTGGCACAAATACTGCGTGCAGAGGAACAATCGGTATTGATTAACTCATCCACTGCTTTGTTTTTTATTGCATTTGGGATAAAGGCGGCAGTCTTTCCACTGTTCTTTTGGCTTCCCGCATCGTACCATACGCCTAATATTACCATTAGTGCTTTATTTGCCGGCTTGCTCACCAAGGTTGGGGTGTATGCCCTCATTCGTTTTTTTACACTTTTTTTTGTGCAAGATCAAACCTTCTGGCTCAATATGCTCCTTGTGGTAGCCGGCTTTACTATGGTTGCTGGAGGGATGGCCGCATCGGCACATTACGATGTGAGGCGCATTCTGTCGTATCATATTATTAGTCAAATAGGTTATATGATTATGGGGCTGGCCATCTTTACGCCTTTGGCAATAGCAGGAGCAATATTTTTTATGATGCATAATATGATTGCCAAAACCAATACCTTTTTAATAGCGGGCATAATTCATAAAATAAAAGGCACTTTTTATCTTAAAGATATTGGAGGATTGCTTAATCAAAGCCCGTTTTTGGCTGTGCTATTTATCATTCCTGCTTTTGCCCTGGTAGGCGTGCCCCCATTATCGGGCTTTTTTGCCAAGTTTATTTTAGTAAAGGCCGGTATCGAAAGCAAGGATTATATCATCGTAGCCGTTGCCGTGTTCACCGCCATGCTCACCCTGTATTCGATGATAAAAATATGGAACGAAGCATTTTTAAAGGAAGATCCAAATGATAATCAGTCACAAAGCAAAGTTGTAAAGTTAGGTTTTATGCACTTTCTGCCTTCTGTTATACTAGGATTGGTAAGTATTTTTTTAGGATTATTTGCAGCTACGGTTTTTGATTTCACAACCCAAGCCGCAAACCAACTCATCGATCCTGAGGCATACATTAACAGTGTTTTAAATTATACAATGCCATGAGAATATTTAAAAAAATATATTACGTATTTGTTTTTATAGCCATATATTTAACGAAGCTGGTACAGGCGAATTTATATATTGCCTATGATATTTTAACGCCTAACTTAAAAGTAAAACCGGGTTTTATTAAAGTGCCTTTACTGCTAAAATCTGATTTTGGTATGTTGTTGTTCAGCAATCTACTTTCGATGACACCGGGTTCGTTGTCGATAGATATTACCCGGAACAGGAAATATGTGTGGGTTCATGTGCTGTACCAAACCACAGATAAAGAAATTCTTTCGGAATTTCGGGATATTCAGTATAAGATAGGAAGGATAACGGAATAAGATATGAACTACTCCCTTTTAAATATATCTTTAATCATGGCATTTGCCATGTTTTTGTTGGCATTTGCTTTGGCTTTGGTGCGTATTATAAAAGGCCCCACTTTGCAGGATCGTGTTGTGGCAATGGATTTAATAGCATCTATCACCATGGGCTTTATCCTTGTTTATAGCGTATTGATAAACGAGGCAATGTATTTTGATATCGTCATTATTATTTCTTTGATCTCATTTATCGGTACGGTCGCCATTTCTACTTATCTAAAACAAAACAAATGATGGATATTATATTTGTGTTGCTGATTCTTTTAGGTTCGATATTTATACTCGTGGCAGCTATTGGATTAGTTCGTTTTAACGATTTGTATAGCAGGATGCATGCTACAACAAAAGCTACGTCGTTTGGACTTTTATTACTTATCATTGGTGTAGGCATTTTTTTTAGTTCTGGCACAGTATGGTTAAAAGCCATTATGGTCATTGTTTTTATCTATCTTACAGCACCACTCGCTGCCCATTCTATAGCAAAATCTGACAAAGAAAAGGAGTTGTAGATACATTGTGGCGATATTATTTATTAATTACGGTACAAGGCGAGGAAAAACGCCGAACTAAAGTCATATATTCTTGTTTTGTTGATAATAGTTTATTTTTGAGAAATATAAACCAAGTAAAGGATTGTCCGTGGGCTTGTAATACGGCAAATTATAAACAGATGAAACGAGCCATTAAGTGATATTGTGACTAAAGCGGAGAATTAAATTTTACAATATTCTTTGTCTTGTGAATTTTTCCGATCCTTCGTGCCGTTCTTTTAAAATTGGGCTTTTGCTGACTAAGAATTTCGGGGATACTTTAAGGATACTGAAGGTATACAAACCTTTTACCAATATTTTGCCCCGCATATAGGTAGATATGACAAAAGAAAATGCTGAATTGTTATTGCGGCATGAGTCCCATAAGGATCTGTTTTTAAAAGAATTTGACCTTGGCGGCATAAATTTTAAAGTTGATGTGAAACATAGGTAGGTGCACGAAATAATATTGCAAACCGTTAATGGAAATGGACATAACTTGCTTGTTTTGGGCAGCAATGATAGGTCGGGATTTAACCGTTTCATGATGGGGATCGTTACCGAACAGGTGATCCGGGAAATGCCCTGTTCATTTGCAACTACAATAACCCACGATATTTTCCAATTGTGCCCCATTGCAGAAGCCTACCGCACATTCAAGCACTTTTTATTTTTGCCAACACCCAAAGCCATCACGAAAGAAAAAAAGAGCTTTGATTTTTGCCTACGCTCAAAATAAAAAGAGTAATTTAGAACAGAAAAAAATAACGATTAATGAGACAGTAAATGACAGATTTTTTTAAACACTTAATGCACGAATTTGAATTACCATTGGGAAACCCTGTGCTGATATTTTCCTTGATTTTATTTATCATTCTGCTATCTCCCATTCTGCTGAAAAGATTAAATATTCCCGGAATCATTGGATTAATTATAGCCGGTGTGGTTATCGGACCCCATGGTTTTAACATACTTGAAAAAAATTCTGCTGTCGACCTCTTTTCGACTATCGGACTTCTTTACATCATGTTCATTGCGGGACTTGAACTTGACATGAACGAATTCAAATCGAACCGAAACAAGAGTCTTTTATTTGGCTTTTTTACGTTTATTATTCCATTAGGAATAGGGTTTCCAGTTTGTTTTTATTTACTCGGATATGATTTCAATGCGAGTTTTCTTACCGCCAGCATGTTTGCCACACATACACTTGTCGCCTATCCCATAGTGAGCAAATTAGGAGTTTCAAAAAATCAAGCTGTTGCCATAACCGTAGGTGGAACAATTTTAACAGATACAGCAGTACTTATTATATTGGCTGTAATCATGGGAAACAGCCAAGGAAGTCTAAATTCGGATTTTTGGATAAGGTTAGGTGTTTCATTAGCTATTTTCTCGGCAATTATGTTTCTTATAATTCCAAGAATCGCAAAATGGTTTTTCCGCAAACTTGAAAGTGAAAAACACTCCCACTATATTTTCGTACTTGCGGTAGTGTTCTTTGCGGCATTTTTGGCAGAAATAGCAGGTGTTGAACCAATAATTGGAGCTTTCGTTGCAGGTTTAGCATTAAACAAACTCATTCCACATTCATCCGCATTGATGAACCGCATAGAATTTATTGGAAATTCCTTATTCATCCCATTTTTTCTCATTAGCGTTGGAATGTTGGTTGATGTGAGCGTAATATTAAGTGGTCCTATGGCGCTTATTGTTGCTGGGACGCTGACGGTTGTAGCTCTATTTGGAAAATGGTTTGCCGCTTTGTTTACTCAGCTCATATTTAAATATTCCAAAGCACAGCGACAACTAATTTTTGGGCTTAGTAGTGCCCACGCTGCTGCAACGCTCGCAGTGATTTTGGTGGGTTATAAAGCTGAGATTTTAGACGAAAACATCCTCAATGGAACCATCATTCTTATTTTAATAACTTGTATAATTGCCTCTTTTGCGACGGAAAAAGCTGCTAAAAAAATTGTTATTGAATCTGAAGATGATACGGAAAGTCTTGTAAAATCGAATGGCGTCCATAGTGAACACATTCTTTTGCCTATCGCCAATGTTTCAAACATAGAAAAGCTGCTTGAATTTGCGATTTATATTAAGGACAAGAAATCTGCAAATCCTGTCTCAATCCTTTCTGTAGTATCTAATAACAAGGAAGCCGAAATAAACATCTTGAAAGCAAGAAACAAACTTGAAGAATTTGTAAAACAAGCCTCTGCTTCCGAAACAAAAGTAAACATCATTACAACTATCGACCACAATCCAGCAAGTGGTATAGCAAGAATTTCAAGAGAGATAATGGCTGATATTATTGTTCTTGGATGGCCGCAACGTGCAGGTTTCTTTAACAAATTGATTGGCGAAAAAGTGGACAGTATATTGACCAATACGGACAAAACTACTTTTGTTTGCCATTTAGAAAAACCATTGGTCCTGCACAAAAGGATTGTCATTATCGCCCCACCATTAGCCGAATACGAAAACGGATTTAACCTATGGCTCAGTAAAATAACAAAACTTGCTCAGGAATTAAGTATTTCAATTTTGCTTTATTCTAATGAATCAACCGAAAAAGCAGTTCAAAAATCTTTCAAAAATGCTAAGCTTTCAGCATCAATTACAGCAAAACCATTCGATGATTGGGAAGATTTTCTCGTGCTTTCAAGGCACATTCAAGCGGATGATTTGTTTATATTGGTTTCTGCCCGAAAAGGAGCTGCTTCCTATTCAGGAGTATTAGAAAACCTCCCTATTAAACTTGAGAAACACTTTACAAAGAATAGCAGGTGTGTAATCTATCCACAGCAATTTGCTGACAGCATTAGCAGCCAACAGTATAATGATTTTTCCCCAGAAGCGTTGAACAAGGGAATTGACACGGTTCATAAAATTGGTAAAGGCATAGGTTCCATTTTTAAGAAAAAAAATAATGAATAATGCTGAAGGCAGTTTATGTAGAATTTAAATATCATAAGTACGATGTTTTTTGATAAACCATTATTGTTTGCGTGCCAAATTGAATCAGTCCGAATGGCTGTGTTGCTTGAAAAGGGTTTGTACAAAGAAGCCATAGCGGAGTATCAGGTGTGATTGCAAATCAATGCGCAGATACCCTCCATGTTTAAGTTGGCTCAATTGTACCGGAAGATGGCGGCGGAGAGAGAGCCACCTTTTACGATAATTTGGACAAAGACCTGTTAAATAAATTATGGACAAAAAAATTAAACTCGAAACCAGATAGCATTATAAATCGTGAAAATTAAGTGTTATCTAGATGTGTTTAAAACTATGCGAAAGCCTAAAGTAATTTAACCTGAAAAATGCACGCATTTTTCACTTTCCGCTATCATAGGCGGAAAGCCGTAAAAGTTTAAGTAAACTTTTTTCGAGGGTTAACCCTAGATTCTGCTTAGGCAGAATCGGCCTTTGGTGTCTTATTCATAAATTTATGAATAGAGCAGGTTAAAAAGATACCATGGTAATCAAAATAATCACGTACTTAGTTTTAATCCTCTACCGATATTAATAATTGTTAACAGCCTGTTATATGAAACGAGCCTCCGAAGTGTCGGAGCAGGCTATGAGAGTTACTTCTCACAAAACCTGTCCCGCCTTAGCGGGAGGAGAATGATTGTAATGGCGAGTTCCCCCGAATCAAGTTCGGGGCGACCTGTCCCGCAGAATTGCGGGAGGCTATGTGGCAAATAAAATAAATATAAACACATGAAACTAAAAAAAGAACTGGGTTTATTTGATGTTTTTGCCGTGAGTACCGGAGCCATGTTTAGTTCGGGCTTTTTTCTCTTGCCCGGTCTGGCATCGCAATATACAGGTCCATCTGTAATATTGGCTTATTTGGTAGCCGGGTTATTGATATTGCCCGCCATGCTTAGTATCGCCGAAATATCTACTGCTCTGCCGCGCTCGGGAGGTGCCTACTTTTTTCTGGATCGCAGCTTGGGCCCCATGATGGGTACCATTGGCGGTATTGGTACCTATGTGGCTCTTTTGTTAAAAACTGCTTTTGCGCTAGTGGGGATAGGTGCTTACGCTTCCATATTTTTTGATATACCGATAAAAGAGACCGCGATAGTGTTCGCTGTAGTATTTGCCCTGTTAAATATTTTCGGGGCAAAAAAAACCTCAGGTATTCAAAATATTTTTGTGATCGTTTTATTGCTTGTGCTGTGTGCTTTTATCATCGATGGCGTGTATCATATTTTTTGGGCCGAACCAACACCTGCTTCATTCCATAAAAAGGAGTTCGAACCATTTTTTACAAAAGGAGTTGGAGGCTTTTTGGCTACCGTAGGCTTTGTTTTTGTATCTTTCCTAGGGCTTACACAGATAGCCAGCGTGGCCGAGGAAATTAAAAATCCCGAAAGGAACATACCCCTGGGGATGGCCTTGTCGCTGGTGGTAACCACGATAGTTTATGTGCTGGGTGTTTTTGTTATGGTAGCAATTATTCCCAACGAAAAATTCCTTAATGACCTGTCGCCGGCAGCTACTGCCGCACAACAGCTGTTTACGTGGCTTCCGCCTCGCACCGGTTTGTACATGGTTGCGATAGCAGCGCTTTTTGCCTTTGCCTCAACAGGTAATGCGGGTATGTTATCCACTTCGCGTTTTCCCTTGGCCATGGGCAGGGATAAGTTGTTTTCGAAACGATTTGCCAGCATAGGCCGTTTTGGTACTCCGGTGCCGGCCATACTGCTCACCGCCGGGCTTATTGTTTTGTTTATCGTTGTGCTTTCCGAAGAGGGCATCGTTAAACTAGCCAGCACCTTTCAACTATTTATTTTTGTGGCCATCAATTTTTCGGTTATTGTTTTCCGAAACAGCAAAATTAGTTCCTACGATCCAGGTTTTCATTCGCCTCTTTATCCATGGATGCAAATTTTTGGTATTATTACCTCCTTAGTACTTATCTCGTATATGGGATGGGTTCCTATTTCGCTCACCGTTTTTATAATTTTCATGGCTTATCTGTGGTATGAGTTTTTTGTGCGCAATAAGGTAAAGCGCGAAGGAGCTATCTTTCACTGGTTTGCCTTATTGGGCAAGTATCAACACGACGATCTCGAAAATGAATTTCTGACCATTTTGCGCGAAAAAGGAATGCGACAGGGCGATCCTTTTAACCAAACCATTGTGCGGGCCAAAATAACTACGGTTGACCAAGATGTGAAGTTTAAGGATATTGTTAAAATTGTTGCCGAGGCTTTATCTATTCCGATTAATGCAGATAAAAAATTGATTAGGCAGGAATTTTTAAAAACAAACCCTTTCGACTCAGCCATCGTGATTCCGGAAGTTATGCTGCTAAATGCTCAAATATCCAATGTTGTTCATCCGGCTCTTCATATTGTGCTTTCAAAAACAGGGATAACCCAAACAACCGAGAGAGAAAACATCAAATGCAAAAATACAATTAAAGTATTTTTCTTTTTGATTAACGATGCCGAACAAACAAAACAGCAGCTCCGAATGCTAACCGGAATATGGGATATTGCAGAGCGGGATTATTTTGTGCAAGATATCCTTGCCCTGAAAACTGAACGCCAAATCATTGAATATTTGTTGCATAGTAAGCAATATGTCACTTTTGAAATAACAAAGGATTCAAATTCTTCGGAACTAATTGATAAAAAACTAATTGAAGTAAAATTGCCGCCCGATGTGTTGGTGGTTTTTATTGAGCGTGGAAATACTTCCTTTGCCCCAAAAGGTAGTACGGTACTTCATGAAAATGACATCCTCACCATCATTGGTGAAACCGGTTCGATAAATAACCTGTACGATAGGTATGTTTTAAATTAAAAGTAATCCTTTTGTCAGGTAAAGTTTCGAAAAAGTAATATAGTGGTCAGTGCACTGTTTTAAGAGTTGGGAAGTAAGTTGATATTTTATCATCCATTTTTTGCTTCTTTACCAAAAATAATGCGTTGGCCACTTTTTTAAATATTATTGTATTTTTAAAATTTAAGATATTAAATATGGAATTATTGTCGATACAAAATGTGGTAAATGGAGATAACATGGCCTACTATCTTATCATTGGGGCTACTCTAGTTATTATTTTGTCCTACATGTTTTCCATCATATCTCAAAAAACTGCGGTTCCAAGTGTTATCATGTTGATACTGCTTGGATTTTTTAGTGAAAAAATCTTTAATATTGGGATTGAGGATGTCAATTGGGTTTTCCCATTGGAGATATTAGGCATAGTGGGCTTGATGCTTATTGTGCTCGAAGGAGTACTGGATTTAAAGCTCAGCAGGGAGAGGTGGCCCATGATATGGAAATCGGGTTTGATTGCTTTTTTGGCATTGATAATAAACGTGTTTATATTAACCTACGGTATTCAGTTCATCATCGGTAATCTCGATTTCCTAACCGCCTTTATTTATGCCATACCACTCTCCATTATCAGCAGTGCCATTGTTATTCCCAGCGTAAATAATCTGGAAGAAGAAAAAAAAGAGTTTTTAATATACGAGAGCACTTTATCCGATATATTAGGACTGATACTATTTTATGCCGTTGTAAATAACGTATATACCATGGAGGCTACCACCATAGGTATAAACGTTATAGCCAATATCGGAGACACTTTGATTTTGTCGGTTGTTGTGGGATATTTGATGATAATCTTTTTTCAGCGAATCAATACCCAAGTAAAACTATTTTTGTTTATTTCCGTATTGCTGTTATTATATGCTGTGGGTAAGATATTTCATCTGTCGTCGCTGCTAATTATTTTGGTTTTTGGATTGATACTCGAAAACAGGCATATCTTTTTTTTCGGCCCGTTAAAAAAGTTTCTTCGCGAAAGCCAGGTAAAACAAGTGCTCACCGATTTTAAATTACTTACAGCCGAAAGTGCCTTTGTGGTGCGTACTTTTTTCTTTTTTGTATTTGGTTTGAGTATTACCATAGCCGGAATTTTTCATACACGGGTTATGGTTGGTTCATTCATCTTTTTGGTCATTATTTTTGCGGTCAGATGGATACTCTTTAAGCTCATTGTAAAAAAGAATTTTATGCCCGAAATGTATGTAGCGCCGCGAGGGTTGATATCTGTGCTGCTTTATTTTGCCATACCCGAAGAGTTTGTTATCAACGATTTTAATTAGGGTATTTTATTGTTTATCATTATAGGTACAAGCATATTCATGGCGTGGAGCCTAGTGCACTATAAGCTTGGCAAAGCTGGTCGTATGAAAAAACTGGTAGATATGAAAGATGCATTTTTAAAAGGACATAAAACTGAAGAAATAGAAAGTCGAGATGGGGAGAGTTAATCGTATGTTGTTGGTTAAGAAAAAAGCAGGAGAAAAGTTATTCGGGATAATGTTATCCCTTTTAATTTGTTGTTTTGTAACTGTTCAGGCACAAATTACTGCACCTGGCAGCCCGGTGTTCAATATGGATTTAAACGAGCTAAGGTATAATGTTAAGGAACATTCGTATTTACCCAGCAAGGCTCAGCTTAAGGATGCGCGCATCATAGAAAAAGGCCATGCTTTAAAATTTGCCCAGCAGTTTACCGTAAACTACACGCCCGATAATTCTGGCACATGGACAGCACAACCGGATGGCATAAGAATATGGCGATTGCTCATCAGTTCTCCTGGCGCCTATAGCATCAATTTAATTTTCGATAGATATGTGCTTCCTCCTGGCGCCAAGCTTTTTATTTATAATACGGAAGGCACTGATATAAAAGGCGCATTTACAAGTGCCAATAATCAACCGTCGGGCATATTGGCTACAGCGCCGGTTACAGGCGATCAGGTAATTGTGGAATACCAGGAGCCTGCTAAACCACAATTTAAAGCAGAGCTGATGGTAGGGGCTGTGAATCACGACTTTTTAGGTGTTCAACATTTAAAGTATGGGGCTTCGTTTGGTAATTCCCAATATTGTAATGTGGATGTGTCGTGTTATGACATCAATCATTCGATGGAGGTGCGTCGGGCCGTGGTTAAAATAATCATCGATGGACAGGAGCTGTGCACGGGTACCATGATAAACAGCTTAGCAAGTCAACCTAAACCTTACATGATTACCTCGGCACATTGTTTTAAACTCGATGCCAGTGCAAATACCACCCTTTTGTATTTTAATTACGAAACGCCGTATTGTTCGGAGATAATTGAAGGTAACCCGGAGTATACATTATCGGGCGGGCAGGCCAAAGTGATGGTCAACGATTTGGATATAGCCTTGGTAGAAATGAATAACATGCCCCCGGCATATTATCGGCCATATTTTGCAGGCTGGACTTTAAATTCGGTGGCCTTTGGACCTTTTAAAGCCATCCACCATCCCAATGGCGACGTAAAAAAGATATCCACTTACGACGGTGATTTAGCACCTGCAAGTTTTAATATGTCGGGCAATTATCCTTATGCACAAGTAGATAATTTTCATTGGTGGGTAAAAAAATGGACAACAGGATCAACAGAGGGGGGGTCTTCAGGAGGGCCTTTGTTTGATGGTAACAACAACTTTTTAGGTGGCTTATCTGGTGGTGCAGCTACTTGTTTATCGCCAGTAGACGATTATTATTGGCAATTTTATAAGGCTTGGGATTTGAGGTCGCAGAGCAACCAACAGTTTAAAGCTTGGCTAGATCCATTTAACTCCGGTGTTCAAAGCTTAATTGGTGTCAATCCTTATGAGCAGCAGGTATTTGAGAGGCTAAGTAATATAGAATCAGGTGATAGCCCAACAAACTCAACCATCCCTGAGGGAGGCTACCTGAGCGGACACAACAAAAGCAAAAGTACGGCTTATGCCGAACGTTACGACGGAATAAAGTCGGCCACAATTAAAGGATTATATATTACACCCGGAAAAATTAAAAGATCGTCGGTACAAACATTTAACATTGCCATTTGGCAAGGTAATGACAAACCAGAAACTCTGCTTGCAAGAAAGGACGGTATAGTGCTTAAGACGCTATCTGTAAACCAAGAAAAATATTTGGAGTTCGATGCCCCAGTTACTGTAAATGGAAACTTTTTTGTGGGATATGAAATTAATTACAACGGATCGCCCATAGATACCATGGCCGTTTATCACTCCGCCCGAACGCAAAAAACCAAAAATACCATGTTGGTTTATCATCAGGCCACGGGATGGAATTATGCCTCGCAGTTGTATCCAAATAAAAATTATAGCCTTTGGCTGGATGTGCTGGCCGAAGCAGTGGTGTATGGCGACACGCAAATTATTCCCGATATACGGTCGGAAATTGTTATTTATCCGGTTCCAGCAAAGGGTAATACAATTTATATAAATTCAAACGGACATTTTATCGAATATGCTGAGGTGAGAGATATCCTAGGCCGATTGTTATCCGTGGAGAAGATGAATTCAAGTGGCGAAAATCTGTCCGTTAATATTGGCCAACTACCCAGCGGTATTTACATCCTTAAAATCCGCACGGAAAATAAATGGCTAACTAAAAAGTTTGTGGTAGAGTAGAGGAGTTTATTATTCTCCATTTTTTGGCAGAATATTAGAAAAAAGGTACTAAATCCTTATAATCGTATTTCGAAGTTCTGAAGGGTTTTGCCCCATCTTTTTTTTAAAAAGACGACTAAAATAATGAATGGATTGAAAATCTAACTCATAACTAATCTCTTTAATGCTTTTGTCGGAAGTGAGGATCAGTTCTTTGGCTCGCATCATTTTTAAATCAAGATGGTATTGATGAGGCGAGATGCCGGTGTATTTTTTAAACATCTTACGAAAATAGGAATAGGCTAAGTTGTTGTCCATTGCAAGTTTTTCCAGATTCACCTCGTGCTCAATGTTTTCGCGCATATAAAAGCGGGCTTGCTGAATTACTTTTTCGATGGGTTTGCCCGAAAAGTTACGTTGTTTTTCCCAAGCCACAATGTGTCCTAATAGTTTAATGATAAGAGCCGCAGCAATATGTTGGTTGCCCGGATCTTCATTCTTGGCCAGTTCAAATATTTTGTAATACGTATCGATAAAGTGTTCGTGTACCCCGCAGTGGATAACGGATTGACCTTGTAAAATTTGGTTTTCGTGTAAAAAATGATGGGCAAACATGCCGTCAAAACCGATGAAATTTTCAACCCAACCCTCGCTTTTTACAGGGTGGTATCTATGCCATTCGTCCTTGCGAATAATCATCAAACAACCAGCTTTAACCATGAATTTGCCGCGTTCGTTTTCTAAAATTCCGGCACCCTCGGTAATATAATTGATTTGGTATTCGTTTAACGTGCGTCCATTTTGCCATGTAAAATAATATCCGCTTGGGTGTATTGGCGAAGGATAGAGGACTCCGGGAGCTATCTTTGATTTTCCGGCCACATTTAGGTATAGTCCCCAAGCCTGATCCTCTTCGCTGACCGACATGTATTTAAAAAAATCTTTCATAGTTAGTCCAAAAAGTGCAAATTAAACCCCAATTTGTTTATTGTTATTGACTTGGGTAAACAGTACTTTAGTCATGTTTTTTTAGCCACCTAAAATAGGTCAAAGATTGATATTCATCACCATATATCTTTTTTTAGCAAATAGCTTTAGGCTATGATGCTTAATAAATAATGGTTTTTGAAAACAGAAATACAAAAGTATCATTTTTTATAAAATAGTTTTATAACCAATATAGTATAAATTGTATGCAAGCATTATTAGGAATTATTTTTCACTCTTTGGGCGGTATATCCTCGGGGAGTTGGTATATGCCATTTAACCTTGTTAAAAAATGGCGTTGGGAAATTTACTGGATTGTAGGTGGTCTGTTTTCGTGGGCAATTATGCCATACATAGCAACTGCACTAACCTCTCCCGGATGGCAGGATATTTTATCAGCTACGGATTCGTCTACACTTCGCCTTACCTATATTCTTGGTATATTATGGGGCATTGGCGGACTAACTTATGGTTTGGGAATTCGTTATTTAGGAATGTCTTTAGGTAATTCGGTATTACTAGGAATTACATCGTTGGTTGGGTCTTTGGGCTTACCTATTCTTCGTAATATTGGTAATTTAGCCGAAATTATACCGGCCGGAGATTCTTTTACCGATATGCTTTCTACTAATAGTGGTCAAGTTGTTTTGTTCGGAATACTTGTACTTATGGTAGGGATTGTTTTATGTGGCAAGGCAGGCCTGATGAAAGATAAGGAACTTGCCGTAACTACAGAGGGTGTAAACAGTGAATTTAAACTTAAAACAGGTTTAATAATTGCTGCTGTTTCCGGTGTATTGAGTGCTTTCTTCAGTTTTGGTATAGATGCCGGAAAAGAGATGGGTGAAGCCGTTCGCGAAATTGCAGTTGCTAATAACTTCTCCTTTGTTAGCGATGGTAAATATTTGTTTGAGAACAATATCATCTTTTTGGTAATTCTTTGGGGTGGTTTAACAACCAATTTAATTTGGACAGTGGCTTTAATTTTTAAGAATAAAACAGGAGGCGATTTTGTCGACACCAAAGCCCCATTATTAAAGAATTACCTTTTTTGTGCATTGGCAGGTACTACCTGGTTCTTGCAGTTCTTCTTTTATGGAATGGGAGAGACAAAGATTGGTAATGGCGCCAGTTCATGGATTTTGCACATGTCCACAATTATTCTTACCGCTAATTTGTGGGGATTCTATCGTAAAGAGTGGGCAGGCGTTTCAAAAAGCACCAAAACCACAATTTTACTCGGAATTGCTTTGATTCTGTTCTCGGTAATAATTATGGGTGTTGCCAAAACTGATTTTGTCAACTAAAAAATCAATAGAAGTATTTTATTTAAAATAATATTAAAAAATTAATCATGGCAAATAAAGAATTAATAACCAAGGCCTACGAATTGGCCAAAGAGCAATATGCTGCATTAGGTGTAGATACCGAGGCAGTAATAAAAAAAATTAATGACCTCAAAATAAGTCTTCATTGTTGGCAAACAGATGATGTTTCAGGAACTGAAAATCCTGATGGACAGCTTTCTGGCGGTATTCAAGCTACAGGTAACTATCCTGGAAAGGCTCGTAATGCAGCAGAAATTATGGCTGACCTAGAAAAAGTGATGTCATTGTTGCCCGGAAAACAGCGTGTTAATGTACATGCTTTATATGGCGATTTTTCTGGCGGCAAGGTAGATCGTGACGCCATTAGCGTAAAGCAATTTCAAGGTTGGATTGACTGGTGTAAAAAACAAGGCATTGGTATGGACTTTAATGGTTCTTTCTTTTCTCATCCTAAAGCAGATAGCGGTTTTACTTTATCATCAAAAGACGAAAGTGTACGTAAATTTTGGGTTGAACACCTTAAACGTTCTCGCGAAATTGCAGCTGAAATTGGTAAGCAATTAAAATCTCCTTGTATTTTAAATACTTGGATTCCTGATGGTTCAAAAGATACACCCATCGACCGTAACGGAATGCGTGCACAGTTGACAAAATCTCTTGATGAAGGTCTTGCAACTGAATTCTCTAAAGAATACATGAAAGATGCTGTAGAAAGTAAAGTATTCGGTATTGGTGCAGAGACTATGACTGTTGGTTCGCACGATTATTACTTAGGATATGCTATCAAGCACAACAAATTGATTTGTTTAGATAACGGTCATTTCCATCCAACTGAGGTAGTAGGTGATAAGATTTCTTCTTGTCTTCAGTTTGTAGACGAAATATTATTGCACGTTACTCGTCCAGTACGTTGGGATTCAGATCATGTAGTAACACTTAACGAAGAAGTACAATTAATAGCTTCTGAGATTGTACGTAATGACTTTATGAGCCGTGTAAATGTAGGTCTTGACTTTTTCGATGCTTCCATAAACCGTATCGGTGCTTACGTAATTGGTACTCGTGCTACCCAAAAAGCATTTATGATTGCCATGTTAGAGCCAACTTCTACATTGGTAAAATATGAAGAAGCCGGACAAAATTTTGAACGCCTTGCTTTGCTCGAAGAACTAAAAACTAAGCCATTCGGAGCCGTTTGGGATTATTATTGTTTGCAAAACAATGTTCCTGTAGGCGAGGATTATATCAGCGAAATTCAGGCATACGAAAAAGAAGTGCTGAGTAAAAGAAAATAAGGTGGAGAGCCGATAAGATAAACTATAAAATGGAAAATAATTTAAATCAATTGATAGCGCTGTCGCATAAGTTTGGGCAAGATCCCACTTATGTGATAGCTGGGGGAGGGAATAGTTCGTTTAAAACCGAGGATAAAATTTGGGTGAAAGCCAGCGGAACTTCCATGTCCAACATCGACCAAGACGGTTTTGTTTGTTTGGACAGAGAAAAAATGAAAGTTGTTTCTCAAAAAAAATATAGCGATGTTACTGCTACGAGGGAGCAAGAAGTAAAAGAGGATCTACATCAGGCTATTCTTTCTACGCACGGTAAACGACCATCGGTGGAGGCCAGCATGCACGAAATTATCCAATATCCTTTTGTGATGCATACCCATCCAACTTTGGTAAACGGCGTTTTGTGTGCTAAAAATGCTAAGATTACTATCGATAAGTTATTTGGCGATGAGGTGGTGTATGTACGCTATATCGATCCCGGATATGTGCTTTTTAAGGAAGTGAAAATAGCATTGGAGAAATATCGGGCTGCGAAAAATAAGGAAGCACAGGTTATATTTCTCGAAAATCATGGGGTTTTTGTGGCGGCGGATACATGTGAACAAATAGAGGCTATCTATGCCAATATTGAAGCGGTATTAGAAAAACATGTGGAGAAACTGCCTACGCTTGATAGTCCGCGTGTATCGGCAGATTTAACAGCTTTGGGCAATGAGATAAAAGCAAATGCCGATTTTGATGCGCAATTCATAATTAACGATAACAGTGAACTTTCATTGTTGTACGCCGAAAATGCAGAGGCATTTAAGGAGGTTGGTACCCCGTTTACCCCCGACAATATTGTTTATTGTAAATCCAATTATCTGTTCTTAAACCGCAGTAAAGATTTAAGTGAAAAACTGGATTCTTTTGTCGAAAAACATGGTTATCCACCAAAAATTATAGCCCTAAAAGGTAAAGGGATTGTTGCTGTTGAAGAAAGCATTAAATCGGCTCAAATAGTGATGGATGTTTTTAAGGATATGATGATGGTAAGTTACCTCACCCGCTTTTTTGGCGGTACAAACCCCATGACTCAGGAGCAAATTGACTTTATTGATAATTGGGAAGTGGAGAATTATAGAAGAAAGATGTCTAAATCAAGTTAAAACGATGACAAAAAACCAAGTGATAGCAGTATTTGATATTGGCAAAACCAATAAAAAAATACTGCTTTTCAATCAGGAATTTAAAGTGGTGTACCAACACGAAAAAAAGATGGACACCACAAGCGATGAAGACGGTTTTGAGTGCGACGATATAAACCTTATTCAGGATTGGATGGTAGAGGCGCTGAACACTATTGTTGAGCAAGGGAAGTTTGATATTAAAGGCGTGAACTTTTCGACCTATGGCGCTTCGTTGGCATTTTTAGATAAGGACGGAAAACGCTTGACTCCTATTTATAATTATTTGAAAGAGGTGGACAGCCAAATTCAAGACTCGCTTTTCGATGCCTATGGCGGTGTAAATGAGTTTTGTAGAAAAACCGCTAGCCCAGCCCTTGGCCTCCTTTTAAATTCAGGCATACAAATGCTTTGGTTAAAGCAAAATAAACCAAATATATGGAGCCAAGTGCAGCATGTTCTTCATTTTCCACAGTATCTTTCGTATGCGTTAACGGGTGAAATTGCATCCGAACCAACTTCTATTGGTTGCCATACCTATATGTGGGATTTTGATAAAATGCAGTATCATAATTGGATTGCTGACGAAGGGATTTCACTACCAAAACCTATTAATAACAATACGGTTTACCCATCTGTATTTAAAGATAAAGTAATAGAGGTAGGGGTGGGCATACACGATAGCTCGGCTTCGCTGGTGCCGTACCTCGATATGGCCAAGGAAGATTTTATTTTGGTATCTACAGGTACCTGGTGCATAAGTATGAACCCCTTTAACAGTGAAACACTAACAGCCAACCAGCTAAAGAAGGACTGTTTGTGTTATCTGACCCCACAAAACCAGCAGGTTAAATCATCGCGCTTGTTTATGGGGCATTTTCATGAGGTTCTGGTAGATAAATTAAATGAATTTTTTGGTGTGGATGATCATTATTATAAGACCATACCTTATCAGCCAGCCTTGCTGGACGCCTTAAAAACAAAAATTGGTGAGCAATCCATCTTTTTCCCCAATGGAGCAGAAGGATTCAACAATGAGGATTTACAAATAGATCTTACTGTTTTTGAAAACTATGATCAGGCATACAGTTGGATGGTAAAAGAACTCACCGATTTAAGTATTACTTCCATCCATCTTATCATTGCGGAAAAAGATACTACAAAAACAATTTACGTTAGTGGTGGATTTGCACGTAACCCTATTTTTGTGAATCTTTTATCGCAGCATTTTAATAACAAGCAAGTGTTGACTTCAGAGATTGACAATGCAAGTGCACTGGGAGCAGCTTTGGCTATTGCCCCTAACTTTAAAGGTTTTGATACTACGCAAGTTGAGCTAGTGACCGCTTCGAAAGCCTAGTAAAATAAACAAAGAGAGGTTTTGAAAAGATAAAAAAAACGGAATGGTTCTGTGCAGCAATATGCACAATTTGAACCATTCCGTTTTTGTGTTTACAACCTTACTATTCTTAATCCTATTCTTATTGTTGGTGCTTCCAATTACAAATCATTGTAGTGCACCTTTACGCTCATAATCAAACATTTATTATCAGGTATTGTTGAAATAGCATTAGGTCTGACTTTACTGTTGTGGAAAAAGCAACGAGTGAATATTGGATGGGCCTTAGCCATATTCTTTATCCTGGTTTTCCCAGGTAATGTTGCCCAATACCTTGATGGAAAAGATGCTTTTGGAGCTTTAAATTCTGATAGTGCCCGATTAATCCGACTTTTCTTTCAACCGGTTCTCATAGCTTGGTAACTTTGGTCGTCTGGTGCATGGCAGTCATGGAGAAATTCTAAAAAATGAACTAAAAATAGAGCAGAAATAAATAATTAGGGAACAAATTTTAGAATCCACTTTTCCGACTTGCTGCATTTTTCTTAAATGTGCCACAACATGTTTAATATAGCGAGGTTAAAAGCACTTTTGTTTCGGACAAACACAAGCTAAATTTTAAAATTTAATAGTTAAGAGATATAGACATTTGCAGATGTCCTCCATCATATGAAAATTCAGCTTCAGAAAACGAAGGAGCACTCATTGTGACCTCTGCACCAC
>JAGXIO010000165.1 GCA_024635555.1 Saccharicrinis sp.
CGGCTGCTTTTTCGCCATACATACTTTCCTCAAGTACTTTTTCGCTGGTGTCACTGCTAAAGGTAGATTTTGTGGCCAGCCAGGTGCGGTGAAAAAATCCTTTTACGGTTCCAGAGGAATCAAGTTCAATACCCATGCTTAGCGCTTCGTTTTTTATTTCTTCGGCAAAACCTTTGCGTTGTTGCGAAAGACGTAAAAATAAGGTCTTAAAATCTTTCTGTTCGATGTTCGAAGCCGCAGCTTCGTAACCTTTGGATCCATCAATACAAATATCAACAATCTCCTGAAGGTCCTTCTTTAATATTTCCTTTTTCATAATCTTAAATATAATTTTTTAAAAATCATTATTATAAGGTACAACCCTTTAAATAGGCTGTGTAGTTCTTATTGCAAATACATTGCCTAACCTGCTCTCAATTACGGTTTACTGATGAAATGTATTTTGTGATAGCGACGAAGAAACACATTCGCCACAAGCTTGTAAATAATGGCGCATTGGATGGACGAGCTTGTAAATTAAAACGTTACAAGTCGATATAAATTGAGGATATTTAATTGCGATAATATATTGAATGGAAGTAATGCGCTTAACCTCGGTGTTGGTGTAATTTTAGAAAGCGAAAAAAATGAAGAAAGTGTACTAACGTAATTGAGGTTTACACTTCCCAAAGCGGGAAATAATTACACATGAAATATCTTGCGCCAATAACCAAATTAATGTCGTTGAATAAGGAAAATGCCAACTAACATTAATAGTATTCCCAATATGCGCGAAATACTGACGGGGTGAGCCGATAAACCAAAGAAGCCGAAGTGGTCAATAAGGGATGCAGCAATAAGCTGACCTGCTATAGAAGCAGCTAAAACCGTGGTGACGCCAATTTTAGGTATAAAAAATATGACCGACGAAACAAAAAGTGCCCCCATCAAACCTCCCACGAATAAATACCAAGGTGCTGTTTTTAGATGTGCCCAGTCCGGTATTTGGGTTTTGAAGATAAAGTTAAGCGCAAGGAGCGTTGTGGCACCCACCACAAAGTTGACCAATGCACCCTGTATAGGATGTTTCAAATAGGTGGTCAGTTGTGTATTGATGCTGCCTTGGATGGCCAAAAAGCAACCAATAAATACAACTAAAAGAGTGTAAAACAATTTCATGTGTTTACAATACTTCATCTATTTTTTCGGCGGGACGGCCAACCACGGCTTTTTGGCCGTTAATTATGATAGGGCGTTCAATCAGTTTTGGATTTTCGGACATAGCGCCAATTAACTCCTCGTCGGAGAAATCCTTACCTTTAATTTCCTTTTTAAAGTAATCTTCTGTTTGCCGAATCAATTCCATGGGTTTCATGCCTAGCTTCCCTAAAACCTGCTTAATTTCCTGATGATTCAAGGGGGTATCTAAATATTTAACAATGATTGGTGTAATACCTTTTTCTTCTAAATAAAATAAAGCTGCCCTACTTTTTGAGCATCTGGGATTGTGAAGTATTGTTATCATGATATTTAATTTTCTTTTAAAAGATATCTACTCTGACTTACCGCCAAACTCCATCAAATAGGCTTTGATAAATAAATCCAGGTCGCCGTCCAATACGGCTTGTACATTGGAAGTTTCGGCGCTGGTGCGTACATCCTTAACCATTTTATAGGGCTGTAAAACGTAGGAGCGAATTTGCGAGCCCCACTCTATCTTCATTTTATTACTCTCTACTTTGTTTTGTTCTTCCATCCGTTTGCGCAGTTCCATTTCGTACAATTGCGATTTTAAAAGGCGCATGGCGTTATCTTTATTGTCGAATTGCGAGCGCGATTCGGTATTTTCAATGATAATACCCGAGGGGGCATGTTTTAACCGCACACCGGTTTCTACTTTGTTCACGTTCTGTCCACCCGCTCCACCCGAGCGAAATGTGTCCCATGAAATATCCGAGGGATTGATTTCTATATGTATGGTATCGTCAATAAGTGGAGTCACAAAAACCGAGGTAAATGAGGTCATCCTTTTGTTGGCTGCGTTAAAAGGTGAAAGCCTCACTAATCGGTGAACGCCGTTTTCGCTTTTCATATAGCCGTAGGCAAAATCACCCTCAAACTGTAAGGTAACGGTTTTTATGCCTGCATCGTCTCCCGGCTGGTAATTGACTTCTTTGACTTTATATTTGTGTTTTTCGCCCCAGCGCAAATACATGCGCATAAGCATTTCTGCCCAATCCTGACTTTCAGTTCCACCGGCACCTGCGTTTATTTTTAACACTGCACCCAACTTGTCCTCGGGCCGCCGAAGCATGTTTTTAAGTTCCAGACTTTCGATATGCGACTCTGCGTCTGCGAAAAATTCATCCACATCCCCCTGTTCAGCTTCGCCTTCCTTTAAAAACTCAAACATCACTTTCAGGTCTTCAACCTGCGTTTCGATTGCATCAAACTCATCCACCCACGATTTTAACTCCTGGAGCATCCTCATGTGGGTTTCTGCGGCTTTGGCATCGTCCCAAAAATCAGGTGCTTGCGAGCGCATTTCCTGTTCTCCTATTTCAATCTTTTTCTGATCGATGTCAAAGGTACCTCCTTAACGCCAGCTGGCGCTCCGCTAAATCCTTTAGCTGTTCAATGGTTGTCATTATATTATTTTTGCTGTAAATTTAGTTTTTTTTATTCATCCTACACAAGCTATCGCCCTCCGGTTCGGGATATCGGGGTTTTATTACAGTATCGCGATAGGTATTTAATGGATTTATAATGTCCCAGCTGTCCAGCGGTATCCCAGTCCTTGCAACTTTTTTGTTTCATCCCCAAATTATAAAAGGCCAGGCCACGGTTAAAAAGCGCATGGGTATCTGTCCCATCAACGTAAATGGCCTTGTCCAGATCGTTAATAGCTTCTAAATAATTTTCGGCCTGAATATTTAGGGTGCCACGTATGGAATATGCGCCTGGAAGATTTGCGTTCAGGTAAATGGCTTTAGTTATGTCTTCCATAGCTACCTTATCATCCCGTAAATATTGAATATGAAGGCGGGCTAATTCGTAGTAGCCATTTGCGTACAAGGGGGCGGATTCGATGGCTCGCTCAAAATATGTTTTAGCAATTAGCACGTCCTTATTCAGTTTAATGGCCAGCAAACCAATCTCAATCAAGGCCGGGGCAAAGTGAGGATGCCGATCTGTGCAAGCTAAAAGGCTAATAAATGCTTTGTTCTCGTCTTTCGCGCTCAAATAATCCAATGCCTCAAAATAAGAAATCAAAAAATGTTCTGGATTCATCTTTTTTGCATGTTGATAATCCGATTGCATGCCTATCCGATTTTCATATTGTCTACGTGCTTCCGCTCTAAATAGGTAGGGAACAATATGTGTAGAATCACGTTTTAATTCGAGCGAAAATGATTTAGCTGCCTCAACCCATTCGCCATACATATAGTAGCTGATACCCCTTAGAATATATGGGGCTGGCAACATTAGTTTTGTGTGTAGTTTAGCATGTTCAACATACTTGGCATCGGAATAGTGCGTCCATAGTGTGTCGTTGATAACATGGGTGCTGATGTACTGGCAAGCATTGTTTTTTTCGAGATAACTGGCTATCCCAATCAAATCGCCATCGCTGTTTATTACCGGAGCACCCGTGGAGCGCATGCCAAAATCAGCCTTCACCTTTACCAGCCTATCAAGATAAGGAGCTTGAAACACCCCTGTAACAACACCGAAACTAAGCCCACTCTGTGCTTCTTTGGGGTCACTGAAAATAAGTACTTCCTTATCGCCTTTTTCGGTGTTTTGTGATGGAATGATATAATCGAAACCTTTTTCGCGCGTATTGAGGGTTTTAAACAGGATCAAGTCTGCCATAGGATGACTCGATATAATGTGCGAAATCCGGTAGGTTCGGCCATTGCGCAGGGTGAGTGAAACAGAATCAGCATTTATAAATATACTTGCGGGTGCAATAGCTATACCATCGCCGCTGATAAAAAAGCCTGTGCGGGTAGCAATCACATTTTCGTTTTCATCGTATGCCGATATGGTGAAAACAGCCTTTTCGAGCTTGGTTATTTTCTCCATAACGCTCTGAGCATTAAGCTTCGCCCCCAAAACAAGCAAAACTAAACAAAGGGTAATTTTAAATGGGGCTGACTTCATATTTAAGACTCGCTTAAAGGGACATTGGATTTAACTCATTGCATTAAGCATACGAAAATAAAGAATGTTGAACTCAATTCAAATAGATAAGGGCATTATAGCTATTAAAACAAAAAACGCAACCCTATTATAAGAGTTGCGTTTTGTATGGGGTGAAAGACCGGGTTCGAACCGGCGACCTCCTGAACCACAATCAGGCGCTCTAACCTACTGAGCTACAATCACCATTTTTGCTAAAGCGATGCAAAGATAATAATAAAATAATTAGCTTTGCAAGCGTTTTAGAAGCAAACATTAAATTAAAAATAAATCGTTGTTATTTCGTGTTGAAGCCTAGCGAATTAAAGAAAAACAAAGCACATGAATTTTTTTTTACAAGATGATATATCCGATAAGGTTGACCAAATCATAAAGCGTTTAAACAAACTGATGGATGGCAATGTTTCGGCTCAAATGAAGCATCACGGATTGGAGTACAACCTGAATTATGGTGCCAGCTTATTGTGGGTGCGTAACCTTTCCGAAAAATACGATAACAACAATGAATTGGCCAATCGACTTTGGCACCGTCAAATCAGAGAAACCATGCTTTTGGCCACCTTTATTGCTGATGCACAAATTATTTCTAATTCAAGGATAGAGGAATGGGGGGATACCTTGCAACACGACGAAATTGCCGAGCAGTTAGGGAATAATTTGCTTTGGAAAATTAACTTTTTGGATAGCCTGGCGCTGAATTGGCTGGGTAGCGATAGTAAATACAAGCAAGCTGCCATATGGGTAGCATTGGCTGTGTTTGTGCAGCGCGGCGGCAGCATAGACGACACCCTTCTGAACAAATATCTGCAAGCGATGGAAGACAGCTTTAAGCAAACAGGTGCATTCGCATTACGGGTGCAAGGCCGGTTTTTGCGTTCGTTATGCCGCAAGGGAGATGAAAATCTAAATAAAGTTGAGGCTTTTGTGTATAAGATATCAGAACACCCAAACTGCGCCTGGTTAGTTGAAGACGTTAAAACAGAAATTGAGTTCCTGAAAGCTTGCTGAGGATAATCAGGGTTGCGTGAAAAAAGGCTAGACGTAGCTATGTGCAATAGATTTAAGATAATAGACATTAGACTGATTTACAAGATGCTTTAATTAAATAACTTAGCGTATTTTGGTTATTTCTGTCAATCATTTGATTGTTAGTTCATAACAAAATTTTAACGAACTATTATATATTAAAAGAGATTGATCTTATTAGAAAATTATTTCTTTATTGACTGATTCTATTCTTTCCTGAAATATTTATAATCTTAACATGTAGTCTCATGAAAAAAATAATTTACATTCTAATATCAATTATTCTGCTGAGCTCTTGTTCGAAAGAAGATAATACTACAACCAAAAATCCCACGGGCAATTTAGCGGACACTATTATGGTTGATGTTAGTTATGGAAATCATCCAATGCAAAAATATGATATCTATTTACCAGCAGTTCGAAATAGTACTACGCCTGTTATTTTAATGATACATGGCGGAGCATGGAAAGCCGGACAAAAAGAAGATTTCAACTATTATATTAGTTTAATCAAAAAAAATTGGCGTAATGTTGCTATAGTAAATATGAACTACCGTTTAGCAAGTAATACCGATAACATTCATCACAACGAAATAATGGACGATATTAATATGGCGGTTGGAGATGTTATAGATAAGCTAAACAAATATCAAATATCATCCAAAATGGGTGTTGTTGGAGCAAGTGCAGGCGGTCAACTTGCAATGATTTATGCATATAAATACAACAACCATAATAATATTAATTGTGTGGCAAGTATTTTTGGTCCTACCCTAATTAAAGATTGGTCATGGTATAATAGCACGAATATTTGGTTAGGAGGCAAGGTTGGTGATATTTTAACGGAATATGTAGGGCAAGCTTGGAATGATGCCGTATATGAAAGTGTTAGTCCATACTGGAATATATCATCCAATAGCCAGCCAACAATACTATTTCACGGAAATATAGACCCTATCGTTCCTGTGTATCAAAGTCAATGGATGAATGGGAAATTGAATACTTTAAACGTAACGCATGAATACCATGAGTATTTTGCATTTCATGGTTTTGATAATACACAATCGGAAGATGTAATTTTAAAATTGGTAAACTTTTTTAAGATACATATTAATTAAATTCCAAAAACGAGTTTTTTTTAAGAATGCAGAAAAATTAAAGAGCCGCAGGATTACGATTTGTGGTTTAGTTTATAGGTTTAGAGTTAACATTTTTTTTGGCACAACAATTTTTATAGCTTTAACCTCTCATAAAGTAAAGCCTAGTTTTTAGCAATAATTTTTGTTCCGCCATGCAAATAAAAGCAGTAGATAATAAAG
Organism: Saccharicrinis sp.; assembly: GCA_024635555.1. Classification (GTDB taxonomy): domain Bacteria; phylum Bacteroidota; class Bacteroidia; order Bacteroidales; family Marinilabiliaceae; genus Saccharicrinis. The sequence continues at coordinate 6,531 of JAGXIO010000165.1, forward strand.
TAACCCGCCAAAGTTTTTTGAATGTGGTTGGAAAAATATACCTCAACGACAAACATTATGTACGTCCTTTAGATAACGATATCGAAAGTATTTTCAATCCCAATGCTAATCCATATTTTAAACACGGAACTGCCATTCGATTTATCCTGAAAAACGATGAGGATGAGGTAATAGGAAGGATAGCGGCCTTTGTAAACGATAAAAAAGCGCATGGTTTTGACCAGCCCACCGGTGGATTGGGTTTTTTTGAATGTGTAAATGATAAAGATGCGGCTTTTAAGCTCTTCGATGCTGCGGTAAACTGGCTCAAAACGCAAGGTATGGAGGCGGCGGATGGCCCGATAAACTTCGGCGAGAACGATAATTTCTGGGGCCTCTTGGTCGAAGGTTTTACCGATCCAACCTACGGAATGCAATACAATCCGCCCTATTATCAAGTATTCTACGAGGACTATGGTTTCCAGAATTATTTTGAGCAGGTTACCAATCGCTTGGATATAAAAAAGCCCTTTCCGGAGCGTTTCTGGAAAATTGCCGAATGGGTGGGTAAAAAACCCAATTACCAATTCAAGCACTTCACCTGGGACAAGAAGGATAAATTCATCAACGACATGATTGAGGTGTATAATGATGCATGGAAGTTTCACGAAAACTTTACACCCCTCGACTATAGCAAAGTGGCCCCTATGTTTGAAAAAACCAAGCCCATATTAATTGAAGAAATCCTGTATTTTGCCTATCACAAGGACGAGCCTATCGGTTTTATTTTGATGTACCCTGATGTGAATCAGATTTTTAAACGATTGAATGGCAAGCTTAATTTTATCAATAAATTAAGGTTTCTATGGTTAAAACGCATGAAAACCATGACCCGCTTGCGTGTGGTTATCCTAGGTGTAAAAACCAAGTTTCAAAAATCGGGTATCGAGTCGGGTCTGTTCTATCATCTGCAAACCCCCGTTTTCTCGCGGCCATGGTTTAACGAAATGGAGTTGTCGTGGGTAGGCGATTTTAATCCCAAGATGCGAGCCTTGCAAGAATCTATGGGAGCCGAATTTTCAAAAAAACACATCACCTACCGCTATATTTTCGACCCAGCTAAGCGCAAAGAAGTAAGAGCAGCGGCCATCCCTCGCGATTCAAAGGAGCGCACGAGGCAAACGGAGCAGAGCTTATGAAAATTACGCTAAAATTATAGTAAGCGTTGAAAATAAAGCGGAAACTTTAAAATTAGGATTTTTTATTGAGGCTAAGCGTTAGATATACGATAAATAACACACAAATAAATCCATTTTCTTTTGCAAGTTATGTATTTATATTTACCTTTGCAGACCGTTAAGAAATGTGAATATTAAAGAGATAATAAAATGAAAAAGGAAATTCATCCGGATAACTATCGCTTGGTTGCTTTCAAAGATATGTCGAACGAAGAGGTTTTTATCACTCGCTCTACAGCAAACGCCAAAGATACAATTGAAATTGACGGAGTAAAGTATCCATTGTTGAAACTTGAGATCTCCAACACATCTCACCCTTTTTACACAGGTAAGATGAAACTTGTTGATACCGCTGGTCGTGTTGATAAATTTAGAAATAGATATCAACAACATATGGATAACAAAAAGAAATAAGCTAGTTATAGCTTGACTTTCAAAAGCTCCGGTTATGCCGGAGCTTTTTTTTTAATACCCCGTTTATTATTACCCCATTCAGGTAAGCTGTCTTTGGCATACCAATTGCCAATACTACTAGCCGTGTGCATATGGTTGCAAAAATGACAATATGACACTAAATTCTACTTATCGTATTAAATATGAATAATATTAAAATCTCAATAGATAACTTTGGTTTAAATGAGGAGTATGATTCCGACACGGAATTCATTCCCATAGTTTCTGAAGAAGGTGTGGACGATGTTGATTTTGATATGCCCGATATGCTGCCTATTTTGCCGCTACGTAACACCGTATTATTTCCCGGGGTTATTGTTCCTATTTCGCTGGGACGCGATAAATCCTTAAAACTGGTAAGGGAAGTTCAGCGCGGTAATGGTATTTTTGGTGCAGTGGCCCAAAAGCAAGTGGAAACGGAAGAGCCCGGTCCCGACGATATTTATACAGTAGGCACGGTAGCCAAAGTTATTAAAATATTGGAAATGCCGGATGGGTCTACCTCGGCTATCATACAAGGCAAAGCGCGTTTTAATTTGGACGAATTGATTGGTACGGAACCTTATTTTAAAGCGCGGGTAACTAAACTTCAGGATATAGCGCCTTTAGATGATAAAACGCGCGATTATGAGGCGCTAGTGAGTTCTTTAAAAGATCTTTCGTTGCGTATCATAAAGTACTCAAACAATATACCACCCGAAGCTTCTTTTGCTGTAAAAAACATCGAAAATGCTACCTTCCTTATCAATTTTATTTGCTCAAATGCCGAGATATCTGTTAAAGAAAAACAAGGTTTATTGCAGATAGATGAATTGAAAGCAAAGGGCATGAAACTGTTGGAGCATCTAACTCGGGAGGTTCAATTGCTCGAATTAAAAAGTGATATACAAAGCAAGGTAAAGCTCGATATTGACCAGCAGCAACGCGAATACATGCTGCACCAGCAAATTAAAACCATTCAGGATGAGCTGGGATCGAGCCCTATTGAACAAGAGGTGCGCGAGCTGAAAGAACAAGGCGAAAAGAAGAAATGGGGCAAGGAAGTATCCGAATTGTTTTATAAAGAAGTGGACAAACTGGAACGGCTCAACCCCGCATCGGGCGAATATTCGGTACAATTTAATTACCTTCAAACCTTATTAGATATCCCCTGGAACGAATATACCGAGGATCAGTTTGATATGGATTCTGCCGAAAAAGTGCTCGACAGAGATCACTTTGGTTTAGATGGCGTTAAGGAAAGGATACTGGAGCATTTGGCGGTGCTAAAACTCAAGGGCGATTTAAAGTCGCCCATACTTTGTTTGTACGGCCCCCCGGGTGTTGGTAAAACATCGTTGGGTAAATCGGTAGCCGATGCACTGGGGCGCAAATATGCCAGAATGTCACTCGGTGGTGTGCATGATGAATCAGAAATTCGCGGACACAGAAAAACCTACATAGGAGCTATGCCAGGCCGAATTATCCATAACATTAAAAAAGCTGGAAGTGCCAACCCTGTTTTTATCCTCGATGAGATTGACAAAATAGGAAGCAGTGCCCACGGCGATCCGGCATCGGCCTTGTTGGAAGTACTTGATCCGGAACAGAACGAAAAATTCCACGATAACTTCCTCGAAGTGGACTTCGATTTATCCAAAGTGATATTTATCGCTACGGCCAACACACTGGGAAATATCTCGCAACCATTGATAGACCGCATGGAGCTAATTGAGGTGACAGGTTACATTCTGGATGAGAAATGTGAGATAGCCAAGCGTCATTTATGGCCCAAGCAACTTGAAAATCATGGTATCCCTAAAAGTAAGCTAAGCCTTTCGAAAACGACCATGAGTTATATTGTAGAGAATTATACGCGAGAGTCGGGCGTTAGGGAATTGAATAAAACACTGGCAAAATTGGCGCGCAAGTATGCCCTAAAAATTGCCACAGGAAAAGAGATGGGCAAAACTATTTCCATTGATGATGTTAAAGAAAGCTTGGGAGTAGAACGTTTTACCAAAGAAAAATGGCAGGACACCCACGTGTCAGGAGTAGTAACCGGATTGGCGTGGACTGCTGTAGGCGGCGAAATACTTTACGTGGAAAGCAGCTTAAGCAAAGGAAACGGGAAACTTACTCTCACCGGTAACCTGGGTGATGTGATGAAGGAATCGGCAGTGCTGGCGCTGGAATACATCAAGAGCAACTGTAAAGATTTTGGTATCAAAGAAAGTGTTTTCGACCAAAAAAATATCCATGTTCACGTTCCCGAAGGCGCCATACCCAAAGATGGTCCATCGGCAGGCATTACTATGGCAACAGCACTTATGTCTGCTTTTACCGGACGAAAAGTAAAAAAACGGATTGCCATGACGGGTGAAATTACCCTCATAGGTAAAGTATTGCCCGTGGGAGGTATCAAGGAAAAAATATTGGCTGCAAAAAGAGCAGGCATCAAAGAAATAATCCTATCATCCAACAATTTAAAAGATGTATCCGAGATAAAGGATATTTATATTGATGGATTAGAATTTCATTATGTGAACAACATCAAGGAAGCACTTGATTTTGCACTTGTATAGTTTAATAGACTGTTAGAGTTTAGATTATAGACATTAGATCGATTTTAAATGATAGATTGACATGGGTAAAGCGATGCACACTAAATGCTCGCTTTATCCAGTAATTCCGTCTCCTCCACATCCTGAATTTTAAAGAACCTTTTCAGTTTAATGTCTTGTCCATCCAAAAACATTACTGTCAAAGGTAATGAAACTACTTCTTCACCTGTTTTCCGTATTTTTCTATTTTGCCTATTATTTACTTAGCCTACGACCCCCTTTGTCGCTAATGCCATTTACTTAAGGAAAAATAACGTATTAAGCTATTAATCAGTTGCATATGATATTATTTTTTCGTATTTTGTTATGAATTCAAACTAAAAATATAAACATGAAGAATGCACATTTTTTTGAAAAATTGATGAAG
>JAGXIO010000166.1 GCA_024635555.1 Saccharicrinis sp.
ACCTCCAAAAACCGGATAATACTCCTTGAATATCCAACTGTATCCAACGCCAAAACCCACCTCGTAATTAAAATGCCGACCAATATTACGACGAATGCCCCACGAAGGGATAATGAAAATATTGGGATTCACTCCGGCACCAGCAGACGATAGTGCAGCGCCAGGGACGTAACCACATAGCAAAGAAAATCGGTTTCCGCTGTTGCCATCAATCCGTTTGCCTTTTTCTAAGCGCTTTTTAAGGTTGTAATAATAGCGAGGCTCAAGTACCAAAACTGGATAAACAACCCATTCGAATCCAGCGCTAGATGATGACCAGCCAAAACCAAAGCCAAGTTCTGAGCGCAGGGCAATGGCGTTCGTTAATTTGGTCTCGTTATATATGGATAAAGGGCTTATGCCAATTTGTACGCCATAGATGCTTTTTTCAACACTCGCTTCTTGGGCTGAATTAGTCGTGAGTAAAATGCTCAGGAGTACTAAGATTAAAAGAGTTTGTTTCATGGTTTAGTTTAAAACTTGTATTTGGCTGCAATGCCCATTCCGAGATAATATCTGGGAAATTTGAAAAGTGGATTATATCTAATTTCTGGTTCCAACAACAGTTTATCCATAATCTGTACTGGTTTACTCACCTTTACCAGCGCACCATAATTCCATTTTGGCTTTAAATTGTAAGACGTTACTTTGAAATTAGTATTGCTACTTAGTTCATTCCATCCAATGAAATAGTCAAAAGTTGGTCCCGCAGCTATGTTTACAATTTTAGAATAATATTTATACAGTAGAGGCATTGAGAGATAAACTTGTGAGATGCGGGTGTTAAAAACGTGTATGTTGCTAACGTTATTAGCTTCTGTCGTTATTGTGGAAACATAATCAAACGTGTATGTTCTCCGGTATAAACCTGTTTCAATACCGCTATGGTTAGTGATTTGCTTCTCAAATAGTAAACCAACCCCCGAACGAAAGTTGTTATTAGAGGTCCATTCCTCCGTATAATTAACAATAAAATAGCTTGAATTTTGAGAATAGACAAAGTTGGTTAATTGAAAAAGGAATAGTAACAAAATTAATATTCTATAGGTATGTTTTATTATAATCTGCATTTTGATAATTTTCTATTCGTATAACATTTGGAAAGTAGATTGACGCCTTCAGGTTAACCGCGAAATTTATATTTGGTTAAATTAGCGGCGCAAATATAGATAATAAAATGAAAAGAGAAAGTTGGAAAAAATAAATATTAAAATTTATTGATAAAAAAATGTAGCGCTTTGAAATGTGGCGTGAAGTCATTGCTTAAACTCTAAAAAGAATATTTTGTACCAGTTTAACTAAGCATCAAAATAACCAATCCGGCTAAAATTCCTGTCAGGAGTATTGCTTTGCGTACAATGTTTCGTTCTTTAAATATCCATGCTCCAAAGGTAAATGCAACAATTACACTGCCTCGCCTAACAGTGGCAACGATGGCAATGAGAGAATCGGGGTCGTTTAAGGCAGCAAAGTAGAGGAAATCGGCAACAATCAATAATATGGCAACGGCAGGAATAGTCCAGCGCCATTTGAGAGGTAAAGCATTGGGGTTATTTTTGCGGATAATGAGCACCACGGGTAAAAGCAGTACCAATTGATATAGTGTAAAGAAAGCTTGTACAGCCACTTTATCGATGGAACGAATGAGGTGTTTATCAAACAGTCCGCTGGCCGATGAAAACATGGCAGCCAAAAGTGCCAGCCAAACCCATTTGTTTGATCTGAAATAGATCCCTTCGCGTCGCCCGGCCAACGAAAAGAGAAAGAAAAAACCCAACGTAACCGCAAGCCCTAACCACTGCATTGCGGTAAGTCGCTCCTGATAAATCACCAAGGCACCAATGATTGTCCATATGGGCGAGGTAGAACGAATGGGGGATGCAATGGTGATGGGTAGATGCTTTATAGCAAAATAGGAGAGCACCCAGGATGTGAGCACAATGGCTGTTTTCAAAAGGATGAGAAGATGCTCGTATAAGGTGATGCGAGGAACATAGAGCATAAAATCACTGCTTAGTACACCCATGCTCGAAAGTACGATGAAAGGTGAAAAGAGAATTGCCCCGGTTACAGTACCATAAAGCAATACTAACCAAACAGCATTATCCTGAACAGCATGTTTTTTAGAAACTTCGTATAGACCAAGAAAAAAAGCAGAAGCAAGTGTAAGCAGTATCCAAAGCATAGAAAAAATTTAAGCGGCAAATATAGATTCAATTCATTGAATTAACGGGAAATTAAGAAACGTTATAGTTTCAGAGGCGAAGTACCTGTTTTAAATCGGTTAAGAAGTGTTATATTTTATCTTACAGTGCCGTAAGGTACCTAATATGGGTAGAGGATTGGAGGAGGGAGAAGCCCCGTCCCGTATGGGGACGGAACATTTTGTTGCAATTTTTCCGCAAATTTTTATTTCAAAACGAGGTAATCATCCATAAAAAATCATATTTTGTATTATTTAAATCTATGAAAATCATGGCAAACACTTACACGCAAATACACATTCAGGCTGTGTTTACAGTTCAAAATCGAGCTTGTATAATCCGTAATACATGGCATGACGAGTTATACAAATATCTCGCATAATGGCCATAAGCTTTTGGCTATAAATGGAATGCCAGATCATGTTCATGTATTTTTTGGTATGCGCCCAACACAATCTATTTCAGATTTACTGCAGGACATAAAAGGAGGTTCATCAAAATGGATTAATGATAGTAACTTCATAAAAGCCCATTTTTCGTGGCAGGAGGGTTACGGGGCTTTCTCTTATAGCAAATCCCATGTGACAAATGTAATACAATATGTAAAAAATCAAGAAGAGCATCATAAACACAAATCATTCATTGAAGAATATCATGAATTCCTAGAAAAGTTCGAGATAGATTTTGATGAGAAATATATATTTGAACCCATTGAATATGGTGATTTGATATAGATTGCGCCCATAGGCAATATGGGTAGATATTCCGCCAAGATGATATCCCGTCCCTACGGGACGGAACGTTCGGTTTGTTTGATTTTCTACCTATTTGCAATCCCTACGGGATTTTCTCCGCCAAACGTATAATAACATAGACATCAAATTAACATGGCTGCGTACCCGGGCTCAAATACCTATTTGCTCAATTGGAATGGAGGCAGGTGCAATTCTTTCGTGCCGTTAGGTACGCAATATGGGTAGAATATTTAGGAAAGAGGAATCCCGTCCCGTAGTGGACGGAATATGTGGTTGGTAAATACGAAATTCGCATAAAATCACCCTGTCCGCCTGCCGTCAAGTCCTTCGCCATGCTCCTATGCTGAAGCTTTAGCGCAAGCGTAAGGCTACGGCCGCCGGAGAAAGCTTTCCGCGAGCACAATAGCTACACTGCGGTGGCGCTATTGCGTTCGGAAAAAGCTTTAGCGGTTGAGAAGTGGAGGAGCAAGATGTTTTTATTGTTGCCACTTAAAAAGGGATGAGCAGATGGAAGTATCTGCGATAACCTGTTTTAGACAACCGATTGCCGTTTTATTACGCCCTTGCCTTTCCATTTGCCGCTGAGGTAATAAATCAATGAACCTATCATACCCACAGCCCAGCCCACAGGAATGGACCACCATATGCCGTTTACCCCAAAATGTTCCGAAAAAAACACGGCTAATGGGATGCGGATAATCCATAGCGATAACAAAGTGATATACATGGGTATGAGGGTAGCCCCGGCGCCACGCAATACGCCATGTAGTACAAACATGGTAGAAAAAACAAGGTAAAAGGAGCTAACAATAATCAAATAGTTAGAGCCGTGTCGTATCACCTCTTCGCTGCTCGAAAACAGAGCCATCAGATGATCGCCAAAAAGATAAGCTGCAAGCATTACCACAAAGCTAATGCTCCACGACATGTAGAGCGTAGCCCATAGTCCTTTTCTTATCCGCTCTGTTTTATTGGCACCCAGATTTTGCCCCACAAAGGCAGATAGGGCAGAGGCCAGATTGAGTGCGGGCAGCGATGCCAGAGCGTCTATCTGCCCCGCAGCGGTGTAGGCGGCCAGTACGGAAGAATCGAAGTTATTGACGATGCGGATGAGTGCCATCATTCCCAATGCCACAAAGGTTTGCTGAAATCCGGTGGGAAGGCCAATGCGCAGACTTTGTTTAAAGAGTTCCCAGTCGAAAACCCATTGTCTAATTTTAAAGGAGATGATATGCTGCCTTCTTTCGATATACCAAATGGCTCCGCCAAAAGCTGCAAACTGCGAAATCACGGTGGCCCAGGCAGCCGCTTCAATACCCCATCCAAATACAACCACAAATAGTATGTCGAGCACGATGTTGAGGATGGTGGCAAATATAAGGAAGCGCAAGGGAGTTTTTGAATCGCCCAGCCCACGTAGTATGGAGGATAAACCGTTAAAACCGAAAAAGGCTATCATGCCCGTCATATATACCCTGAAATAAGCTATCGAATGGGGGAGTACATCTTCGCCTACATTGAGCATTTCAAATATTTCGCGGCTAAAATAAATGCCAATAAACATGATGATTAAGCTGGCAAAAAACAAGAAAATAAATACGGTGGAGATGGTGCGTCTCACCTTTTCGGTTTCCTTGGCACCATAATATTGTGATATAACAATAGTTGCACCGCTGCCAATACCGATAACAAACGATATGAGCATATAAAAAATAGGAAACGAAGCACCGATCGCCGCCAAAGCCTCGTAGCTGATGAAGCGACCCACGATAATGCGGTCAACCACGCTGTAAAGCTGTTGAAAAAGGTTGCCCAGTACCATGGGTAAAGCAAAGTTAAAGATGAGCTTGGCTTCGTTTCCTATTGTTAGGTCTTTCATTAAAAAAATATAGTATCGGTAAAAGTGACCTTATAAAAAGAAATGGACAGATTAAAAGTTCACCTTAAAGTTTCACGGTGCAAATGAAAGCAAATAATAATTGCCAATCAAAAAACGCCCCGGCAATATACCGAGGCGTTAAAAAATAGTGGCTCTATTCTAATTGGGGTCTGCTGAAAAACTCCAGAGGAGTTTGCTGTGCATAACCCCCAGATAAATCTGGGGGTTATAGTGTCGTAATGAATATGAACTCCAGCGGAGTTTCCCATATGAAACGTCCCAGCGCAATAGCATTTGGGCTACTCCTACGGAGTAAATCTCAAGTGCATATTCCATCCCCCAGATAAATCAGGGGGTTATGCAAAGGTTATCCCTACGGGATAAAGATTTCTACTCTGCATGGAAAATCTCATTTCATAAGCTAAATCCTTGCACTTTGGATTCGTTTCAGATTCACAATCCTTTATACCTGATATATAGTTGTTTTTCAGCAATTCCTAATTAGCGATTGATTTACATTAGAATAAGGTCATTGTTAGGGTTTATCATATGCTACTAAGGTTTTTTGATTATCATTTAAACCTTATTAGCTTATTACAATCGATTAATCCATAAAAAACTTCAGCACAAATAACAATGCCAGCAAATAACTGATAATTGAAATATCCTTGTATTTGCCCGTAAGTACTTTAAGTATTACATAGGACAGCATACCAAATACGATACCTTCGGCGATGGAGAAGGTAAAAGGCATCATTACAATGGTAAGGAATGCCGGGATGGATTCGGTAAAATCCGTCAAATCTATTTTCGTTATTGGTGTAAACATCATCACCCCTACCAATATTAATGTGGGAGCTGTTGCAGCCGATGGAATCATTAAAAACAAAGGCGAAAAGAAAAGTGCCGCTAAAAACAACACGCCTGTTGTGGCTGCCGTTAGTCCGGTGCGTCCGCCCTCGCCAACACCCGAGGCGCTTTCTACATAAGTGGTAACGGTTGATGTTCCTAACACAGCTCCTACTGTAGTTCCAATCGCATCGGCAAAAAGTGCCTGTTTTACTCTGGGTATCTGTCCGTCTTTATCCAGCATATTGGCTTTGGAACTTACACCTATTAGTGTCCCCACGGTATCGAACATATCTACAAATAAAAAGGTGAGTAACACCAATACCATGTCGATAGTAAGAATATTGGCCCATTCAAATTTGAAAAAGATAGGCGATAGGGATGGAGGCGCCAATTCAAAGCTTGTGGGTAAATGGGTAAGGCCAAAGGGGATACCCAAAATGGTCCCGAAAAAAATACCAATGAGTAATGCACCCTTCACCTTGCGAGCCAGCAGTGCTCCTGTTACCACTAGCGTTATTAAAGCTACCAGTGGAGCGGCATTGGCGTGTACGTCAACCACCTTGCCTAAGCCTACCAATGTAGCCTGGTTGTCGATAACTACACCTGCGTTTTTAAACCCGATGAGTGCGATAAACAAACCGATACCTACTGATATGGCATGTTTGATGTTCATGGGTATGGCTTTGATAATGAGCTCTCTAATGTTAAACGCCGTTAGTAGGATAAAGATAATACCCTCGATAAAAACTGCGGTAAGGGCAAACTGCCAGGTGTGACCCATACCCAAAACAACGGTAAAGGCAAAAAAGGCGTTTAAACCCATGCCTGGTGCCAGTGCAAAAGGTAATTTAGCAACCAATGCCATTACCATGGTGGCTATGGCGGCAGATAGTGCGGTGGCGGTAAAAACAGCCCCTTGGTCCATTCCTGCCTTCGACAAGATGTCAGGATTCACAGCCAGAATATAGGCCATGGTCATAAACGTGGTTATACCGGCAATAATCTCGGTACGTACGTTCGTGTTGTTTTTCTTAAGCTGAAAAAATTTTTCTAACATAATTCACAGATTAAAAGGTCCATTTAGCGGCTAAGGTTGGGTTTATGGTAAATTTATCAGACACGAAATTTTGGCTCATCTCTATTTCAGTTCCAAAAGAGAATTTGTCTGATGCATTGTACCAGAGTTGAGGTTCGGTAAGGAATCTGTAATCAGTACCAAAATACATTTCTTCTTTCCAAAAATCAGCAAAACCGGTAAATGAAAATTTACCTTCCATCATGTGAATTGCCCAAACAGCAGTTAACTGAAAAGAAGCATTTTCCTTGTCTTGGATATATTTATAGTTGGCTTGCAATGTTAGAATTTTGCTGAAGTTAGCATTGTTAAAAGTGTACTGCGCACCAAGTAAATAGGCATTCTCAATTTGAAAAAGGGTAGAGGTTCCACTGTTAAACTCCACTCGGGGTTCTAATTTTTGCGTTTCGCTCCATTTAAAGCTGCGGGCAATCTCCATGTAGGCTAAGGATACACCATTATCCACACCTCTTTTGTCTGTGCCGTAATCCAAATCAATAAAAAAGAAAGTGCTACCCATTTTGTCGGGTTTAAACATCTCCACGGTAGTGGTAAACATTTTACGATCTTCACCTAAGTCATAGTGCAACTGAATGTTCTGGGCTTTTGCAATGTTAGCTATGGCAATTACCAAAGCAATAAATAAAAGTCTTTTCATTTTAATACAAGTATTAGTTTTTTAATACCACATACAACTTATAGCAACAGGTTTCAAAGCCGGA
>JAGXIO010000167.1 GCA_024635555.1 Saccharicrinis sp.
ATTGTTGGTCAACAAAACCATTCTATCCTTAAAAAAAACTTTATACATTTGTGGCATGAAAAATATATCAGAAAATATAGCAGAACAATTGCTACAAATTAAGGCAATTAAATTGCAACCTACAAACCCATTTACTTGGGCTTCGGGATGGCATTCGCCCATTTATTGCGACAACAGAAAAACATTATCGTACCCCGAAGTACGTGATTTTATAAAGTTGCAATTTGTCGATTTAGTTAATAAATTATATCCCGATGCGGATGTAATTGCGGGTGTTGCTACCGGGGCTATTGCACAAGGTGCATTGGTGGCCGACGAATTAAAAAAACCATTTGTTTATGTGCGCTCATCACCCAAAGGGCACGGCATGGAAAACCTAATTGAAGGCGATATTGCCCCCGGAAAAAAAGTAGTGGTTATTGAGGATTTGATATCTACTGGTGGAAGCAGCCTGAAAGCAGTGGATGCGCTGCGAGATGCAGGATGTGAAGTACTGGGCATGGTGGCTATATTTACCTATGGCTTTAAAACTGCCGAAGAAAACTTTGCCAAAAACCAAGTGGAACTGAACACACTTAGTAACTATCAGGCACTTATACAAGTGGCAGCTGCAACCGGCTATGTATCGGCAGAAGATGTAAAAACATTATCGAACTGGAGAATAGACCCTGCCAATTGGGGGAAATAGTCGTTTTTCAGTTAGCCTATTTTAAAAGAAACTGCACAGCAGTTCAATTTGTGTAATTCGTGTAATTCGTGGACAAAAAAATATGACACAATTCGAAAGTGATATAAAAGTTGCCCCGCACAACCAGGAAAAGATATTTTCTTTTATCTCCAACTTTAATAATTTTAAAGATTTGGTTCCACAGGACAAAATAAAAGACTGGGAAAGCACCGAGGATACCTGCCGTTTTAAGGTGGATGGCATTGGCGAAGCTGGGCTTAAAATCATTGAAAAAGAACCGTTCAAAACCGTTAAATTTTCTACAGACGGAAAAGTACCTTTCAATTTCTTTCTTTGGGTGCAGCTAAAAGAAGTAGCCGATAACGATACCCGTATAAAATTGACCTTAAAAGCCGACTTAAACCCTATGATGAAAATGATGGTGGCAAAGCCGATAAATAAGTTTTTGAATATGCTGGGCGACTCTATTGCCGGGTATCATTATGAGGAATAATTGTGCACTTCTAAAAACCTTTGCCTATAATGTTTTTGCGCACTAATTTTGAAATGACAATATGTTGTACGTATATTTGTACAAATTAAAGTACTAAATATAAAAATCATGCTAACAACATCCATATCAGACTTCAGAAAGAATATCAAAAAATATTTCGATTCAGTTACAGAAGACTTTGAGACACTGATAATTAATCGAGGCAAAGATACAGGTGTGGTGGTTATTTCACTTGACGAATACAACTCGCTCAATGCAACCCAGCACGAAATGTCTTCAAGGAGTAATGAGCTACGTTTGGATTCGGCTATCGACAAACTAAAAAAAGGATCATCATTTGAAAAGGAACTACTCGATGTATAATAATTATGAAATATATTTTTGTTGATGATTCATGGGAAGACTACTTGTATTGGCAGAAAACCAATAAAAAGTACCTTAAAAAAATTAACGATTTGCTAAAAGATATTTCCAGAACCCCTTTTACAGGAATTGGCAAACCCGAACCTCTAAAACATAAATATTCAGGTTATTGGTCTCGAAAAATCGATAAAGAACACCGATTAATTTATACCGTAAAAGAAAATGAAATTCACATTGCTAAATGTCGCTTCCATTATGAGTAGTTAAATGGATAGCACCCTTTATTATTCAGTTATCACTCTCCCTAACCACAAACTCCACTTCTTTAAAAGCATAGCTCCGCCTTTCGCCTTTGTCGGTTATTAACTCTAAATGTCCGTATGGGCTAATACCGATAATTGATGCATTAAACTCACCATTTCCATCTTTATATCGATGAAAGCCATCTTTCCGATACAGCTTACCTAAGTACATATCGTCAAGCGCATGGGCATTCGAACTCTTCAATACATCAATATACTTTTCTAAGCCTTGTAATATCTGCGTTATAAGCTTATCTAACTCAATCTCATAACCAGTAATCGTTTTTAAGGATATGGGATTGGGTGCATCGCTCACGAAAACAGTTTGATTAACATTAATACCTATTCCAATAATGCAGGAGCTAATCACATCTCGGTTAAGGGCATTCTCAATTAAAATCCCACCTATTTTTTTGTCCTTAAAATAAATGTCGTTTGGCCATTTTATTGAAAACCCATGTTCATACTCTTTTAAAACATCCAAAATACCAAGAGACACCGCTTTTGAAATCAGGAACTGTTCGTGTATTTGAATATATACTGGTTTTAGCAACAGGCTAAAGGTGAGATTTTTATGTGGCTCACTTTCCCAATGGTTGCCGACTTGCCCCTTACCTGCCGTTTGACTGCTGCACACCACAACGGTGTATTCGTCCAAAGATTCCTTTTGGTGCAGCCATTTAAGTGTCTGGTTAGTCGATGCCAGTCCGGGGAACCGCAATAGGTTATAATTATTCTTTAATGACATTCTTTACTGTATAGTTGCGCCAATATGTCACCATGGCAGGTGCTTATAATTCGTCAACAAAAGTAGTTAGTAAAAGCGAATATAAAAATGTGGTATCTTTGTGTTTTTGTAGTAAATTAGCGGATTCAAAAACAAAACATAATTGTAAAGAGTTACAAAATTAATGATAAAACAAGAAGACAATCAAACTGAACAATTGGTAGATGCGGTTGTTGGTGGTATTCAAGAGCAGAAGGGCACAAATATTGCAATCCTCGACATGCGAAAAATTGATGGCGGCATTTGCGATTTTTTTATCATCTGCGACGGTAGCAGCAACACCCACGTAGATGCCATTAGTAATTCAGTTTCTGTTTACGTGGGCAAAAAGCTGGATGATAAACCACATCACATCGAGGGAAGAAGAAATGCCGAATGGGTTTTAGTGGATTATGTGGACGTAGTTGTTCATATTTTTCAACGACCAATACGGGCTTTTTATAACCTAGAAGGTTTATGGGCAGATGCCAAACGTACAGACATCGAAAATTTATTTTAGTAAGTTATTTATTTTTTTCCGAATGAGCGAAGAGCAAAAACAAAAAAACGAACCTGTTAATCAGGGAGGAAACAATACAAATCCTAAGTTTCCAAAGTTTAATGGGTATTGGATATACGGCATCATCTTACTTTTATTGATTTCATTTTTTATGGTGAAACAAGAGGGTGTAGTGAAAAAAATGCCCTACAGTAAGTTTATCGAAAAAGTATTGCCTTCGGGCGATATTGAGATGCTGACGGTTATCACCAATGAAAATGCATTGGAGGTTGTCATCAAAAAGAGTCAACTCGAAAACTACAAGGACGATTTTGGGGATACCTATGCTACTTTAACCGAAGGTACACCTCATTTTTCTGTTAAGGTTCCATCCATCGACAGCTTTGTAGAAGACCTACGACGTGTAGAACAGAGCCAAAACATTTCCATCCCCAACAACTACGAACAGCGATCGAATTATTTTAACGAGATATTGGGCTTTTTATGGCCACTGTTGCTATTACTCATTATTTGGGTATTTATTTTCCGCAAAATGGGGGCGCAAGGTGGCGGTGGCGGAGCAGGTAACATTTTTAATGTAGGTAAATCCCGCGCCAAAATCTTTGACAAAGAATCAGAGATTAAAGTCAACTTTACCGATGTGGCGGGTCTGGCCGAAGCAAAACAGGAATTGGAGGAGATTGTAGATTTCTTAAAAAAACCCGAAAAATTCACCAACCTAGGCGGTAAAATACCTAAGGGAGCCCTTTTGGTAGGCCCTCCCGGAACCGGAAAAACCTTATTGGCCAAAGCCATTGCCGGCGAAGCCAATGTTCCTTTCTTCAGCATGTCGGGTTCCGATTTTGTGGAGATGTTTGTGGGTGTAGGCGCCTCACGGGTGCGCGACCTGTTTAAAAAAGCCAAGGAAAAAGCACCTTGTATCGTGTTTATTGACGAGATTGACGCCATAGGGCGTGCTCGTGGCAAAAACCCCAACATGGGCGGTAACGACGAACGCGAAAATACACTAAATCAACTATTAACAGAGATGGACGGCTTTGGTACCAACTCGGGTGTTATACTGTTAGCAGCCACCAACCGTGCCGATATTTTGGATAGAGCCTTAATGAGGGCAGGCCGTTTTGACCGACAAATCCATGTGGAGCTGCCTGACATTATAGAGCGCAAACAGATTTTTGAAGTACACTTGCGCCCTATTAAATTGAGCAAGGAGGTTAAAGCATCGTTTTTGGCCAAGCAAACACCCGGATTTTCGGGAGCCGACATTGCCAATGTATGCAACGAAGCTGCACTGATAGCCGCACGAGGAGATAAAAGTATTGTTGAAAAAGACGACTTTTTAAATGCCGTGGACAGGATAGTAGGCGGACTGGAAAAAAAGAACAAAATCATATCTAAGGACGAGAAAAAAGCCATCGCCTATCATGAGGCGGGTCATGCTGTAACAAGTTGGCTATTGGAATATGCGCACCCTTTGGTAAAAGTAACTATAGTGCCTAGGGGTAAAGCACTAGGAGCTGCTTGGTACCTTCCAGAAGAGCGCCAATTAACCACAACAGAACAGATATTAGACGAAATGTGCTCGGCCTTAGCAGGTAGGGCAGCTGAACAATTGGAGTTTGGCAAAATATCCACTGGTGCACTTAACGACCTGGAAAAAGTGACCAAGCAAGCCTACGCCATGGTAACTTATTACGGTATGGGTAAAAAATTGGGCAATGTGAGTTATTATGATTCGAGCGGTCAAAACGAATATGGCTTTACAAAACCTTACAGCGAAGATACCGCTCAGGCGATAGACCATGAGGTGTCCGAAATTATTGAAGCACAATACCAACGCGCCAAGAAATTACTTATCGAAAACAAAGATAAACATGCTCAATTGGCTAATCTTCTTTTAGAACGCGAAGTTATATTTAGCGAAGATTTGGAAGCTATTTTTGGAAAACGGATGAGCAAGCATATTATTCAGTTTGACGAGAATGGCAGTGAAAAAAATCCATTTGAAGATGAGGATGATGACACCAAAGCTGACGAGACAGCAAAAACAGCAGAGACAGGAAACAAAAAACAGTAGTTATAGATGAGTAATTTTTGGCAACGTGCCCTAACAGGTCTCCTATTTGTTATCGTAATTGCGGGTGGAATTTACTATCATCCATTTTCATATTTTGCAATTTTCTTTTTGGTTATTATAGCCGGGGTATATGAACTAAACAAGTTTTTAGCTAAAGCCGATATAAAAATCGACTTCTTTACTGCCTTGGCGATAGCAATTTTTGCCTATGTATCCTCGTTTCTGGTTCAATCCGGCATATCGGAGCCCTCTATTTATTATATATTAATACCGTTGGTTTCTATTCTGTTTGTACGGGAATTATTTAAGGAAATTAATACACCTTTTACCAATATCGGAACCGGACTACTTTGTGCTCTGTATATTGGTGCTCCCTTTGCTTTAATGCACAATTTGGCTTTTTACCAAGGTAGCTATAACTACCAATTGCCTTTATCGGTATTTATTTTAGTTTGGATAAACGATACTGGTGCATATTTAACTGGCGTAAGCATTGGTAGACATAAGTTTTTTAAGCGTATATCGCCTAAAAAAACATGGGAAGGTACGATTGGTGGTTTTGTTATCACCTTAATCGCCGCCTATGTTATTTCCTTATTCTGGAATGATTTGCACTGGACACAATGGATTATTTTTGGTGGTATTATTTCTATCATGGCAGTTTTGGGCGACCTTATCGAGTCGATGTTTAAACGCTGTATCAACATAAAGGACTCCGGTTCATTTTTTCCTGGGCACGGCGGACTGTTAGACCGTTTTGATGCGGTAATATTTGCCCTACCCATGGCCGTATTTTATATTGAACTATTTGTAAAGTAAATAAAATATTTTACCCGTTAGATATAAATCAGTAAAGCACCAAACCCTGTTCAACTAAGGTCGAACAGGGTTTGGTGTTAATTGATATCAGGTGTTTTAAACATACAGCTTTGCCCATTTTGCAAGCTTAAGTTCATGCTGGTTTAAAATTAAGTTTCTGAAAAAAAACAGCATGTCACATTAACCGTTTACCCTGATTAGTTCAGTAGCTAACGCTGAAGGATGTTTGGTAAGCCCATAATTTTATGGATAAGACACCTTCTGTGAAGGTAAAAGGTAAAATTGTGCATCAATACCAATTTCTTGGATGTATCTTTGCAGCATGCACAAAAACAGAAAACAATATTTGGATAAGCTGGGCATTTCCACCCTTAATCCCATGCAAACGAA
Source organism: Saccharicrinis sp. (assembly GCA_024635555.1). Taxonomy (GTDB): domain Bacteria; phylum Bacteroidota; class Bacteroidia; order Bacteroidales; family Marinilabiliaceae; genus Saccharicrinis. Next base: position 6,419 of record JAGXIO010000167.1, read on the forward strand.
GGCCATTGCAGCCATCGAACAAAACAAAGACCTTGTATTATTGGCTCCAACAGGCTCGGGCAAAACATTGGCATTTCTTCTCCCCTTGCTGGATAAGCTGCGGCTTGATGTGCAACAAACACAGGTGCTCATATTGGCTCCGGCACGCGAATTAGCGCTACAACTGGAGCAGGTGATAAAAAGTTTGGGATCGGACTGTAAAACACTATGTTGTTACGGTGGACATTTGATACAAACGGAGCGGAACAGCTTAAAACATCCACCCCACATTATAGTGGGAACGCCCGGCAGGATTGCCGATCACGTGAGACGCGGACATATCTGCACAAATAACATCAAGTACCTGGTTTTAGATGAGTTTGACAAAGCATTGGAACTGGGATTCCAGAGCGAGATGCAAGATATTATCAGTGAGCTTGGTGCAGCAGAGCAACGCATACTCACCTCGGCTACTAATATGGACGAGATACCAACTTTTGTGCGTATGAAAGGCTATGAGACGTTGAACTTTATCCCCGACAACCAGATTCAGGAAAACTTAACGTTGAAGGGAGTACGGGCAGAAGCCAAAGATAAGCTGGATGCCTTTTTTAAATTGGCCTGCATGCTGGGAAATGAACCTATGGTAGTTTTTGTGAACCATCGCGAGGCAGCCGAAAGGATAAGTGCCCATTTAAATGATATGGGTCTGGCCCACGACACATTCCATGGCGGATTGAAACAGGAGGACAGGGAGAAGGCACTTATTAAATTCAGGAATGGCAGCCACCATATATTGTTGACCACTGATTTGGCATCAAGGGGCTTAGACATCCCCGATATCAAATATGTAATTCACTATCATCTACCCAACCAAAAAGAAGCATTTATCCATCGTAACGGTCGCACAGCACGCATGAAGTCTTCAGGCATAGCCTATCTGATTTTTGCTCATGACGAACCCATACCCGAATATATTGAAGATAGCTTTACTTTTGAAATACTAACCGACGATTCTCCTCTGCCCACACTACCCGATTGGCAAACGATATATGTGGATCATGGTAAAAAGGACAAAATTAACAAAGTAGATATTGTTGGCCTTTTTATGAAAAAGGGTAATCTGCAAAAAGAAGATATCGGCCTTATTGATGTATTAGATTATTCATCGTTTGTGGCCGTGCAACGCGATAAAGTAAAACCACTCATTAATTTGTTGCAAAACGAACGGATTAAAGGTAAAAAATTGAGGATTATGGTTTCGACGTGAGTAGGTTAAGGGCAAGGGGCAAGGGGCAAGGGGCAAGGAGCAAAGGAGCAAGGAGCATGGGGCAAGGAGCAAGGAGCAAAGGAGCAAGGAGCAAGGAGCATGGGGCAAGGGGCAAAGGAGCGTATAACTTATAGCATATAGCGGAAAGCATAGATTGAATGACGGGATGCCTAGAATTTAAGTGAGTTAATTTATTCGGAAACGTAAAACGTATAGTAGAGTGGGTATTACATTTTCAGTCCGTTGGGAATGATGGCTATTTTATTCAATTCGAGACTCTAAACTGAACCCTGTTTATAATCGAGAAAATCTTATTTAAACTCTGTTTAAGTTTTTATTTTATTCTCGAAATTATAATTAATAAAATACCTAACAGGTTTTAAAACCTGTTAGGTATCCATTAACTTTTTGTGTTTTACCGTAAAAACGATATACTTTCACAATTATTCTTCTAGGTTTTCTTCTTTCTCGAATTTCGTTCCATCCTCGTTGTAGAAATAATGAACGGCTTCGCCTTGGGTATCTTTCACGCTGATTCTGTAAACGTTTTCATCATCGGCGGTTGTTGCAACGGCAGTCTTATAAATTACTGCTTCTTTATTGTCCTTGCTAAAAGCATCAATAACTTTTACAGGAATTTGTTCCTTTGCAACATCTTTAAAAATCAATTCTGTTTCTGCACCAATTGTCTGTACTTGTGGTTGCTGCATATCAGCTTGTGCAAATGTTACAGCAGTACCAAAACAAATCACTAAGGCAATCATTACTAAATTTTTCATCTTTTAAATATTTAAATTGTTAATAATAAATTATTGAATTACTTTATCTGTGTTGATACTACTATTGCTAAAGTAGTGCCACAAATTAAACAAAACTCATAAATAAGAATACATTGTGCTACATATCAATTATTTACATATATTCCAAGTATACCTCACTCCACATGCCATAAATTATTAGTGTGGAATTTAAGCTACGTTGTGTTGAGGTGTTGAGGCTTGTAATCAACATATAGTATGTTCGACTATAGTAAAAGCACAAATTACTGTAAAGCATATTTAATATTTATCGATAAAGGAGAATATGGCTCTAAAAAAATTAATAGTAGTTTTTAATTAGAGTCATTTAGTTTTGAAATATTTGAGTAGTTTTGGCGCCCCAGCCCATTTAATATTTACTGGTGAGTTCCCCCGAATGCAGTTAGGAGCGACATCCCGCAATTCTACGCAAGAATGCCCCGCCCCGGATTGCTGGAGACTATCGTACCATTAAAAGTCAAACTATAAACAGATGAAGAAGGAGAAAACGATTATTGGACGAAAAGAAATAGCTAACTTCCCAGAGCTAAAATTAAACCATATTCACGTTAAAATTGATACAGGTGCTTATACCTCAAGCATTCACTGCCATAGCATTATTGAAAAAGACGATAAGTTATATTGCAATCTGCTTGATCCTGACCATCATGCTTATAAAGATGAAGAATTAATGTTTGAACAATTCAGACAAAAAAGGGTAAAAAGTTCAAACGGAGCGGTGGAAAATAGATACAAAATTGTAAGCACCGTTGAGCTATTGGGCGAAACGCACAAAATAGACCTAACCTTAACTGATCGTAAAAACATGGAAACACCGGTTTTGATCGGGAGAAAGTTCCTCACTAAAAAATACATTGTCGACGTATCTAAAAAATACACACATCTCAAATAAAATATTTTCCTGAATCTGGCATACGTTTTTTCACTATCTTCTCACCATATCTTTTAAAATAAATAATTAACCATGAATATTGCAGTATTATCACGAAACTCAAAATTATATTCCACAAAACGACTTATCGAGGCAGGGGAAAAAAGAGGACATCATATGGTTGTCCTAGATCACACCAAATGTGATATGTTAATAGAGCGCAAAAAACAACAGATCTTCTATAATGGTCACGAAGTCAAGGATATTGATGCTATCATACCGCGTATAGGTGCTTCTGTTACCTTTTACGGAACAGCAGTAGTTCGTCAATTTGAAATGAAAAAAGTTTTTACCACCACCGAATCGCAAGCCTTGGTGCGCTCACGCGATAAACTGCGCAGTTTGCAGATACTGTCGCGTGCCGGATTGCACCTGCCTAAAACAGCTTTCACCAACTTTTCCAAGGATAACCAAAATATCGTTGCGCAGGTTGGCGGTGCGCCTTGCGTTATCAAATTACTTGAAGGCACTCAAGGCGTAGGTGTGGTATTAGCCGAGACAAACAGTGCCGCCGAATCGGTGCTGGATGCTTTTGGCGGACTGAAAGCTCGCGTGATAGTCCAAGAGTTTATAAAAGAAGCCAAAGGTGCCGACATTAGGGCTTTTGTGGTGGATGGCGTGGTTGTAGGTGCCATGAAACGACAGGCTAAGGAAGGCGAGTTCCGTTCCAACCTGCATCGTGGTGGTACTGCATCAATTATTGAACTAAGCGATGAGGAAGAGAACGCCGCTCTAAGGGCCGCCAAAGCACTGGGGTTGAGCATTGCAGGTGTGGATATGTTGCAATCCAAAACAGGCCCTAAAATTATGGAGGTGAACTCCTCCCCCGGCCTCGAAGGAATAGAATCCGCCACAGGAATAGACATCGCTAATGCCATCATCCGTTTTATAGAGCGAAACGCCGACTAGGTCGTGCGACGACAGCGGATAATGATTTACAGCTCGGTTTTTATTCCGGGTGTCCGTGCGACGACAGCGGATATGGATTTACAGCTTGATACTCCGGGTGCGACTTGTAGTCGCGCCCGGAGTAAGCTGGAATTCCATTAAAACCCTATCCCTAACTTAATGGACGGAATAACATCCTGAAAAAAATCGTTGAAATAGATTTGAGGTTCAATTGTAAACTTACTTCCTATACCGCGGCTCACCCCCAACCTAAAAGTATCGTTACTGTATAAATTACGCTGCTTGTAGGCAAGGTATCCTAATTTAAAGGTATAGGATTTACTATTATCTGGATCCTTTGAAAAATCATGGCGATATCCTATACTGACAAATTGATTAATATTTCTCTCATTGTCCGACGAAAAATCATATTGCCATTCGTAATGCAGACTGTACGCATTTTTGTTGATACCTTTTCGTGAAAAAGAAAAAGTCATCACAGCCTCTATACTCCCCGCCCAAGAATTTTTTACATTCTCAAAGCCCGGACTAAAACTGAGTTCTATTTGGTCGTTGGCATATTTCTCATTTTGATATATCTTTTCGTAGCCATAATCCTTTTCCACTTCGTAATGTAATTTTTCGATATGCCTACTTTTTTCTTTTAAATGATTATGCAATATCCCGGTTAAAACTTCTGCGGCTTCGAGCGTTTGATAAAAATATAATTGCTCTAATTCGTCGAACATTATTTTATAGGTGAAACGGTTATCCGAAAATTCTAATTGATGTTTTTGAAGATAATACAGGTTTTTTGTAAAGCCTGCCGACGAAATAATTTGATTGGGAATTTGGCGCTCGTTGATATTTAAGGAATAAAATTTATCGGCAGATCCGTAGGTGTAGTGTTGCGCTCTATCTTCCACCACTTTTATTTCAAGCAACCGAGGAGCTTGCTGCATCATTTGGGCAATATTAGAGGTAAGGCAGAAATTAAAAAATCTCTCAATACTTTCGGATATAAAAGACGTATCTATTGGATATTTATTTATATCCTCACCAACAATTTCGATGGCTGTTTTATTGGGCATGGATATTTTAACCACATCATTTTTTAAAGTTGCCATACTTAATTGAGAATGCAGTAGTACCAAAATACCGCCTATTACACTTATAATTTGTTTTTGCATGATTTTTTGTTTTTAAAAAGTTATTCCCGTTTTAGCAGGCGCCTCGCTAGTATAGGATTCGGATTTATTGAATAGTACTATTTCAAATTTCTTTTTGTGCGTGGGAGCAGTATTTAATTTTTCTTTGCTTTGTTCCGTTAAAAGAGCCAAAGCTTCCTCATTAACCTGTAGTGCTAAATCTTTACATATATTTGAAGAAGTACTCAATTGTGTACTTGCTTCTTTTTTAACGCTTTTCGCTAAAACAATAAGGCTATCCGTAAGCAGCAAATGTTGCTTATTAATTGCACTTAATTGAGCTAACAAATTTGAGTTTTCTGCTAACAATGCATTATTCTTTTGCTCAAGTTGTTGCTTATTTTGCAACAATACCTTATGCTCTGAGGATTCATTTGCTATGTTTATAACTTTGATGATTGTATCTGTTTTTATTTCCTCACTCTTTTTCAATTCCTTTTTAGATTGTTGCATCTTATTTATCTCCAAACTCAAATTTTGGATATTATTTGCCATCACATTTTTTTCGTTCTGCAACAGTCTATTGGCAAAATATGTATTTCCCCATCCCCAAGTAAGGAGTAGTAACACAACGGCCACGGAAACTTTGTACCAATTTATTTGATCTTGGATTTTAGGCTGCACAGCGGCAATAGTATTCCAAACTAAATCCTTATCCAATCCCAAATCAGCAGGTTTTTCATCCCACGTTTCAATGGCATTTTTTATCTGATCTTCAACGTGCTTTTTCATCTCATTAAAATTATTTGTCCTTTAATGGTCCCGATACATCGGGGGAACTCGCCAATGATAACCTCTCCTAAATGTGAAGTATTCTAATGGCTCGTTTCATAACTCACATCTAATTTTTCAATCATTCCTTTTAGCTGCAAACGAGCTTTACGCAATTGCGATTTTGAGGTACTCGCCGTAATTCCAAGCTTTTGGGCTATCTCATCATGCTTATATCCTTCTATCACATACAAACTAAAAACTGTCCTGTATCCATCGGGTAAACTCAACACCATATTAACCAAATCATCTTCCAATAAACTCCCATCAGTAGTTAATGGCGATTCTTCAATTTCTTCTATCAGATCCAACTCCATAAAAAACATCTTACGTTTTCTGAGCTGCATCAAGGATTGGTTGATGGCAATTCTTTTCATCCATGCTTTTAATACTACTTCCTCCTGAATATCCGTCTCACTAATTTTATTAAAAATATTTAAAAAGCTTTGCGAAAGTGCATCATGCGCATCATCTCTATTACATAAATACCTAAAGCAAATACGATAGAGATAATCGGAGTACATCACAAACAGCTTACGCTGTGCCTTACTGCTATTCTTTTTTAAGTCGTGTATAAGTTTTTTCACTATCGGTATATTCAGCTTTGCTACACCCTAAAAATGTAAAATATTTACAAAAGGTTGCCTAGCCGTGCAATGGAAGCTAATAATTATTTACAGCTTGATACTCCGAGTGCAACTTATAGTCGCGCCCGGAGTATCAATCACGCAGTAAAATAATACCCGATGCCGTCGCACGGCTCGCGCCCGGAGTGGTGAAGGTAGGATTCCGGGAACGACTCACACCTGGAATAAAAAAATTATTGTTTGCTTAACAACTTTATTCTATCTTAATGGCAAAATAAATTGTTATGGAAAAAGATTCGAACATGCCCCCTATCTATGTAGTTTCGGGGGGGAAAGGAGTAGCCGGACATACGCTGGTGGAGTCTATGCTGATTCAATACCCCGATCATAAAATTCCAGTTATCATTGAGCCCGAGGTGAGCACTCAGGAACAGATTGATGCCATTACCGATAAAGTGGTTAAAACAAATGGCGTAGTGGCTCATACCATGGTGGACCATGTGGCCCGACGAAAGTTGATTGATAGCTGCGAAACAAAAAATATTCGACACTTTGATTTAGTAGGTAACATGACCGACTACCTGGACACCGTCCTCGACATGAAACCTACGGAGCAGCCCGGACTTTATCGTTTGCGAGATATGGAGTATTACCGGAGGGTGCGTGCCATTGAATTTACCATACAACACGACGACGGGCAACACACCGAAAAAATTGCCACCGCCGACATTGTGCTTGCCGGAGTTTCACGAACCGGGAAAACACCCTTGAGCATCTACTTGGCCATGTTCGGTTGGAAGGTGGCCAATGTGCCCATTGTTCCAGGAACACCCATACCTGAAACACTTTTTCAGATTGATCCCCGCCGGGTTTTCGGTCTTACCATTTCTATGGCCTATCTGATTGCCCAACGCAGCAGCAGAGTAAGCCGCATCCACATGGATCCTAACACGGATTACATCGATAGGCGAAAAGTACGTATGGAGTTGGACTTTGCCGCTAACTTATTTAAAAAGGGTGGCTTTACTGTTCTTAACATCAGTAATAAACCCATCGAATATTCCGCCAACGAAATACTCACCTTACTAACTTCGCGCTTTGGCAGTGACAAATGGAGAAAGGATGAAGAGCATTATGGCGGATAGTTCTTGACGAATAGCTGATGTTTGATTGCTCGTGGCTGCTGACTTTTAGCGCCAATCCTCTTATGCGAATGGTTAAGAATGTGTGATTGTTATTTTAATTCTTTAAATATTTGTTTAACTATTACACATATTAATTAAACAAATTGAGCGCATCATTGTTTTAAAGATGAAACATTAATAAGGTATAATCGTTTATATAGATTAATGTTATTAATTTAAACATTAGAGGACATGAAAGAACTACTTGTAAAAACAGCAAATAAAACGGCAAGCTCTAGGGTACATGAGCAAAAAAGATTCGTAACTGAGGTAGAAGGAAAATTCGATTACCTGAAAGATTATATTGAACAACGATTTCAAAAAAAATTCCCAAAAAAGGATTTTTTGACTTCATGGATTGAATATAACCACCTAGCCGACTTTAAGATATCCGATAATGTTGAAAGGGTTGGAGGTATCTCGGAAGAGGGACATTATATAATGCGAAGCATTACAGAGTATTTCTTGACCCAAGCCTTTAAGTCGATGAAAATTGACATGAACGATCCCAATGTGGGTGGCGAAAAAGGCACGCCCTACCGTTTGGCAAAAATGTACTGCGGTAATGATTTAAATGATGATACTGAAATGCTTTCTGGTCGATGGTCGCACAAACCACTCATGACTAGTTTTCCTAATGAGCATGGTCAAAAGTACCCAATCACAAAGCGCGTGGACATCGTATCGGTGTGCTCGCACCATACCGCACCGTTCAGCACCCTCTTTCGCGATGGATCATATGCTGTTATCAGTTATATTCCCGGCGAAAAAATTATTGGTATCTCCAAACTGCAACGCATTGTCGATTGGGTTTCGCGCAGAGGTCATTTGCAAGAAAACTTGACGAAGATGATTTACGACGAGGTATGCCTTGCTGCCGAAACCGATTCGGTGTATGTTAAACTAAGTGGATTGGTGCATACTTGCGAATCGCTGAGAGGAACACAAAGTAATGAAGGTGCTTTTACCAGTGAGTTTTATGGTGGCGATTTTAGCCATTCCGAAATGCGCAGGGAAGTAAGTGGCGGATAGCGATTGGCTGTTGGCTGATTACAGTTAGTAACGAAACAGGATAAAAATAAATCAAACCTTAATGATAATCAGGAAGAAATTTAAGTTTGAAGGAGCCCATATTGTCCGGGATTGTTCGAGCTTGCGCTGCAAAAAATCGTTGCACGGACATAGTTATGTGGTGGAAGTTTTTTTAACTTCCACCCGTCTTGATTTTGGCCATATGATATACGATTTTGGCCTTACCAAAGGAACAATTAAAGATATCATCGATAGCTTTGACCACGCCTATGCCATGTGGGATAAGGAAACTGAGGAATTTAAAACGTTTATAAAAAGTAACAGCGACCGATATATCGAAATGCCCGTAAGTCCTTCGGCAGAGTGTTTTTCTCTTACCCTATTGTTTATTATTAACAAAGTTTTGCAGGCTACCGAGTTTAAAAATGGCGAGGGTGAGGTTAGTGTTAAATCAGTAAGGGTGCACGAAACCGAAACAGGCTATGCCGAAGCATTCCTTGAGGATCTGGAGTGGTTTAAATTTGAATTGGCCGATGTTACTTTTAGTCAAGCCATAAAAGAGGAATGGAAAGATTCCCAAATGTATGATAAACTAATGTTGTACCATAAGGGTGAGTTAAACACTAAACCTTTTATTAATCCAGTGGTTGAAAGGAAGTTTGAGTAGACCCCCCTCTAATCCCCCCGAATGGGGGGAAGATACAATATACGTAAATAAAATATTTTTCAGTATTCTATAAAACCCACAGCACCATTGATTTGGAAAATAAGTAAATAGCAATAACAACCACCAGGGTAGTTACCCCACTTAATAACAACTTTCTTTTTCTATGCGTAGAAATTTGATGACGGATGTTTATTTTTATCCTCTCCAAATCTTGTTTGTCAATATCTTTGTGCCGAATTTCGGTATGATGGTGGCGTAGTAGTTCCTCTTCATACATGGCTTTTATTTTCCGCATTCTATCAACACGCTTCTGCTTAATAGATGCGTTATAACTGGATCGCTTAATCATATCCAATACATGTCCGGCCGAACTCATAGAACTAAATTTAAGTATATTTCAAATATAACCAATCATTCTTCATACTCCTCCATTTTCTTCCTCATTTTTTTTACATCTTCAATTTTAAAATCGCCAAAAAAGGAAAGAAGGACTCCATTTTGCTCACCCTGAAAAATTACGTGGCACTCATATACTTTACGGCCGTTGCGATGCACCCATACTTCGGTGTCCTCGCCCGACTCGTTGTCCTCAACAAGACTGTAGCTGCCTTTTTTCATGTATTGACGCACCTGATCGATAAAGCTTTTTCCAGGAGATACTTTAGGCTTAAATATCACTAACTTCACTTCTTTCAAATCACCCGTTACCTTTCTCGCTTGCTCATCTTCATTACTGTCCAAATCAAAATCCATAAATTGGAGCAGGTTTTTCGAAAGTGACAAATAGGTTACTTCGTCCATCCCCCGGAGATCGTCAAACATTTTTTCGGTTGTTTTTTGCTGCGAAAAAATAACAAGGCTGCTGTAGCCCATCAGTAATAATATCAGGGCAATACGTATTAAGTTTTTCATCTCATTATAATTAATTTTAAAACGCAAGTTAACTACTTAGCTTATCCACTGCTTCCATATCTTTATGGTAACTAATTTAATTCAATCGGTTATTCACCACCCACTCTAGCTCATCGTCCACCTCCACTTTTACGCCTTCTGGCACACTGATGACAACCTGAAGTTTCTGATTTCTCATTTTACTATTTTCCTGTAGGGTAAAAATGGCATCTAAATTCAATACCGCATCGTCCTGCATCCAGAAAAACTCAATATCATTGCCATTTTTTTGTGCTTGGCTTACTGTACCTCCTTTGGCCGATTTTTTTATTTCGATAGAATAATCCTGACCTCGCACCAATTCTATATGGGGTTTACCTTGAACATAGATCTTTTGGTTATTGGCGTAAATATCCAGTTGATTCATGTCGAACAAATGCTCTTTATAATCAAGGGAATGGGTGGTTATATTAGGCTTCAAGTAAATCACACTATCTGCGGGCAGCACCAATAATTCTTTCTTGTAGATTTCTTGTGTTACCGTAAAATCACGGGCTACCTTTGCCGATGTATAAAACACCAAGCCTAAGCCCACAAACCAAAGCACCAGAGAAGCGAATCCTAAATACCTAAACCGCGCGTTAAACCTAAAAACCAATTTAAAGCCCAAGTAAAATAAAACGATAACAGGTATGCAGCTTACCAGAAGTAGACCGATACTGCCATATAACATTTCATTTTCAGAAATAAACAGGCCAGGCAGCGAGGCTACATAGTTGCTCACTCCCGAAAAATCGAGGAAAGTAAAACCAAAAGTAAAGGTGAACAATAACGAAACCAAAACAGTGAGCATTGATAACATTAAAACAACACCAATTATTAAACCAAACACCCGAACCATACCGCCCAGCAAATTTCCCATCGCATCGGAGCTATGCGAATAAGCCGCAGATGACCTTTGGTATGTTTTTGACCGCTTAAAGGTATCGTGAACTTCACTATACTCATTTTTAATATTTTCTTGCCACCTCTCATAAGCTGCAGGTCCTTTCATTTGCAATTTCTGCGATATGGTAATGGCTTTGGGCATTACAATCCATAATACAAAATAGGCAAGCAATGATGAGCCATAAAAGAAAAAAGTCAATAAGAATAGAATACGGAACACCATCGGATCTATATTAAAATATGCACCAAGTCCTCCGCATACACCCCCCAATACGCGACCGTCAGGATCTCGGTATAAACGCTTTCCATACAAGGGCGGATTAGATTCCGCGAACGATTCGTGCCGAGGCCTCTCCTCCGTTTCGTCCTCATCGGCAATATCCTGCGGTTGGCCAATGGTGCCAATCACCTCTTCCACTTCGATAAGTGTGATAACTTCTTCCGATGATTTCTTTTTACCATGGAATAACTCTGCAATACGCGCTTCAATATCCGATACTATTTCTTTGGCCTCCTCTTTGTCCGAAAAACTTCTCTCAATTTTTTGAAGGTATTGATGCAGCTTATCATACGCATCGTCATCAATGTGAAAAGCAAAACCGCTTAGATTGATAAATAGTGTTTTTTTCATCTGTTCAAAATTTAGCAAAACGCTGATAACCAGTGCAACTTTAAATCATGCCCCTTTACGACTTAATTATTTGCTACGGCCATGTCGGTTTCATATGAGTAATTTATTATAAAAATAGGAATGAACTGCCCAGCAATAAACCAAGTATTTTAATCCCGAACATGGCCAAAAATATAAAGGCAATAACATATAGGATGATTTTAAACGCCGATCGAAATATAAGCCCTATCAGTAGAAGTGCCAATACTGTAAAGCCCAAACCAGGGAAATGGAAAAAAGGCAGGTTTCCTAAATGAACGCTCATATTATTCATAAAAACAGGCTGAACAAACCCAGAATGAATGCCATGCACATTAAATAAGTTACTCAGTAACAATGCACCACCCACAATAGCAACGATGGTGAGCATCGTTTTATCACGTTTATTAAATCTCTTCCACCAACTCTCCCCTTTTTTGTATACATCCGATTGACGCACCTTTCCAAACCTTCTTTTTACGTCTTCGTATTCATTCCGGATGGATTTTTCGATGTTGTCGATAGTTACGTTTTCGCCTCGCATCTGCAACTTCTGGGCGGTGGTTATGGCTACCGGAACAATAATCCACAATACAATATATATAGGTATGATAATTCCCAGACCGAAGATAATAAGCAAAGCAAAAATTACACGTACCCAAACCGGATCCATATTTAAATAAGCGCCAATGCCGCCACAAACACCACCAAGTACCCGGCTTTCTGCATCGCGAAACAATCGTCGACTAGTGTGTTGGTTAAATGCCCCATATTCCGATTTTTGTTTGTCATTGTTTTTATTTTCTTCGGGTTCAAAATCTTCGGGCTGACCCATCATACCTATCACCTCCTCTACCATCCTCAGGTTTACAACCCCAAATTTACCTACCATCCTTTCGTCCAGCAATTCGGCAATTCTATTTTCTATATCGTTGATAATCTCCTGACCTCCTTCTTGATTTTTAAAGTAGCTTTCCAATCGGTCCAGGTACCTTCTTAAATGGGCAAAAGCGTCCTCATCTATGTTAAAAACTCTGCCACTCAAATTAATATTTACTATTTTCTTCATGATATTACTGTTTTTGAGAGTTGTTTTTAATCACCGAAACGGCATTTACCAAGTCGGCCCACGATGCGTCCAGTTCGACTAAAAAGGCAGTACCTTTTTGAGTTAGTTCGTAATATTTGCGGGGTGGCCCTTGGGTTGATTCTTCCCAACGATAGGACAATAATCCAGCATTTTTCAAACGGGTGAGCAGTGGATATAGAGTACCCTCCACCACTATCATCTTAGCATCTTTAAGTGCGCCAATGATGTCGGAGGTATATTTTGCGCTGGGTGTAAGGATGGCGAGTATACAATATTCCAAAACCCCCTTTCTCATCTGTGCCTTAGTGTTTTCAATTTTCATATCCTACTTTTTATGATGTACATTTACGGTGTTCTAAATTACAATACCTGTCTTAACCTTGAATATGGTATTGCAAATATATGGTTTTTACTTGGTACTATGCAATACCCAATACTATATTTTTTAAAATCTTTTTGCTTAACAAAGAAAATACCTTGATTTACTGTAGATTAAGACAAATAGAAATTAAGAAAAAAAAGAAAAGATTATATAAATGGAGATAAAATATTTAATCCCAATCAAAGGCTGATATTTGCACGCAGTTACTTTATGCCGCCCGCGTAGCTGCGCAATAACATTGGGATGGCCTTAAGTGTAAAATTGCATGGTTTTCAACTCTGTTTTCAACTCTTACAAGCCCAATTTCGCAAAAGGCTTAGGTTTTTATCCATCGGCAATCTTTTTAATCATATTACCAAAAATAAAATGATGAAAAGGCAATACGAGGAGCCAGTAGAACCTTCCCCATAATCCACGCGGACGAAATGTAGCAGTTTGTTGTAGCGTATCGCCATCTACTTTAAACTCCAACCAGGCTTCGCCAGGCAATTTCATCTCGGCATAAAGGAGGAGTCGGCCTTTTGATCTATCGGCCAGCACTACCCTCCAAAAATCTAGGGCATCACCCGCTGCTATTTCATCATCATGGGTTCTACCACGACGCAATCCAACGCCACCGGCCATTTTATCCATATGCCCCCTTAACCTCCACAGCCAATTACCATAATACCAACCCACATTACCACCCAGTTTCCAAATACGTGCTATACATTGCTCACGATTGTCACATTTTGTGCTGCGGCTATCCACATAGCAGCCCAGCACAGGTACTTCGATATATTCTTGTAGGCTGGAATGAAAATGACTGCTGATAACAGAATCCTTCCATGAAGAAACCACTTCGTTTTGCTGAATTCGCATAAATGCCATCTCCACAGCCTTTTTATATGGCACAAGCTCTATACTCAAACGTTGCGCCAAATCGTTGGACTTGGCCACTACCTCCACCTTCATGCTATTAACCAGGTTAACAGCCAAATAATAGGAAGTTGAGGTAACAAAATACAACCAATACGAAGACAGACGGGGTGTCATCACCGGCAAGGAATAAATATGACGTTTTAACTTTCGCACCTCTGCCAATATCAGCATCATATCTTTGTAGGTTAGCACATCAGGGCCGCCAATATCGTAGGAGTGATCGTAGGTTGATGAATTGAAAATAGTGCGAGTCAAAAACTGTATCACATTGCGTATGGCAATGGGTTGCGATTTTGTTAAAATCCATTGAGGCGTTATCATCACAGGCAACTTTTCAACCAAATCTCTCACTATCTCAAAGGAAGCACTCCCCGAGCCGATAATAATGCCCGCTCTGAGTGTTGTTAAGTGGTAATCTCCTGACTCTAAAATATCCTCCACTGCTTTTCGCGATTTCAAATGCTTCGACAGTGTATGATGATTTACAATACCACTTAAATACACCACATGGCTTAAGTTTGTATTTTTTACGGCTTGGTTAAAATTTTGTGCACACACTGCTTCCTTTGTGTCAAAATCGCCTGTATCGCTCATGGAATGCACCAAGTAATAAGCCCCGTCAATATCGACGGGAATATTTTTTAAAGTATCCGTGTTAAGCAAGTCCAGTTCTATTACCGAAACATTGGGATAATTAACGCTAAACCTATTTTTATCGCGCACCGCACATACCACCTGATGTCCATCTTCAATTAATTGTGGAACCAATCGTTTACCGATGTATCCGGTTGCTCCTGTCAGTAATATTTTCATCTAAAAATAATTTAATTCAACTTTTATAGTAAAATCCTGTGCCCCACATATATCACAAAAATACTTCTTTATTAGATAGGTTTATGATTCAGTAAAATGTAAAAACAAAACCTCATTAAAGTCTCTAAAATGTCAATTTAAACAACAAAAATACAGTGTTTGTCACAAAAAAAACACATTTTGGTCATAATTATGCAAAGCACAACTTCTTGTTGTAAAATAAATAATATACTTTCGCACTTAATTAAATCTAACAAATAATTATTTATTAAGATGAAGAAAATTTTTTATTTAACTATCCTAACCGTATTAGGTTTAGGATTATCAGTAACTTCTTGTACTGAAGATCAACTGACCAGCTCTGCAATTATGGTAGATACTACACAAGTTGCAACTTTAAGCGGTGTTGTTTATGCCGAATTAAACCTACAGACAGCAGGTAAAGAAATTGCTCCTGCAGGAACAAACTTACTTGTAACCATCCCCCTTTCGGACTTATCCTCCAATGCTAATCAAGGTAACTGGGAAAAGATGATTACAGTGGGTCAAAATGGAGCCTATTCAGTAGAGGTACCATCAAATAACAAAGGTGTAACTGTTACTGTTACGCCAACCGATTTTACAGCAGATCTTACTCTTGAAAACAACGCACAATTCCCTGTTCAAAAAACTGTTTATACAATTGCACAGACAACTGCAAAAGTAAAAGCAGGATTAACAACTTATCTTGACATTACTTATGGTATTAAATCACAAGAAGAATTGAAATATACTGCTATGTTATATGGTGAAATCACAGGTGAATTGGATACAGACAATGGAGTTCAAGAAGCGTTGCCTACAGGTACCATCGTTACTTTTATTGGTAAAGTAAATAACGTTATCGTTTGGTCGAAAGATGTTGTTGCCAATGGTAAAGTGTACAATCTTCAGGTTCCTGCAAATACTGCAATTACAGCACATTGGAATTTTAAAGCTGACAAAAACGTTCAATCTCCTGCTGATCCAAGCAAATACATTAAAGTAAAATATTCTTATATCGGTAATTCTTCCATAGGAACATACAACCCTAAAACCGATAATATTAGGGATTTTAATGTTGGCGGAGGAAATCCTTTTATTTACTAATCAATTTAGTTGAACAAAATCATTTTAAAAGAGATGAAATATATAAAATCAACGATATTTCTTTTGCTTTTTATTCCTGCAATGGGTTTTGCCCAAGATGAAGCGGTAGTATTAAAAGCAAAGGATTACAGCAATTATCTGCCACAAGTGGGCGATATTTCAATAGGTGCTGATGCACTTCCCTACTTGGAGTTCTTAGGTAATATGTTTAACAATACCGAAGACAACACGCTTGATTTAGGAGAAAACACTTTATATTTTAAGTATTTTTTAACCGACAATACTGCTGTTAGAGCTATTATTAGTATTAACAATAATTCTACAAACGAAAGAGCGTATGTTGCCGATGATAAATTAAGGTTAAATCCACTTAATCCGAATGCATTGGCAGAAGATTTAATGGAAGATAGGAACCGTGATATGTCGATAAAAGTAGGTTATCAAATTTACAAAACACGCAAGCGTTTGGCTGGTTATTATGGTGCACAAATTGGCTACGGTTATGGTAAATCGTCTAATGAGTTCACTTATGCAAATCCATATACTGCAATGAACCAAACACCGTCTTCATATAACTTCGATGACAATGCTTTTGGTTCAAGTCGTATTTTGGAGAGTACTTCAGGTACAACTAGCACTATTTCAGCTGGTGTATTTATTGGTGTAGAGTACTTCTTTATGCCTAAAATAAGCATCGGTGGTGAATATGCATTAGATTTTCAGCACTCTTGGTCAGGTCAGTCCAATGGCACTTCGGAGTCATGGAATGGCAGTAGCGTGGTAAAAACTGATACCCCTGTTACACCACAACAATCAAGCTCATCTTTTGCCACAAGCAGACCTGCAACTTATGGTGGTCTGTTTTTAAGTTTCTATTTTTAAGCTGTAAATATTGGGTATAAACCCATTATTTTAATGTTATTTTTCATACATAAAGAGCTACCACAGGGTAGCTCTTTATCTTTTTATACCTTACCTAATTACTAATCCATGGCTATCTCCCACGATAATGTATTGTATAAGATATATTTTCAACTACTTATCATGGAATTTTCGCTAAGATAAACATATCTTTACACTAGTTAAACCAAAAAAAACACTCATGATAAAACACTTTTCGTTGTTGCTATTGGGCATCTTAATCCTATCGGCTTGCAGCAAACCTACAAAAACCAACTCCCTACTCCCCTCCCATCTACCCGAAGCCCCCGTAGCTCAAAGAATTGACTCGCTAATAACTGTTCACGGCCACACCCGTGCGGATCCATATTTTTGGATGCGCTTGAGCGATGAGCAAAAAAACAGCGAAACACCAGACGAACAAACGCAAAGAACCCTCGATTACCTGAACGCCGAAAATGCATATACCGATTCAGTAATGCGGAATACGGTTGAACTGCAACAAAAGTTGTTTGATGAAATTGTAGGAAGAATAAAAAAAGATGATGAATCCGTCCCTTATTTCCAAAATGGCTATTGGTATTATTCCAGATATGAGGAAGGCATGGAATACCCCGTGGTATGCCGAAAAAAAGAGAGTCTGGAAAACACGGAAGAAGTAATACTGAATATCAATGACTTGGCTCAAGGACACAGCTATTACTCAGCAACGGCTATGACTGTGAGCCCCGACAATAAAATACTGGCTTTTGCCGAAGATACCGTTAGCCGGCGTATTTACACCACGCGTTTTAAAAATCTTGAAACAGGGGAGTTTTTTAAGGATGAAATCCCAAACGTATCACCTGGCGGAGCTTGGGCCAATGATAACCGCACCTACTTTTACACTTCTCAAAACAAAATTTCGTTGCTTAGCGAAAAAATATGGCGTCATAAATTGGGTAGCGAAATAAAAACCGACGTGATGGTTTATAACGAAGTAAATCCATCGTTTTATATTGGCGTGTATAAATCAAAGTCGGAAAAATATCTCATTATTTTCGCGCAAAGCACATTATCCAGCGATTATCATATCTTAAATGCCAACGAGCCCGACGGTACATTTAAGGAGTTTACCCCCCGCACGGCAGAACACGAATATTCTATCAGTCACTTTGAGGACAAGTTTTACATTGTTACCAACGATAAAGCGCAAAACTTTAGGTTGATGGAAACACCTGAAAATGCCACTTCAATGGAAAATTGGAAAGAAATAATTCCTCACAGGGATGATGTTTTACTGGAAGGTATTGATGTTTTCAAAAACTACATGGTGGTGAGTGAACGGAAAAATGCTTTAAACCACATCCGCATCATCAACCAAGAAACCAAGGACGAGCATTATATCGACTTTGGCGAAGAAGTTTATGTAGCCGGTACCTCGGCCAACCCTGAATTCGATACTGAATTGTTGAGATATGGCTATAGTTCCATGACCACACCTAGCTCTACCATCGATTATAATATGAACACCAAAACCAAGGACATTAAAAAGGTGCAAGAGGTTGTTGGCGGCCATAATCCCGAAGATTACAAAGCCGAGAGACAATGGGTTATTGCACGTGATGGAACAAAAATACCAGTTTCATTGGTTTATAAAAAAGGCACCTCTTTAGATGGTTCGGCGCCGCTATTACTTTATGCTTACGGTTCGTATGGCCACACCATCGATGCAGGCTTTAGCTCCACACGCTTAAGTTTGCTCAACAGAGGTTTTGTATTTGCCATTGCGCACATACGTGGTGGCCAGTCCATGGGTCGCAAATGGTACGACGATGGCAAGATGATGAAAAAGATAAACACATTTACTGATTATATTGATTGTAGCCATTTTTTAATAGAACAAAAATACACATCGCCCCAACATCTTTATGCCATGGGTGGCAGTGCTGGCGGGCTTTTGATGGGAGCCATAGTAAACATGGAGCCACAATTGTACAATGGCGTTATTGCACAGGTTCCTTTTGTAGATGTGATTTCAACCATGCTTGACGAAACCATACCTCTAACAACCAACGAGTTTGACGAATGGGGAAATCCTAAAAACAAGGAGGCCTATGATTATATGCTTAAATATTCGCCCTACGATAATGTTAAGGCACATGATTATCCGAACATGCTTATTACTACCGGATTGTTCGACTCACAGGTTCAGTATTGGGAACCTGCCAAATGGCTGGCTAAGTTGCGAGCTACCAAAACGGATGACAATATTTTAATCATGAAAACCAATATGGAAGCCGGTCATGGTGGTGCTTCGGGTAGGTTTGAGCCTTACAAAGAAGTAGCCCTGGAATATAGTTTTATGTTTATGTTGGAAGGAATTGCGGAATAAGATATGTTGGTAATAAAAGAAAGGCTGAAAACCTATCCCGTTAATACAGGGAGGTTTTCAGCCTTTCTTTTTGTGCTTTGATAAAAATAAAACAACGAATTGAATATTTTATTTTATTTTTGGCAACTCATTAAAAATCTTAATAAATACCACACCATACATTCTGGATGCTTTTTAATTCGATCGATTTTGCCATCTTTTTGCCAATAGTATTCGTACTTTATTGGTTTGCTACAAACAAAAACCTAAAGCTTCAAAATTTCCTAATCGTAACTGCGAGTTATGTATTTTATGGTTGGTGGGATTGGCGGTTTCTGTCGTTAATACTATTTAGCACAATAGTCGATTATTTGGTGGGGCGTGCACTTGCCAGCGAAGAAACCCAACAAAAAAGGCAAATCTATCTTTGGACGAGTATCGTGGTAAACCTAGGGTTTTTAGGCTTTTTTAAATATTACAACTTTTTTATTGCCAACTTTATAAGTGCCTTCACGCTTTTTGGCAAAGAAATCAATGGCAGCACTTTAAATATCATTTTACCGGTAGGCATCAGTTTCTATACCTTTCAAACATTGAGTTATAGTATCGATGTGTATAAACGAAGATTAAAACCTACCAACGACTTCATTGCATTTTCGGCCTTTGTAAGTTTCTTTCCGCAATTGGTAGCGGGTCCTATTGAAAGAGCAACACACCTGCTACCGCAATTTTACAAAAAGCGCACATTCGATTATTCCAAAGCCGTGAATGGGATGCGCCAGATACTCTGGGGGCTGTTTAAAAAAGTGGTGATTGCTGATAATTGTGCCGAATACGCCAATATGATATTCAACAATTCGGCGGATTATTCGGGCAGCACACTGGTTTTGGGCGCCTTGTTCTTTACCTTTCAGATATATGGCGATTTCTCGGGTTATTCGGATATTGCCATTGGCACGGCACGTTTATTTGGTTTCGACCTGATGCAAAACTTTGCCTTCCCCTATTTTTCGCGCGATTTTGCCGAATTCTGGAGGCGATGGCACATCTCCCTCTCCACCTGGTTCCGAGACTACTTGTATATCCCGTTGGGCGGAAGCAGGGTAAACACAGCCCGCGCCATACGCAATACTTTCATTATTTTTATCGTAAGTGGCTTTTGGCACGGTGCCAACTGGACTTTTATTATATGGGGACTTTTAAATGCTATCTATTTTATCCCCTTACTGCTAAGCGGCAAAAACAGAAAACACTTAAACACGGTGGCACAAGGACGCTATTTACCCACCTTTAAGGAATTGATTTCGATGGGATTTACGTTTGCATTAACCGTGTTTGCCTGGATATTTTTTAGGGCGGAAAACGCAAGCCATGCATTAAACTACATTTCTGAAATATTTTCGCCTTCACTTTTTACCGTACCTGAATTTGACGACATGCGCAAAGCTTTTACCACACTAGTATTAGTATGTATATTTGTACTAATTGAGTGGACAGGTAGAAATGACCAGTTTGCCATAGCCCATAGTTTTTCAAAGCAGAAAATATATGTTAGATGGCTTTTTTACATGATAATAATATTTGCTATATTTTGGTTTCAAGGAGATAAACAAGGCTTCATATATTTTCAGTTTTAACAATAACATTATATCAATTATGAAAATATTTGTTAGAAAAACCATACTTTTTTTGTTGTTAACCGTTTTGTTTATTGAAACTATTTCAGCGATTTTTATTTTAACTAAAGTGTATTTAATTGCTTATCCGGGTAAAGAAATTTACCATGTTATAAAAAAAAGTAAAGAGAAAAATAAATCAAAAAAATTACTTATTGCAGATAGTGTTGGCAGAGAAATGTTCTCGTACAAAGAAAACATTCACGGTATTAATTCGTTGGCAACTAACCAAGTAATTGGCATGGTAGGCCAGTATCTATTATTAAATAACTATTTAAATGCCGGAAATGAAATTGATACTTTAATCATTCTTTTCAATCCAACTTCATTTAAAAATAACTTGGATCAGAATTACACTTATCATTATTTTTTAAAACCTTTTTACAAAAAAGAATATTCATCTTTATTTTCAAAAACGGTACAAGAACAAATTAGAAAAATTCCATACCGCCAATTTATAAGGATACCTCATATTCAAGTAAGCTCTTGGGCACCCGAATTTGAATCATCGGACATACCTAAATATACGTTTTTATCACCCATTTCAGTTGAATATTTATCCAAAATAAAAGCGCTTTCTATAAAGCATAATTTTGAAATAATAATTTCACCAACACCAACTAATATCAATAAAAAAGACTTTATCGAAAATATAAATATCAATGAGCTGCCCCCAACCCATCTCGAAAAGGAGTTCAATGATTATTTTAACAATATTATCTATTTGGATAGCACCAATTTTGTTGATGGAATTCATTTACTACATCCTGAAATATATACCGATAAATACCTATCAGAACTGAATAAGTAAAACCTAAATTGAGCATGAAATAACAAATAATAATCCATCTGCAATTTCCATTACTTTTAATTTAAACCTTTCAATCCCACTACTCAAAAGATTTCCCCACATGCTTTCGCTACCTGATTTCACTAATAATTTTTTTACATTTACAGCATGTTTATCTAATTCCTTTTATCTGCATGCTAAAGCCTCCGAAAATACTTTTGTACTACCTTATTATTTTGGTGTTGTTTGGGGCGCTCAGTTATTTCATACCCGTTGAAGGCTTAAAATTAGGTTCTTCCGGATATAACTTGCGATGGATATCTCTTGATAAAATACTACAAAAAAAAGAATTACAACAAGCTGTGCCTGCTAATGATTCCACAAAACTGGTGTTTGATGAAATTGTGGATACTACCAAAACCGTGGCATACAGCATTGATTCAATGGCTGCGAACACCGTAACTGACCTGGATAGTGTATTTTCAGATACTTTTGAGGCTATTAGTTCGGCAGGCATTTTACGGTTGACCTATCCAGCTTCCTTTAAAAAAATGTTGGAAGCTTTTTATCGTAGAATTGAAACTGCGGATGATTCCGGAAAGGTGATTCGTATACTGCACATGGGCGATTCGCAAATTGAGGGCGATCGCATATCTCGTTACCTACGCCAAAGTTTTCAAACGAATTTTAAAGGATCTGGCCCAGGTCTGGTGCCTTTATACGATCCATTGAAACAGTTCCCTTCCGTTTGGATACGCAACAAAGGTGCTTGGAGGGAGCATGTGGTTTATAATTATCCACGACTGATAAAGGGTAACCAATACGGAATTATGGGTAAAGTATCCCTTATCGATTCCGTGGGGGAATCATCGGTAAACATTACCCGCTCTTCAATGGCACAGCCCGGTGCATCCAATTACTATAAGTCCAGACTATTTTTAAAAAACATAGCCCGTCCGCTCACTATTAACGCCTATTGGGATAGCCAACTCATTAGCTCCGACTCGTTGCAGATGGATGAAAATATTACCGAAATAAACTGGACCTTCCAAAAGGCACCTCAAAAATTTTCCCTCTACTTCGAATCTGATATTAGCCCCTTGTTTTTAGGCATGAGCTTGGACAGCCTGAGCGGTGTTGCCTTAGATAACATTGCCATGCGCGGCCAGTCGTCCCCGCGGTTAGATAAAACGGATACTGTACTTTACAAACAGATGGCAGCTTATATGAACATAGGTATGGTAATATTGCAATATGGAACTAACATGGTACCCACCGTGGCCGACAACTATACTTTTTACAGGCAAGATTTTTACCGCCAGCTGCAAATTTTAAAACGTACCATGCCGGGAGTGGCCGTTGTGGTTGTGGGCGTGGGCGATGTGGGCAAACTTACCGATGGAAAAGCGGAGGCTTATACACATATATTTAAAATTAAGGAAGCCCAAAAAGCGGCATCTTTGAAGGCCGGATTCGCTTTTTTCGACCTTTTTGAAGCTATGGGAGGACAAGGCTCTATGATTAAATGGGCAAACGGAGACCCTAAACTAGCCATGAGCGACTATACCCATTTTAATAAGCCGGGCGGCAAAAAAGTGGCCGACTGGTTGTACAAAGCCATTATGAGTGAGTATGAGGAAAGTAAAAAACATTGAGAAAATAAATAGATAAGTACGAAAATATAGAGGCTTCAATAGAAATCACAAGCTTTAATTTTGCAGAACAATGAATCTATTGGATATCTCAAACGATAGTATTATTAATCTTAATATATTGTTTTATCTTCAAATAAAAATTAACTGCTACCATTGGAACTTTTGTTAAGCATATTAAAATATAATCCCAATGCCAGTTTTGTTTTCACACATTACCTGTTTTGGTTGTTTTTTGGGGTGGTACTGCTGGGCAATGCTTTGTTGTATAAACGCAGCGTGCTACGCAATACCTTTTTGTTTATTGCCAGCATTTTTTTTTATTATAAAGCCGGAGGATTCTACTTTTTTTTATTACTATTTTCAACCCTGGTCGATTATACCATTGGCTTAGGCATAGGCAAGTCTAACAAGCAAGAGGTACGTAAATTTTTACTTGTCCTGAGTTTGATTATAAACCTGTGTTTATTGGGTTATTTTAAATACACTTATTTTATTGCCGACTTTATCCAGCAAATTACTGGAGCACAAATCACGGTTGTTAATTACTTTTCTGTGTTCACCAACGCCCTTTTCAATACACGTTTAGATGCAAGCTATATCCTCTTACCAGTCGGCATTTCTTTCTTCACCTTCCAAACCATCAGTTATTCGGTAGATGTGTACAGGCGAAGAATTGAACCCGTAAAAAACATTCTGGATTTTGGTTTTTACGTTTCCTTCTTTCCTCAGCTGGTGGCGGGCCCCATCGTTAGAGCCTGGGAATTTATTCCACAGCTACATCAAAAATACGTATTGTCCGAAAAACGCTTTTGGCTGGCAGTGTGGCTCATCATGGGCGGACTGTTCAAGAAGATGGTCATCTCCGATTACCTCTCCGTAAACTTGGTAGACAGGGTTTTTGACGCCCCCATGATGTACAGCGGAGTTGAACTATTGATGGGGGCTTATGCCTACACCATGCAAATTTATTGCGACTTTTCGGGCTATACCGACATTGCCATTGGAGTAGCCTTGATTTTGGGTTTTAAACTGCCCGATAATTTTAATCTGCCTTATGTAGCCACTTCTGTAAGCGATTTTTGGCGCCGATGGCACATCTCACTTTCATCCTGGTTACGCGACTACTTGTACATCCCCTTGGGTGGCAACAGAAGGGGCAAAACACGTATGGGTATAAACCTAATGATTACCATGTTACTGGGTGGACTGTGGCATGGTGCTGGGTGGTTGTTTGTGATTTGGGGCGCGTTGCACGGCTTGGCGCTGCTATTCGAAAAAATAACTTTTAAAGCCCTAAAAAAAGCAAAGCTGAGGATCCCCAAGTTTATTGGCTTCCTCTTCACTTTCCATTTTATTGTAATCACCTGGATAGTTTTCCGGTCGCCCGATATGCATACGCTACAATTGTTTTTTATTCGCTTATTTTCGGCATTTTCCATTTACGACATGAGCAAACTTTTCAATTCGTATTCGGGCGTAGTGCTAATTATGTTTGTGGGATACATGATGCATTGGCTACCCTCGGAACTGGAAAGGCTTGTTAAATGGAAACTTGTTAAAGCCAACGTAACGATTAAAATTATAGCCGTAATTGTTTTTGGCCTCATATTTTATCAGTTTAGCCTAATGGATATCAAGCCATTCATCTATTTTAGGTTTTAGGTATGCTGCCTTTTAACTTCTTATTTTTTTATCCATAGGTTATATTTTCAACTAAAGTGCATAAACTTTCAATACCATTTTTTTGTTTAAATAGCCAAGAAATAAAATTATTCATCTAAAATCACAGCTATGAAAAACAAAATTCTTTTTGTTGTTAGTTTATTATTCGGCCTGATGTTTATCAATGCCGGACTTAACAAGCTTTTAAACTATATGCCTATACCTGAGGATTTACCGCAGGAGGTAATGGTAATGTTTGAGGCCATGACGAAAATTACCTGGCTGATGCCGCTCATTGCCATCTTCGAAATTATTGGGGGTATTCTGATCATAGTGCCGCGGCTGCGGGCTTTGGGTGCACTTGTTTTAACCCCAATAATGGTTGGCATCGTTGCCCATCACATAACACTAGGGGATGCAAATCCGCTTCCATTTGTAATGGCTGCAATTCTTATATGGATAATTATTGAAAACAGGGTTAAATATTTACCCCTTATTCAAAAATGACCATTACCCAATTGCCAATAAAAACATAAGATAAGTGAAAATTATATGAAAGATAGAGGAGAAGAAGAGGAATTGTCGGCGATCTTAAAAACCCGTTTTGAAAAAAGTATGAACCGGCATAAAGGGTTGGAATGGGTCAAAGTAGAGGAAAGGTTGGCAGCCAATCCAAAAAAGCTATGGTCACTCAACCAAATGGAACAAACCGGCGGTGAACCCGATGTTGTTGGGTATGACATAAGTACCGATGAGTTCATTTTTATTGATTGCTCGATGGAAAGTCCCAAAGGCCGCAGAAGCGTTTGTTACGACAGCCAAGCTCTGCAATCGAGGAAAGAAAACAAACCTAAAAACAGTGCAGTAGGCATGGCAACCGAAATGGGCATTGAGCTATTAACCGAAGAGCAATATCTTGAGCTCCAAAAACTTGGAGACTTCGACACAAAAACTTCCAATTGGATAGAAACCCCTGAGGATATCAGAAAATTGGGTGGTGCTTTATTTTGTGACCGCCGCTACAACAATGTTTTTACCTACCACAATGGGGCAGAATCTTATTATGCCGCCAGGGGTTTCCGGGGCTTACTGAAAGTCTGAAAACGGAAATTAATTATTATCTAACTCATCTTAAATCATTACATTATGAAAGTAAACCCTTATCTAAACTTCGACGGCCAGGCCGAAGAAGCATTCCTTTTTTACAAATCGGTTTTTGGCGGCGAATTCACCGGAAACATGAAAATGAAGGACGCACCAGGTGGAGACGAACTCCCAATCGCTGAACAAAACCGTGTGATGCACATTTCGCTTCCCATCGGAAAAAGCATTCTACTAATGGGCTCCGACACCGCTCCTTCTATGGGAAATATACTCAAAAAGGGGAACAACAATTACATATCACTCCATCCTGAAAGCCGGGAAGAAGCTAACAGACTTTTCAATGGGCTTTCCGCCGGTGGCGAAATTGAAATGCCAATGGAAGACCAGTTTTGGGGCGATTATTTTGGTAGTTTCATAGACAAGTTTGGCATTTGTTGGATGATTAACCACAATCCTGAATATTAAAGAATGAAAAAAGTGCCGTTTGAAAACACCTTGTGTGTGTTGGCGGTACTTCAGGAAAACTTAAGATACGGATTGGGTGGATTCTTGCTGATTATATCAGTATAAATTCACCCAATCTGTGTTTTTATTTCTACTCCTTTAAAGATTATATAAAGTTATTGTTCCTGCCTTTAACTGATATTTTCGTAAAAAATATGAATAGTAAGTTTCTAAGAAAAACAATATGGCAATACACATCGCATTATTACGAGGCATAAATGTAGGCGGCAATACCCTTTTGCCCATGGCAGAACTTAGAGAAATTTGTTCTGGTTTAGGATTCCTAAATGTGCGCACATATATTCAAAGTGGAAATATTATTTTTGAAAGCAATTTAAGGGAGGAGAAAGCTTTAAAAATATTAGAAAACGCACTTCAAGCTATGAAAGAAAAACATATTGCTGTTATTATCCGGTCTCCGGATGAACTTGAATCTGTTATTGCCAACAATCCCTTTCCCAATGCCAAACCAAATCAAGTAGGTGTTCTGTTTCTATCCTCTTTGGTACAAAATGATTTTTTAAAAGAGATTACGATTAAAGGAGAGGAAGAAGTAGCCATTTTGGGACGAGAGGTGTACATCTATTATCCCAACGGAATGGGGCGATCGAAACTAAAATTACCCAAAATGGCAGAACTAGGTACTGTTCGAAATATAAATACTGTTTCCCGGCTTGTTGAGCTGAGCCAGAAAAGCTAAAAACAAAACCATTTTAAGCCAATTATTTTTAGTGCTTTTTTATTTTTAAATTCGCCGTAAATCAAAGCTTAATACTTCAAATTATGAAATACCTACTTTCACCAATCCTTACTGTATTTTTGTTTGCATGTGCTAATAACCCACAGCAGCAACAAAAACCTGTTGCCAATGAATTTTCCCCCTCCGGAAAAACCGTTACCGTTTACTCAACCGATAAGGAAAGTGGCGACCGTATGGCGTTAAAACAGAATGCCAGTTTTAGCGAAGCCTCACAACCTAAGGAAACGGAACTGTCTGTGTTTGTAAATCCAAACAAGCAGTTTCAATCCTTTATAGGCATTGGAGGCGCCATCACCGATGCCTCGGCCGAAGTTTTTGCCAAGCTATCCGAGGATAAACAGCAAGAATTTATGAACGCTTATTATGGCAAAGATGGTATCGATTACACCTTGCTGCGCACCACAATCCATAGCTGCGATTTTAGCTCGGGCAGTTATACGTACATAGAGGAGGGCGACAAGGATTTAAAAACCTTTTCCATCGAACACGACAGGCAATATCGTATCCCTATGATAAAACGAGCCATGGAAGCGGCTACCGAGCCTTTGTTATTTTACGTGAGCCCCTGGAGCCCTCCGGCATTTATGAAAGGTCGGGAGAATATGCTAAAAGGAGGTTCATTGCTGCCCGA
The DNA here is from genome assembly GCA_024635555.1 of Saccharicrinis sp. Taxonomy (GTDB): domain Bacteria; phylum Bacteroidota; class Bacteroidia; order Bacteroidales; family Marinilabiliaceae; genus Saccharicrinis. The sequence continues at coordinate 34,611 of JAGXIO010000167.1, forward strand.
GTATTATCAATCTTGGGCTTCATATTATGCCAAGTTTATCAAAGCCTACGAGGCCGAGGGTATGCCCATATGGGGACTGACCATACAAAACGAACCCATGGCCGTACAAAAATGGGA
>JAGXIO010000023.1 GCA_024635555.1 Saccharicrinis sp.
ACAATACCCTTGCATATGGCCAATCCCAAGCCTGTGCCTCCAAAAATAACATTGGCACTATAATTAACTTGCTTAAACCGCTCAAATATCTCCTCTATCATATCCGGATCCACACCTATCCCTTCATCTTTTACAGAAAATTCGAGAATATTGTCTTTCACCCTATACCCAAATTCAATGGTTCCTTTGTCCGAAAACTTTAAAGCATTGTTCAACAGATTGCTTATTACCTGTCGAAGCCGACTGCCATCGGTTAAAATAATAAATTCCTCGTGCTGGTCGGGAATATTAGTTTTAAACTGAATGCCGGATTTTCCGTTTGTTTTTAACTGATTAAAGTTCACCTCCAGGTCACTGATCATCTTTGCAGGATTAACCTCTCCCTTCATTATCCGCAGCTCGCCCGATTCTATTTTGGCTACGTCCAATATATCATCGATGAGGCTAAGCAATTGCATTGAGTTACCGTCAATTATTTCTAAATATTGTTGTCTTTCCTCTTTCGAGAGATCTTCATTCTTTAATAAATCCGAAAAACCTATCACCCCGTTCATTGGTGTGCGAATTTCATGACTCATATTGGCCAAGAAATAATTTTTGTGGATATTGGCTACTTCCGCCTTTTTCTTGGCAATTATTAACTCTTGTTCTATCTTTTTCCTATCGCTTATATCTTGAGCTGCACCCCTTAACCCGATTACCTTACTGCTTTCATCCATTACCGCTTCGCCCCGAGCCCATATCCATCCTGTTTCACCATCGCTTTTTACCATCTCAAGCTCTACTTCGTAGGGCTCGCCAGTTTTGGCTGCATTATCAAGATTTCGGGTAAGTGCGGCCCAGCTTTCCTTGGTAAATAATTTTTCATGTTCCGACAAATGGGGCACGGATTGCCCTGGGTCGAAGCCATACATTTTATGCAATTCTTCAGTCCACATAATATCATTCGAATCAAGGTCGAGATACCAACTCCCCGTTTGAGTAATGCTTTGCACTCGTTTTAACTCCGCTTCACTTTTTACCAAAGCATCCTCTTTGAGTTTCAGATCCGTAATATTGGTAAAGGTGGCGGCAAATTCGCCCAGACGGGGAGAAAATACATGCACATAAAAATACTTTCCGGGCGAAACCTGGTAACTATCTATAAACTGTTCTTTACCCGTAAGAGCCGTTTCACCAAACTGCTCAATCCAGTTTGCGGGGTCATTTACTATTTCTGGTTGAATTTGTGTTACCTTTTTGCCAATCAAATCATTGGCCTTTCGTCCTTTTTGTTTTTCAAAGGCTCTGTTTACCGTAATATATTCCCAGTCAATGGCTTTACCCTTCCTATCGGTAATAATTTTGGCATGGGCAAAGCCCTCGTTCATGTTCTCAAACAAATTGCGATAAGTATTTTCCGCTTCATGCAATTCATTTTCGGTTTCTTTTAATTGATTGATGTTGACCAAAGTAATCACTAAACCATCCATTTTTTTATCTATAGTTATAAATGGACTTATCCTCTTTAAATAAAAATTTCCCTCTTTATCCTGAATTTCTTTCTCTATGGTTATCGACTTTTCAAGTACCTTCATACAATCCTCAAAAATAGTTACCCTTATCGCCTCGCTAAAATTAGAGGTGAAACTCGTTATGGACCTTCCGTAATCGGCCTCCTGAAGATTAAAATGCTGTTGCAAGGATGGCGTAAATTTACGGATGCGCATGTCCTTATCCAAGAAAAGCGTGCCAATATCTGTGCTGTCCAAAAGGTTGGTGATGTCATTGTTCAAATTTGTGAGTTCCTTGTTTTTTTCTTGCAGTTCGGAGTTTACGGTATATAATTCTTCATTTACGGATTGCAGTTCCTCGTTGGTGCTTTGTAACTCCTCGTTAGAGGCCATCAATTCCTCGTTCGATGATTGCAACTCCTCGTTGCTCGTCTCCAGCTCTTCTACGGTGTTTTGCAATTCTGTTTTAACTTCTTTAAGCTCCGTTTCCAGCTCTTCCAACCTATGTTTGGAGGATTCATCCATTTCGGCACTGTTAAGCACCTGAATATGTTCAGCTTCCAGTGCCTTTTCATCACCGAAAAGGATGAGATAAGTGTCCCTCAGTTCACCTTCTCCACTTGGTTTGTGGATGGTAATATCAAAAGCAGAGAGCGCATCATTGGTGTCCTTTATAATATTTTTGATCCTCAACTCCTGATCATTTTCTTCCATTTTTCGCACACCTCGTCGCAAAACAGAGGCGGTTTGAGGCGTAACCATTTTTAATAGGTTGCTCTGAAAAACACCTTCATTGTGCAAAAGGCGTTTTCCGGCATCCCCTTTTATAAAAAGTATGTTAAAATTTTTGTCGATAAAAATGCATGCCGGACTATATTTTTTACTCAAATAATTATGAAAAACCGTTTCTGGACTTTCTTTATACTTATACTTTAACTTACCTACCGGATTTGTTGTAGATTTATACGAAATGGTAGATACACTGCTGTCAAAAACTCCCTGCGATGGCATTTCATGTGAGGACGAAATATTCTGGTAAAATTTCCATTTTGCATCCAAGGTCTCAAAATGTTTTGACACATCGCCCAATGTTTCGCTGTTGCCCAAGAACAAGTATCCAAACTGATTAAGTGCAAACTGAAATTTTTGCAGCGTCCTACGCTGAATTTTATGATCGAAATATATGAGCATATTTCTACAGGATATCAAATCCATCCTAATAAATGGTGGATCTTTAAATACGTTATGAATAGAAAATACTATTTTTTCACGTATCCTTTTAATTATCTGAATCTTGTCACCCGATTTGATAAAATACTTATCGATAAAATCTTTTTTTATTTCATTAACTATATTGTATTGATACGAACCTATCCCGGCCTTACCAATAGCCATAGGATCAATATCGGTGGCAAATATTTTATAATCTAAATTTAATTTATGCGAACGAATGTAATCATCCACCAGCATGGCAATAGAATAAACCTCCTCACCCGTAGAACAACCCGGTACCCAAATACGGATGGTGTCTGTTTTGTTTTTTGAGTTGCATACGGCAAGTATTATATCTTTCTCCAGAATCATGAATGCTTCAGTATCCCTGAAAAATCGGGTAACTCCAATCAAAAAATCTTCCTTTAACCCTTGTTTTTCCTCATCCTTTTGTTGTAGTAAGCTTACATAATCATGCAAATGCTCGATATTATGTATGTTCATTCGTTTTTCGATACGACGTAATAGGGTGTTTTTTTTATATTCCCTAAAATCGATGCCCGAAAATTGAAAAACAGTTTCTAAAATATTATTTATCAATGAGTCCGTGGATCCATCTTCATCGGCACTAAAATCCACTAGCGCACGATTGGTAGGTATTTTGCTAATTTTTTCGGCTATAAACTTAGGAGCCATTATAAAATCAACTAGATTAGTTGAAATAACGGACTGTGGCATACCGTCGAACTGAGCCGATTGGGGATCTTGAACCATGATAATTCCGCCCCCTTCTTTTATGGTGCGAATACCCCGCGAACCATCCGAACCCGTTCCCGAAAGAATGACGCCTATGGATTTCTCCTTAAACTCTTCACCCAAAGTGTGAAAGAAGATATCAATGGGTAAGTTGAGATTGTGCTTGGGGCCCTTATCCAAAAGATAAAGTTTTTTGCCTTTTATATGAAGATTTTTATTTCGTTGATTCAGATAAATGCAATTGGGCTTGATTGTTTGCTTGTCTTCGGCCGTAAAAATATCCATCTTGGTATGCTTAGCCAGCAGCTCCGGCATTAAGCTTTTAAAATCCGGCGACAGGTGCTGAACAATCACAAAAGCCATTCCCGTATCCACAGGTAGATCGTCGAACAATTGCTGAATAGCCTCCAAACCTCCAGCCGAGGCACCAATACCCACCACATAAAAATCCTGAGCTGTTTGTTTTTCGTCTTTTACTGATTCATCTATCTTTTTAATATCGCTTTTCTTTTCCTTCATAACAACCCAATTTTTACATCGTTGCATCAAAATAAAATACACATCTCAACCATAAAAAAGAATTGCCGCTTCCATATTATGTTATAATAAATTGCCTGGTACAATTTCGCTTTTAGGTACGCAAATAAAACATTGAGTTTTCGTTAAAAGTTCAACTATTTTAAGTTAATTTTAAAAAAATAAGGTTATTTCGAAAAAAAAATCATGCAGTGTAATTCATCGTCTCGTAAAAAATACGGAAGCATATATTATGACAACAAACAAAAGAGGTTTGACATTCTATTTAGAAACAAATAGAATATCAAACCTCTTTTTATAAACATAGAAACCCTTTAAAATTAAAAAACAACAATCCGGGGTATTTCCTCTCAACGCCTATCCCCTCCACATTCACAACGGTCGTCCTCATTGTGTGGCTCCAGATTGCATTACTTAACCCACTTCCTTATCGTTGGAGAAAGAGCCTATCTATTAGGCTCGTTTAATACATTAGTTTTATATTTAAGGTATTTTAAAACAACATAACTTAAAGCAGTTAAAATACACATACCAATTAAAAAATAGTTATACTCATATTTTTCGCCTATTACTTCTCCTAAAATGTCATAAAAGCAGAAAATTAAGAACAGAGCAAACAATCCGTTTTTTTCTTTCTTCAATACTTTCTTCCAACTGAAGTGTAAATTCGATTTTTTAAAATTTTTAAAATTCGGAATAAATGCAGGCACATCTTTTGACCATTCCAAATACTGCTGGCCAAACTTATTTCTTAAAAATTGCTCTTCAGCATACATAATCCTTTCGTAGTAAACCCAATAAAAAAGACAAAAAGCAATTAGAAACCATAAATTGCCAGTTAACATACCTATTCCAAGCCACATCAAAAAGTTTCCTAAATATAGTGGGTGTCTTAAAAGAGAATACATTCCGGTCGTATTTAAAGTATCCGCTACTTGTTGACTTGTATTTCTTCCGGAGGTGTTCTTTGGAGTGTTACCTACTGTACGAACACGAATTGCCAATCCAGCTAGGCTAATGAGCAAGCAAAACATTTCAAAATAAATCTCATACGGCGTTTCTTCCAGTATAAATGTTTCAGGATACATTTCAGTTCTAATATATAGAACAGTTCCGATGAATAAAATAATTAAAGGTAAAAAGCTTCTGTACTTAAAAAGCCAAATCCCTTGCTTCTCCATTTCTTCTTGTAAAGCCATTGTGTTATTTTAAAATTAAGTATTGTTTCATTAACCGATCATATTGCAGCATCGAGCAAAACAAATAGTGGATAACGGGGTCTAAAAATACGAATCATCTTTAAAATACAATGCGATGTGGTGTTTTTTATTATATCACAATTCTCTTTTTCATTATTAAAACAAAGTATTGTTTGATAATTTAACCCAAATAAATAAAAAAACGTAACCTAATTGCAGCTCTAGCGTATCATGCACTAAAGAGTAATTTTTTTTCATAGATTAAGGTTTAGGTTAATTGAGAAAGAGTCGTTCCATCGGAACGGCTCTTTTTTTGGTTTAAGTTTATCCTCTATAAAGTAACAACGTAAAAAATATTACTTTTGTCGGCTAAAAAGTAATACTATGGCGCTGATTCTTTCCATGGAAACCTCTACCAAGGTTTGTTCTGTTTGTTTATCAAATAACAATACTATTCTGGCAAAAAGGGAACTCTTTGAGGCAAACTCGCACGCTACGCACCTAACTGTATTGATACAAGAGCTATTTAAAGACTTTCCAAACATTACCTTACAAGATATAGATACCATTGCAGTAAGCAGTGGCCCCGGCTCCTATACAGGGTTACGTATTGGGGTTTCGGTGGCCAAAGGTATTAGCTATGCATTAAACAAACCCCTTATTGCGATTACCTCGTTAGAATGTCTGGCACAAGCCGCCATTGGTCATCCCGCCCTCCAAGATAAAACCGACACCGAACTGCTGTTCTGCCCCATGATTGATGCACGTAGGATGGAAGTATATACCGCTTTGTTTGATGCATCTATGCAGATGAAAGAAAAAATTAGAGCCCAGATAATAGACTCCAAAAGCTACCGCGAACTACTTGATACGCAAAGCATCGTGTTTTTTGGGGATGGAGCTGACAAATGCCGCGACACCATTGTGCATCCCAACGCACTATTTTTAGATGGCCAAGTTCCCTTGGCATCAAACATGGGGGGTTTAGCTTATAAAAAATACCAAGATAAGCAGTTTGAAGATTTAGCCTACTTTGAACCCTTTTATTTAAAGGATTTTGTGGCTATCGTGTCTAAAAACAAAATATTTTAGCTAAAAACATTTGCGTAAAGATGGTCTGAAATTTGTTTTAACCTCTCATTATAAAGTCAAAATAATATCCTATGTATAAAAAACTCCTTTTTCTTTTCCTCCTTATCGGATTTTCTAATTCAGATTCAATTTGGGCAAAAAAAAATATTAAGACCGAAAACCAAGCATACCAATCAGGCGAGAATTTAAAATACTCCATAAAATATGGATTTATTAAGGGTGGTTACATTTCGTTAACTGTAAAAGATACGTTTTGGAATGGAAAAAAAACCCATGAGTTAGAACTGGCTGCAAAAACCTCGGGTGTAGTAGATGTTCTATTTAAGGTTAGGGACAGATATGCCAGTTATTTGGATCCTATTACCGACCAGCCTTTAAAATCGGTACGCGACATTCGCGAAGGGAGCTATACTTACTATAACGAGGTATTGTATAATTACAATTCGTTACATCAGGATTCCATCACCATACAGAGTCAAAAATCGGGAGATGTAAAGGTACCTTCTAACATTCAAGATATTGTTTCGGCCTTTTATTTTGCCCGCCGATATAAATTCAACGATAGCATGAAGCGTGGAGAAATATTGGAGCTTACAACCTATTTTTCAGATGAAATATTTCCGTTAAAAATAAAATATATGGGTACGGAGACTATCAAAACCAACTTTGGCAAAATGGAGTGTTATATTTTTCATCCAGTTACCGAGGTTGGCAGAATGTTTAAAACCGAGGATGATATGACAATTTGGATTACCCGAGATAAAAACCGCATTCCCATAAAACTAAAAACAAACCTAAAAGTGGGGGCTTTTACCTGTGAACTGGAAAGCTACGAGGGATTATTAACAACTATTGGGACTAAATAAATCCTGCCGTGAAAATTTTATATTAGCTGCCGACCCAAATAATAAAATAAATTGTTAGCTATTTTAAGGATTTGATATATTTTTGCAGCACAAAAATAATTTACACAAAGAATTAATTAACAATACTATGGCAACTACAGCTGATATTAGAAATGGGATGTGTATTGAATTCAAGAACGATTTGTATTCTGTAATCCAGTTTCAACATGTCAAACCCGGAAAAGGACCAGCTTTCGTCCGTACCAAATTAAAAAATGTTTCGACCGGAAAAGTTCTCGATAACACATTTTCAGTAGGCGTAAAATTGAATGAGCAGCGTGTAGAGCGTCGCAGTTATCAGTATTTGTTCAAAGAGGAAATGGGTTATGTTTTTATGAATAATGAAAGCTACGAGCAAGTACATATTGCAGAAAAATTGATAGAAAACCACGATTTATTAAAGGATGGTTTAAACTGCGAAGTTGTATATCATGCCGATACCGAAACGCCACTTTTGGTTGACCTGCCTATGAACATTGAATTTGAGGTTACTTATACCGAACCCGGTGTTCGAGGAGACACCTCCTCTACCAATTCATTAAAAGCCGCTACCATTGATACCGGTTCGCAAATAATGGTACCCTTGTTTGTAAATACCGGAGATTGGATAAAAGTAGATACCCGCGACCGCAGTTACGTGGAGCGAGTAAAAAAATAAATTAGTAATACACTTTAAAATAAGCCCTGATTTGCAATAGGGCTTATTTTAACAATAAAGTCCTGATAATTTGCTATTTGTATCGCTTCAGATTATCTTTCGGATTGATTACAAGCATTTTTTTATCTAACAATAGCAAATTTCATTTTCTTTAGGTAAAAAAAAATAATACCTTACCGTTCTTAAAAGAATAGTTTAGATAGGTCATGGTTACTCATATTCAAAAAAACAAACTACGTTTATTTAAGGACAGGTTAAATATTCTGCTCGACATTGCTCAAACAATTAACGAGGATCACAGTATAGAAGACTTACTGTCGGAATTTGAGGTGCTTTTACGCGAAGAACTGGAAGTGGGTAAGATATTGGTTTTTACCTTTGCCGATGGCAAATGGGACAACCTGTTAAACTCAGGTGTAACCAAGGATGAGGTGGCCAGTATTGATGTACAACGTGATCTCATCCAATATCAAAGCATCGAAAACATTACCCTTTCACATCCACCTCAGCTTAAGGGCTTTGATGCAGTAATTCCCCTATTTCATCGATACAATGCCATTGGTTTTGTATTGATTGGTGATGTGGATGAGGAGCTAGCCGGAATTAGCCCCACCATTAAACACTTGAAGCTAATTCAGATTATATCAAACCTCATTATTGTTTTTATCGAAAACAAAAAAATGCAGGGCCAGATAATTGAACAGGAAGCCATGAGAAAAGAGATGGAGCTGGCCTCTCGAATTCAAACAAAATTAGTTCCCGCCGACGACCATTTGCCCATCAGTACCAAATACACCATACACACTTTCTATCATCCTCAATTCGAAGTAGGTGGCGATTATTATGATTTTATCCGCTTGTCGAAAAATGTATTAGGATTCTGTATTGCCGATGTATCCGGAAAAGGAATATCGGCGGCCATGCTGATGTCGAATTTTCAAGCAGTTTTCCGCGCACTATACACTCGAAATATCGGACTAAAAAAACTAGTCCATTTGCTCAACAACAAAGTAAACTTGAGCGCCAACAACGAAAAGTTCATCACCATGTTTTTGGGTAAGTACAACTCTTTTACCAGAACCCTTACTTATATTAATGCAGGGCATCTACCTCCCATGTTGTTCGACCCAAAACGAGAACACCTCACCAGCCTCGATAAAGGATGTATAGGTCTAGGCATGCTCGACGAAATACCCACTATAGAAATTGGCAAGGTAAGGGTGCCAAAAACCGCTAAATTCCTTGCCTTCACGGATGGACTGGTTGAATTAGAAAACGATAACCAGATAGAATCAAGTATGAAGCCCATTGAAGACATTATCTCTAATGATCAGAATATTGAAAGCAACATGGTCGATCTGAAGAAACTAGTTGCAGAACAGCTTAAACGGGGTTCGGTTTTTGATGATATTTCGGTTGCCGGCATAGGGTTCAAATAAAAAAGGGAACCGATAATATGGCTCCCTTGTCTGTTTTTCCCCAACTATTCTCCTCCTCTATTCTTTATTAAGCATTTTAAATGCTGCTAAACCAATCATTACCAATATCAGCAACGAACTAATTAACGATATTAACTGCCCCGCCTTAAACGATGTGGGCTCAAACTTGAACTCCAAAGTGTGCTTGCCTTTGGGCAGCATTACAGCCCGCAAAATATAATTTGCCCTGTAAATACTTACCTTCTCACCATCTACGTAGGCATTCCATCCCTTGGGATAATAAATTTGTGAGAAAACGGCCAACTGATCCTGAGCAATAGCGTAATCGTATGCAAGCTGGTTTGGCTTGTAACTTTTTAAATTTAAGCTACCCGATACCGAATCCAACTTATATCCTTCCAAATCTTTAAATTCCGAGATGTTAATTACAGCTTTCTCTCGCAGCGGCACATAGCTCAATGCATCTATCGCTCCGTCGGGTGCGTCAACTGGATAAATATCTTTTACAAACCATGCATCTCCCATAGCGCTCTGGTTTATTATTGGTGCAGCCTGAGGGCTATAAACCACAAAGCGAGCATTGAGCATATTTAATACATTCATGTTTGCCAACTTATCCTGAATTTCTTGTTCTCCACCTTGGGCTTGTAACACGCCAACCAAGGCTTGCCAATCCTGCCCCAAATAGCTGTCTATCAAATCCTGATAGCGCCTGAGTTTGGCTCCATGGTATCCACCAATAGACTCGTGATGATAGGATGTGGTAACTTCTTGAAACGGATTACGAAAAACAGTAAACACCCGGTCGCCATCTTTCTTTAACTCATTGATAGCCTTATCTGAATTATTTAAAACAAACTCACGACCTAAATTCCTTTTGCTTTCAAAATTATCGTCATTCAGATAGCGCTTATCCACTCCCCAAAGATCAACCAATATCAGTAGGCCCAAACCCCAAACCAGATATTTACCTGTAAGCTTGTTGGTTGCATAAAACCAAACCGAGGCAGATGCAATCAAAATAAATGCAAACGACCTGAACGCATCTGCTTTAAATAAGGATACTCGTGCTACTTTTAAATTGTGCACTATGCCATCGAAGTATGCCGAAACCTGACTGGCTTGAACTGCATTTTGTTGTATGGCCTGTTGCTTTTGTTGCAGAATGGAGCTTAATTCCATATCGCTGATAAAACTAAAAAAGGCTGCCGGAAACAGATAAAACAATAGGCTTATGCCTCCTGTAAGTCCAAAAGCCGCAAAAAATTTCCAATTGGTTTCGCGTATCAACTGAGGTTTCTTAAAAACTTCCCATAACCCAAGTAATCCAAGGGTAGGTATAGTAAAAGATGCTATCACCATGGCCATTTCCACCGTACGAAACTTATTATACAAGGGGAAATTGTAGAACATAAAATCCGTAAATGGCATAAAATGCTTACCCCACGCCAAAAAGAAGGAGAATAATGTACCAGCTAAGAGCCACCATCTATCAGGCTCCCGATAAAAAAACATGCCCAACATAAATAAAAAGCAAATAACGGCTCCTGCATACACAGGGCCGGAGGTAAAGAGACGGCCTCCCCAATACTGACTTTGACCACCCACCGCTTCCTTAAACTGATCCTCCACATTGTTTAACGCCGTAGGATTGTTGGCAATAGCTTCGGATGCTCCGCCCACGGCATTAGGAATCATTAGCGTCCATGTGCCTTGTGGTTCTAAGCTCCAGGCCAAGGCATAATCTTTATCTAACCCGCTATGCTCCTCTGCTCCAACCTCGTTAGTCAGTTCTGATTTTCCCCGGATACTGTATTTTCCATATTCGTAGGTAGTCCACAAATTGGTAATATTAGGTAGCACCGCCAATACAGCAGCTCCCAATAGCACCAACGAAGCCTTGGCAAAGTGCTGTAATGTTTTGTGCAATATGGCATAAACTAACTTGGTAAATATTAGCACCATTATCAGCAAAGCCAAATAATAAGTTATCTGAACATGGTTATAAGCTATTCCCAAACCTAAGGCAACGGTGGTAAATATTCCTCCCAGCCAAACATTCCGGTTATAAGTATATAGCACACCACCAATAACCGGAGCCATTAAAGCTATGGTATATGCTTGGGTGATATGGCCGACCATAATAATTATCAAATTGAAGGAGCCAAAGCCAAAAGCCAAGGCGCCAATAAGGGCAAAGCGCCAGTCCATTTTAAGGCTCAATAAAAACAGAAAGAAACCCAGCAGATACAAAAACAAAATAGCCACTGTATGATAAGGCAAAGACAAACGCATCATCCTATTGATGTACGAAAAAATATTCTTTGAGCTATCACCTTTTATCTGGTAGCCAGGCATACCGCTAAAGGCACTATTGGTCCATTGCGAGGTTTCACCGGTTTCTTTTTCAAATGTTTTTAACTCCTGAGCCATACCAATGGCATGGCTGTCATCCATTTGAAGGAGGGTTTTATTTTTTAGCACTGGGCTAAAGTAGGCGAAACTCAGAACGATAAATAATAAAACAGTTCCGATGTAAGGCAAGGATGATTTTAATTTGTCAATCATGTTGTTATGTTTTTTTGCGGCCTAAAAATAGCTAAAAAGAGTATACGGTGCAAAGTGTAAATAGGGTATAAAATATAACCTGACAAACAAGGTTGTTAATGTTCATTAATTTGGTGGGTGTTTTATTTCGTGGCACGGACATTGTTATTATCTATGTGAAAAACGACTAAGTTTTTTTTCATAGATTAGGTTAGGGTTTAAGTTTGATAATCGGGGCGTCACTTGATGTCCCGATTATTTTAATCCAATAAAAGCAAGAAGGGTTTTGAGTTTTTTTCATAGATTAGAGTTAAGTTTAAAAGAGCGTTTCCTTTGGGTGGCGCTCTTTTTTTATGCCCCCCTCAATCCCCCCGAATGGGGGAGGCTTGAAAAGTGCTCTATGAGCACTTCGGGTACGACTGGTAATATTATTGCTATTGTATCTCCTCAACCCCTATGCCCTGTAACCTTTCCGACTATCGGCTGAGACGAAACCATTATTTTTTACAAGACTAAAAATAAAATTTAAAAATCTTCTATTTAAATTCTAACGCACTACTGATCCCGGCTTTATCTTTTTCGAAGGCTCGATAAAAACAAGCTCGTCGTTGGCATTTTGAGCCATCAATATCATTCCTTGCGACTCTATTCCTTTTATGGTGCGTGGTGCCAAATTAACCAAGATATTTACCTGCTTGCCCACTATATCCTCCGGGTTAAAGAATTCGGCAATGCCCGAAACCACAGTGCGTTTATCAATTCCAGTATCCACTTCGAGTTTTAACAGCTTCTTGGTTTTTGCAACTTTTTCGGCACTTTTTATAGTCCCGATGCGAATGTCCATTTTGTTAAAGTCATCGAAGGTAATATTTTCTTTAGCTGGTTCTACTGTTTTTGCAGCGCTTTGATTGGCCGTTTTGGTAGCTTGTAATTTATCCAGCTGATATTGGATTTCTTTGTCTTCAATTTTTGCAAATAACAATTCGGGCTCGTTTATTTGATGTCCCGGAGCAAGTAAGTCTGTTCTTCCTAAATCATCCCAGTTTGTGCCGCTCAAGTTAAGCATGGCTTGCAGCTTGAGAGCGCTGAAAGGCAAAAATGGCTCCATCAATATGGATAGGTTAGCGGTTATCTGTAACGAAACAAACAGAATAGTTTTAACCCGCTCTTCATCCGTTTTTATAACCTTCCATGGCTCCGTGTCGGCCAGGTATTTATTACCAAGTCGGGCAAGGGTCATCATTTCCTTCACGGCTTCGCGAAAACGAAAACTGTCCAGACTGGTCTGCACTTTCTTCACTATCTCCCCTATCTGCGCCAGCGATTCTCTATCAAAATCTTCCACAACAGTGCCCATGGCCGGAGTTTTGCCTTTGTAGTAATTTTGCGTAAGAACCATGGTGCGATTTACAAAATTACCCAAAATGGCCACCAGCTCATTGTTGTTGCGCGACTGAAAATCTTTCCAAGTAAAATCATTGTCCTTGGTTTCGGGTGCATTGGCGCAAAGGCTATATCTTAAGGAGTCTTCTTGCCCTTTAAAATCTTCGAGGTACTCGTGCAGCCAAACAGCCCAATTACGCGAGGTGGAAATTTTATCACCCTCCAAATTCAAAAACTCATTGGCTGGCACGTTATCGGGTAGGTTGAAGGAACCCTCGGCTTTTAACATGGCCGGAAACATAATGCAATGGAAAACAATATTGTCCTTACCAATAAAATGTAACAATCTGGTTTCGGGGTCTTTCCAGTATTTTTCCCATTCTGGCGTTAATTCTTTAGTAGCTGAGATGTATCCAATAGGCGCATCAAACCAAACATACAAAACCTTACCGTCGGCACCGTTAATGGGCAAAGGAACACCCCAGTCCAAATCACGACTAACGGCTCTTGCTTGCAAACCTTGGTCTAACCATGATTTGCATTGGCCATATACGTTAGATTTCCATTCTTTATGATCCTCTAAAATCCATTTTTTAAGAAATGGTTCGTGTTTGTCCAAAGGTAAGTACCAATGCTTGGTTTTTTTAAGTGTAGGCACGCTCCCCGAAATTACTGAAATAGGATTTATAAGGTCGTTGGCGTTTAATGAAGTACCGCAACTTTCGCACTGGTCGCCGTAGGCACCATCGTTTCCACAATGCGGACATGTTCCTGTGATATATCTATCAGCCAAAAACTGCTTTGCCTCTTCATCGTAAAACTGGTCGGATTCATTTTCTATAAAGCCACCTTTATCATAAATGGTTTTAAAAAAATCGGATGCCGTTTTATAATGTGTTTCCGATGTTGTTCTGGAATATACATCAAAGCTAACCCCAAAATCCTGAAAAGATTTTTTGATGATGTTATGATACCTATCTACTATATCCTGAGGTGTTACACCTTCGTTTTTAGCTTTAAGGGTAATGGGAACACCGTGCTCGTCGCTTCCGCCAATCAACAACACATCCTCTCCCTTCATCCGTAAATATCGGGCATAGATATCCGCTGGAACATAAACTCCGGCCAAATGGCCAATATGTATAGGTCCATTTGCGTAAGGTAGAGCAGTGGTTATCAGTGTTCGTTTAAAGTTTTCCATTTTTTAAAAGCGCTTAAATGTATCTTAGGTATAAAAATCCAAATGATTGACTACTTAGGAATAATCATCATTATTTTTTGATTCGTGCAAAGATAAGGTTTTTACAAACATTTTGGTTTTTTTTGTACACATTGTAACACACTTGTAATTTAGCACAGTACACAACGTAAAAATATATTTATGATTCACCCACCATCGTTGCAAAAAGGAGACAGCATAGGCATTGTTGCTCCGGCCGGAAGAATAGATTATGCCATTGTTGAGCAAGCCAGTCAAAGGATAGAACAGATGGGCTATAAAGTAAGGCTTGGGAGTTTTTTGAATCGTCATCATTATAATTTTTCGTCAACGGACCAAAACCGGAAAAGCGATTTGCAACAAATGATGGACGATAAGAAAGTGAAAGCAATTTTATGTACTAGAGGAGGCTATGGTACGATTCGTTATGTGGATGAATTGGATTTTACTACCATAAAAGCTAATCCCAAATGGCTAATCGGTTTTAGCGATATCACGGTGTTACATGCTGCTTTTCAAAAACACGGATTGTCCTCTATCCATGGCCCCATGTGCAAAAGCTTTTTAAATTATACCGAAACGGGAGCCGATATAGATATTCTGTTTTCGTTTTTGAGGGGTGAGTCTCCACAATATCTCATCAACCCCTATCCCACAAATCGCTTGGGCTCGACAAAGGGAATTTTAATCGGTGGTAATCTTTCGTTATTATATGCGCTACGTGGCACTAAATATGATTTCGAACCGCAGGGCAAAATATTATTTATTGAGGATATTTCGGAATATTTATATCATTTGGATAAAATGATGTTTAATTTGAAGATTGGGGGCGTTCTTCAAAGACTTTCGGGCTTAGTGGTAGGGCAATTCACCGATATGAAGGACAACGAAACTCCTTTTGGAGAAACTATTGAAGAAATCATCTTCAAAAATGTGAAAGAATATGATTATCCGGTGGCATTTAATTTTCCATCAGGACACGTAGAAACCAATTATCCCCTGATTTTTGGCGATAAGATAGAGTTAAAGGTAAAAGAAAATGAGGTTAGTTTAATTTCGGTGTAATTAGCAGTTAACAGTAAGTAATTAGCAGTAATCAGTTGGAGCAAATTGACATCCCGTCCCCTTTTTTAAATTTAATTTTTGACGGGAAAATAGTAAACTTTTAACTTTCAAACTCAAAACACATGGCAGAGCATAACGAACTAGGAAAAGAAGGAGAAAAGGTAGCTGTTAATTATATGGCACAGAATGGCTATGAAATCCTGGAGAAAAATTGGCGTTACAATCACAAAGAAATTGATTTGATTGCTAAAAAGGACGAACTGTTGATTATCGTGGAAATAAAAACCCGCACCACCGACGATTGGGAACTGCCTGAAGAGTCCATCACCAATGCCAAAATACGTTTTTTGGTGGATGCTACTGAAGCATATATTATCCAAAACGATATTGATTTAGAAGTGAGGTTTGATGTAATTGCCGTTATCCCCGAAAATAACGATTGGAAAATTGAACATATCATGGAGGCTTTTTACCCTCCGGTGAATTAATTGTAGAATGGTAATATCTAATAGATTTTAGATAATAGACATTAGACTCATTCGCAATGCGCTCTAATTCAACGACATCCCGCATTTGGAGAATTCTAGCCAATTATTTTACATTCATCACATTACAAAAGATTAACGAACTATTACACACCATGAAATTAAAAAAATGTAATTTTGAACCTGCTTGCAATCAACCCTCTTTTTATGAACATTGAAGAAATACGCAACTATTGCCTGTTAAAAAAAGGAACCTCCGAAGACTTTCCCTTCGACGATGTTACGCTGGTATTTAAAGTGTTGGGTAAATTGTACGCACTCACCAATTTAGAAGGCGACTTGTCTATCAACCTGAAGTGTGACCCGGAAAAAGCAATCGCACTTAGAGAACAATACCCATGTATACAACCAGGATACCATATGAGCAAGGTACATTGGAACACGGTACATATAGACGGTAGTATGAAGTCGGATTTTCTTAAAGAATTGATTGACCACTCCTACGATCTGGTTGTATCAAAACTAACAAAAAAGCAAAAAAACGAACTTGAAAATATATAACCACAAAGCATATAATCAATATATGAGAAAATTAATACGCTATTTTTTACAAGGCCTTCTTTACATTGCACCTTTGGCTGTATCCGTTTATGTAATTGTTGTTTCCATTGTTTGGATTGACGGTTTGTTAAGGGATCGCGAGTTCTTTCAGGAAGGCTTTATGTCAAGATACAACTTTCCAGGCCTGGGACTGATTTTAATACTCATGTTAGTTACCTTGATAGGCTATGTTGGCCAGCGGATGATATCCTCGCCCCTTTCGCTGGCTTACGATAAAACAATGAAAAAGGCTCCGCTTGTTAAGATGATATATACCTCGGTAAAGGATTTGTTGTCGGCATTTGTTGGGGGAGAAAAGAAGTTTAACCAGCCAGTAATTGTAAAGCTTGATGAGGTCGGCCTGCTGTATCGTTTTGGATTTATTACCACAGCCGATCTCAGCGATTTGGGATTAAATGATATGGTGGGAGTTTATTTACCCAGTTCGTACGGTATGCTTGGCGAGATGTATGCGGTGCCTAAAAAACAAGTTACACCCATAGATGCCAGTTCTGTAGATGTGATGAAATTTATTGTTTCGGGGGGCGTATCGGAATTAAAAAATAAACCTGACCAACAGTAAAATGCCGGTCGGTGAAGGAGCTTTACTGTTGGGTTTCTAAAAAATACCGCGTGGTATCTTTTATGGTATCAGCAATGGAGGTGTATTCAAAATCAATAGTTTCTGAAATCATCTTACCCGAAAAATTAGTTGTTCTTAAAGATGCCCTAGCCGAATCTTTAGTAATAAGCGGCTCCGTGCCAACAAGGATATTTTTAAGCCATTCGTATTTCCAGGCCATTCCCACAAGATGTTTACCAGCACGTATTTTAGGTGGTTTTACCTTAAGCATCTGTGCTATTTGAGTAAACAACGACCTAAACGACAGATTAGCCCCATTTAATACAAACCGCTCGTTTGTAATGTTGCTACCCACCAGTTTAACCATACCTTTAACAACATCCCTTACATCTACAAAACCGGTGGTGCCTGAAGTGTAAAAATATAGTCCCTTATAAACTGTATTTATTATTTTTAGGCTCCCTTGGTTCCAATTACCAGGACCTAGGATAACCGATGGGTTAACCACTATTGCATTCAGTCCTTCTTTAGTGGCTCGCCAAACCTGCATCTCTGCCCTAAATTTACTCAAACTATATGCTGAATGGTTTTTGCCTCCCTGCCAGTACGAAAATTCATCTATCAATTCGCCATTTTTAGAGTTACCCAAAGTGGCAATAGAACTTACGTAACAAAATTTATCCACCCCCTTCTCCAAACATGCATTCACCAAATTAGCTGTACCTTCTTCGTTTACTTCCATCATACGATCTCTGAGTGATGGGTTGAATGAAACCAAGGCCGCGGTATGGTACACTGTTTTAACATCAACTAAGGCTACTTCCAGCGATTCATAATCCAGTAAATCACCCTCTATCCATTCAATCTTCTTAAATAAATCCAGTGCGTCCGAACCATAAAAATCAAATACGAAGCGGGTTCTATCTATATTAGAGGAAGCCCGTTTTAATACCCTCACTTTTTCTCCACCCGAAATAAGGTGATATAATAAATGAGCGCCTACCAAGCCTGTTCCTCCTGTAACTAAAATCATAAAAGCTTCTTACCAATTAAATTTAATATTCTGCATAAGATTTGAACTAACACTCAACGGAACAGGACTTATGCCTGCTACACTTTCAATAATATGTTTTTGCTGCTCGGTATATCCTTTATCAGGAAAGATAAACTCTAAAACCACCTCAGATACGCGCCGTGGATCCGAAGCCATTATTTTGGTGATGTTCAATTGGGTGCCTTCAATGTCAATACCGTTGTCCATGGCCGTAATTCCCATAATGGTCATAATACAGTTTCCCAGTGAGGTAGCCAGCAAATCAGTAGGCGAAAAAGCTTCCCCTTTGCCACGGTTGTCGATGGGTGCGTCGGTTATTATTTTAGCACCCGATTGCAAATGGATATTTTCTGTTCGCAGGTTGCCCAGATAAGTGGTTTTTACGGTGATGCCCATGGTACATAAATTAGTTGGCGAATACAGCCTTTAGATATTCATAAAAATCAAAGAAACAAAAAATACCGATTCAATGGTGGTCTATCGCTTAAAATAACGAGGATCAAAAGGAAAAGGTTCAGTATGAATAATTCGTATTCGTTCAAAATCAGAGTGCTTCGTGTTCAGAACAAAATTAAACTCTCCTTTTACCGTAACGCTGGGCACTTTTAATACGGCATATTTCCCTTCTCGCACAAATTTATCGCCAACAATCTGACTATTCGGCATGCAAGGTATGGTATCCCAACCTAAAGGCAAATCGCTGGGTTTTATTTCTTTAATACAAATATCTTCCGGTATATCAATAATGAGCATATGATAATCTTTAGGTAATATGCCCAACGGAACATGAACCGCGACCTCGCAGCTAGCCAATGCGCGGGTTTGAGCCGTGTAAACAACCTCTATGCCCTTAGAATTCCAACGCTGTCCGTTCAGGGAAGCGCCATAGCCCGAAAGCTCATGCATGTACTTTTGCCTGCTCAATCTATACACTAACATCTAAACAAAAATTCCGTGCTCAATGCGGTTGAGCTCAGTTAGTACCAGCTCTTTGCCATAGGAACTATCTAATAAATCAATGGGTTTTTCGTTTCCGAGTGCCACCGATGGCGAGTTGAGCCATAGCTGAAAATCTTCCGGCGAATCAAAAATATCGTTTCCTACACTAACCACTTCGGCAAGCTCAAAAATACGCTCGCTTTGTAAAGGCTTAAAAATGTGATTTTCGTCGTTTTTGTATCGTTGAAGTGTGCGAAGGTTTATGTTTAGGAACTCCGACCACTGCGTTTCGTTAAAGGGTGAATTGGTTTTTATTTCATAAAATAATGGATTGGTAACTCCTTTTCGAATAGCCATAGCAACCAGGAGCTTGTCGTTTAAAACAGTGGTATACGAAATGTTTTGTGGTGCAATATTCTTTGCCCTTTTAAAGGTTTTTATATAACCTACCAAAACTTCGTTTACTTGGTAAACCTTATCGGATGTTTCGTAGCGTTTCATTATAGTAACTTTAAGATGCGACATTTATACACTTTACAACGACAAATGTACGCATTTTTTTTTAAATAAAAATTTTATTTTACTCTTACATTATCTCGTAAGCACAAAAAGTGATACTTTTAAACAAGTAAATAAATCACATCTCCCCCACCATTAATGAACAAACCTGATTTTTTTAAACGGTGGATTTAATAAACATCAAACTGCCAATACGTGTTTTCGCAGTCACATGATTGTATTTATTGAATTCTGAAATAGCAGCCAAAGCCAATTATTCGAATAATAGTTTTAATTTTGAGATTTGTAAGTTAAAATTAAATTAAAAGATATGTTTTCAGGAATTGTTGAGGAAGCCGCCATAATAACAGGGCTCAAAAAAGAACAAAGCAACCTTCATATTACCATGCAATGTTCGTTCGTAGATGAATTAAAAATAGACCAAAGTATCGCACACAATGGTGTATGCTTAACCGTAGTAGAAAAAACAGACCTTACTTATACCGTTACTGCCATTCAAGAAACGCTGGACAAGACAAATTTAGGCGTTTTAAACATTGGTGATAAAGTTAACTTAGAACGTAGCATGTTGATGAATGGACGCTTAGACGGACATATCGTTCAAGGACATGTAGATCAAACCGCTAAATGCCTCGAGGTAAAAGAAGTTGACGGAAGTTGGTATTACACCTTTCAGTATGAAGTAGATAAGGAGAGAGCAGCACAAGGCTATATGACCGTTGAAAAGGGATCAGTGACCGTAAACGGGGTAAGTCTTACAGTAGTGAACAGTAAAGACGATAGTTTTTCGGTAGCTATAATTCCTTATACCCACGAGTTTACCAACTTTCATCAAATTAAACCAGGAAGTAGCGTAAATTTGGAGTTTGACATCATTGGGAAATATATTAGCCGTATAATAGCACTTCGGAAATAAAAGTTAAAATATTTTAAAATTGCCTAAATTTTAATACATTCCGTAAAAATTTATTTTCCGTGAACCTAAATGCACACATTTTAATTGGATTTTTAATTCTCGGTGCTTGCACCATCAACAACGATCCTACTAAAGAGCAACAAGTTGCAGTCCCGCTGTCCATACGCGAAACAGATTCTGTAGTGGTAGTCAACTTAATTAACCGTTCAAAAATTTATTACGACGACAATATTTCGACTGCTCCAGCTTTTGATGAATTTTTAACCGAAGCTGCCGAATTAGCCAAAAAAAATAATTTTATTAAACCCCTGTCCGAAATATATAGTTTGGCTAGTAAAAGATATCGTAATCGATCGGACTATGGCGAGGCTATTAATTATGCTAACGAAGCACTTGATTTGGCCAGAAAAATAGATAACAAATCGCTGCTCGCCAATTCCATAAATATGGCGGCTGTTATTTACCGGAGGGTAGATGAAAATAGCCAAGCCATGCAAATGCATATGGAAGCGATGGAGATAGCGGAGGCAACAAACGACACTTTTGAGCAAAGCGTGTCTTTAAACGGCATTGGCAATGTTTATTTGGGACTTAAACGATACCATGCCTCCATTGAGTACTTTAAAAAGTCGTTTGACTTGGCTGTGCAACAAAAAAACGTTTTAGGTCAGGCTATCAATACCAATAACATAGGCGAGGCCTTAAAAAATACCGGACAGTTGGACTCGGCATTGGTATATTTTTATCGCTCGCTCGAATACAACTCACAAGTAAATTCTGAAGTGGGTTATGCCATTTGTTATAACAGCATTGGAGATACCTATCGACTTAAAAACGACTTTAAACAAGCCCTAAAACATCTTAAACAAGCCTTGGTGCTGAATGAAAAGACACGCGACAAAATCAATGTTTCTGTCAGTTATTCTATGCTCGGCGAAACGTATCTACAAGTATACGAGTACACTAAAGCGATAGAACATTTAAATGAGGGTCTGTCCATTGCTATGGAAATTGGTTCTAAATATCAAATAGAAACATGCTCGCGATTGTTAGCCACTGCCTACGAAAAAACTGAAGACCTTAAAAATTCCATCCGATATCTAAAAATATCTCAGGTTTACAAAGACAGTATATTTAACGAGGCTAGTTTGCGGCACATAACGGTAGTGCGGGCTAAGCACGAAGCCGACAAGTCTAAATATCAGATACAACAGCTAAACAACGAAACCAGTCTACAAAAAAAATTAATATCGCAACAACAAAAGACCATTCTATATTTTACTTTTTTTGTTTTGGCTTTTGTCGCGGGCAGCATTTTGATATACCGCCAAGTAAAATTAAATGCCGGATATAAAAGTATTTTAATGCAGCAACGTTTGCTGCGGTCGCAAATGAATCCGCATTTTATTTTTAATGCGCTAAGTGCTATTCAGGTGTACATACTTGAAAACGACATGGAAAACTCCTCCAAATTTCTGTCACATTTTGCACGTCTTATGCGTCAGGTTCTCCATAGTTCGCAACGGGAATATGTTTCGCTTGAAGAGGAGAAAAATATGCTCAATTATTATTTAAAGCTTCAGCAACTGAGGTTCGTACAGCCTTTTTCATTTACGATCACCTTTGATAAAGATATTGACGAAGCTTTAACTTTGATACCACCTATGATTACCCAACCCTTTGTTGAAAACTCAGTTGAACACGGATTGAGGTCAATTGAAAAGAATGGATTAGTAGAAGTGCGCTTTTTACGAGATAACAATACGTTAATAATAGAAATTGAGGACAATGGAATAGGTTTGGCCGACGCTCAAATATTGAATAAAGGAGGAGCTAAACATGAATCTATGGCTACACGTATTACCAACGAAAGACTTCAGGTAATTGAACGGATGACCAAAAAGCAATGTTCGCTTACCATTACTGATTTACATTCCGATTCGGCTCAAAAGAGTGGTGTTTTAGTGAAAATTAGGATACCTATCATTAGGTCAGATTCGGATTTAAACAAGAACCAAACGTCCACCAAAAGCCGAAAAATATTTGGTAAGTGGATAAAATAAAGCTCCTAATTTTAAACTATGTAGAGATAAAAAATCGCCATTGCTTACCTGCCCACTCTTTACCAGCATACTCAACTCCAATCCTTTGCGAAGTTTCAATGGTAAATATCTTCTCATTTTCAGGCTTCTCCACCCATATTCGCTGGGAGGTATTTAAATCTTCGCCATAAAATGTTTTATCCAATTGTAAGCTTCTGCCTACTCTTCCGGGACCGCTTATATTTTCAATGCTCCTTATTAAAACGGCCTGCGGCTCGCCTGCTGGTCCACATACAAAATTAAGGAGCCAGTATATTCCATAAATAAGATAAACATATATTTTCCCACCTTCCTCATACATTACCTCGGTTCGCTTGGTACGTCCCTTGCTGGCATGGCAAGCTAAATCCTCTTGGCCACGGTAGGCCTCCACCTCGATAATTTCTGCTCGTAGCTCCATCCCATTGTCAAATCGACGAACTAAAATATTGCCTATCAAACATCTGGCTAAATCAACCGCATCTTGTTTAAAATAATCCTGAGATATGCGCATGTGTCTAAATTATAACCCTAAAGATACCAATCTTTACAATAACCAAAGCCCCAAAATTGCCGCACTTGAGCCACTACATATTCTGTTGGTTTCATAAGTACAAGAATACCAGATGAGTTAAAAATAAACTACCCCAATAAAAAGTTCTATTTCTTTTACATTTTTATTGTCGAACAAGAAAATTAAGTGTACTTTTGCCGCCGATTATTATTCGTGCTGAACAGATTTAGGCAATATAACTGAATGATTTTTATGGCATTTACGATGGGAAGTTGATGCAGATAAGATTGACAGTTAGCTTGTTAAACTGTTCTAAAATGACATTGTAATAATATTTGGTTTAATTTTTTTAACAAAGAAGACTGTGAATACTTTAAGTTACAAAACAGTATCGGCAAACAAAGCGACTGCCAATAAAGAGTGGGTTGTGGTAGATGCACAAGACATGGTTGTAGGACGTTTGGCTTCGAAGGTAGCAAAATTGCTACGTGGAAAGTACAAGCCTAACTACACACCACACGTGGACTGCGGGGATAATGTAATTATTCTGAATGCAGACAAGGTTCGTTTAACAGGTAATAAGTGGGAACAAAGAACTTTCTTTTACCACTCGGGTTATCCAGGCGGACGTACCGATGTTACCCCTGCGCAATTGTTTGCCAAGAGTCCAGAGCGACTTGTAGAGAGAGCTGTAAAAGGCATGTTGCCAAAAACTCGTTTGGGAAGCCAGTTATATCGCAATTTATTTGTATATAAAGGAGCCTTTCACAAACAAGAGGCACAAAAGCCAAAAACAATTGATTTAAACTTATATAAGTGATGAGCATGGAAGTAACAAACGCAATCGGTAGAAGAAAAGCCGCCGTGGCTCGTATCTATATGGGCGAAGGTAAAGGACAAATTACCATCAACAAGCGTGACCTTAAGGTGTATTTTCCCTCACCTATATTACAATTTATCGTAACTCAGCCATTAAATACTATTGGAGTAGCTGAAAACTACGATATAAAAGTAAATATTTACGGTGGTGGAAGCAAAGGACAAGCGGAAGCAATAAGATTAGCTATTTCGCGTGCACTCGTTAAAGTTGACGAAGAAAACAAACCTGCTTTAAAAGCGCAAGGATTTATGACACGCGATGCAAGAGTTGTTGAGCGTAAAAAACCTGGTCAGCCTGGAGCACGTAAGAAATTTCAATTTAGTAAACGTTAAAACTTTTCGGGTGCGTTTAGTATCTAAACTACTCAGATTCTTTTCATACAGACTAGTAACTGGCAACTGTTTACTGATTACTGATTACTGTTAACTGAAAAGACTACTAAGTAGTTGATATTTACAGAATGTAAACGACTTTTAAAAAACAAAAATGGCAAGAACAAATTTTGATGAATTGCTAGAGGCCGGCGTACACTTCGGTCACTTAAAAAGAAAGTGGAACCCTGCAATGGCTCCTTACATCTTTATGGAGCGTAACGGTATCCATATTATCGACCTTCATAAAACGGTTGTTAAGATTGATGAAGCCGCCGAGGCATTGAAGCAGATTGCAAAATCGGGACGAAAAATATTATTCGTAGCTACTAAAAAACAAGCCAAGGATATTATTGCCGAGAAAATGAAGGCAGTTAATATGCCTTATATATCGGAACGATGGGCTGGTGGTATGCTTACCAATTTCCCTACTATCCGTAAGGCGGTAAAAAAGATGAGCACTATTGATAAGATGATGGTTGATCCAAGTGCTTGGAAAAACCTTTCGAAAAGAGAGCGTTTGCAAATTACCCGTCAAAGAGCCAAGTTGGAAAAAACATTGGGAAGTATTGCCGACCTTACTCGTTTGCCTGCCGCTATGTTTGTTATTGACGTAATGAAAGAGCATATCGCAGTGCGCGAAGCCAATAAATTGAACATCCCTGTTTTTGGCATGGTAGATACCAACTCTAATCCATCTGGACTTGATTATGTAATTCCTGCTAACGATGATGCTACCAAATCAATTGAATTGATAACTAGCATCATGATTAAAGCCATGGAAGAAGGATTAAGCGAGAGAAAAGTGGATCGCGATCATGAAGCTGCCGCTAAAAAGGATAAGCCTGCTAAAAAAGAAGGTGCCAAAAAAGAAGGTGCTAAAAAACCTCGATTAGGTGCCAGAGATAAGGCATCTGAGGAAAATGCAACTGAGGATACATCCACAGAAGAGCAAACTACTGAAGCAAAACCCGCCAAGGCGAAAACTGCTAAAGTAAAAGCTCCAAAGGAAGAAGCTCCTAAAGAAGAAGCTCCCGAGGTATCTTCTGACGAAGACAGTAAAACTGAATAATTGACTTAATCATCTAAATTAAATCATATTATGGCTATTAAAGCTGCTGATGTAAGCAAACTCCGAAAAATGACCGGTGCCGGAATGATGGACTGTAAAAAAGCACTCACCGAAACTGATGGCGATTTTGACGCTGCTGTTGAATATATTCGCAAAAAAGGTCAGGCAGTAGCGAACAAGCGTGCCGACCGCGAAACAAGTGAAGGAGCTACCAGAGCAATGGTATCCGTCGACGGAAAAAAAGGTGCTGTTTTAATTTTGAAATGTGAAACAGATTTTGTTGGAAAAAACGAAAGCTTTGTGGCACTGACTGACTCAATTTTGGAATTAGCACTAAAAAGCAATGTTACAAGCGTTGACGCTATTTTAGAGTTGACCCTTAACGGACTAAATGTAAAGGATGTAATTACCGAACAAATAGGGGTTATTGGGGAAAAAATAGAAATTGCTGATTATAACGTTGTTAACGCCGAGCACGTAGTTTCATACATTCACCCAGGTAATCAGCTTTCGGTAATCGTTGGTTTTAATCAAGCAGGATTCGATGAGCAAGTGGGTAAAGACGTAGCGATGCAAATTGCTGCAATGGCACCCGTTAGTGTTGATAAGAGCTCTGTACCAACTAATATTGTTGAGCAAGAGCTAAGAATAGGTCGCGAAAAAGCGAAAGAAGAAGGTAAGCCTGAGGCTATGCTTGATAAAATAGCAGAAGGACGTTTAAGTAAATTCTTTAAAGAATCCACTTTATTGGAGCAAGATTTTGTTAAAGACAACAAAAAGTCTATCAAACAATACCTTGAGGATAGCAGTAAAGGTTTAACTGTTATCGACTTTAAACGTTTTTCGTTAAGCTAATCTGTTTACGCTAAATAAATACATTGTCCCGGTTCTGTTAACAGAGCCGGGATTTTTTTGCTTTTATGAAGATTGTAACTGGAAGTTTAAATTTCCAGCAGGATGAAGCTATATTGAAGATGTAGACCTTTGTTGGAGCTATTGCTGAAAGTATAGGGAAAAATGATGTAATTTAGACACTTCGTATTTTAGTTCGATAAACCCATTCGGTAGTATCAATGCTATTTTTAAAATATGCCACATTAAAGCTATGCAAGCACTCAATTTGCCCATATACCAGTTTACCATTAAGGAGGAGAAGGATGGGAAAAAGAAAATATTTGATCGAATCCGAAAAAAAATGGTAGCGCTCACCCCTGAAGAGTGGGTTCGGCAAAATTTCATCCTTTACCTGGTAGAGTGCAAAGGTTATCCCGCTTCGATGGTATCGGTAGAGGCTTTAGTTAACATCAATGGTTTGAGCCAGCGTACCGATATAGTAATTTATAACAGACTGCGCTTACCTACTTTAATAGTGGAATGTAAAGCACCCACTATTAAAATTACCCAAGCAGTTTTTGAGCAAGTATTGCGCTACAATATAAAGCTACAAACTCAGTTGATTTGTGTTACCAACGGTTTACACCATTATTGCGCACAATTGCACAGTAATGGTGCCGGATATATTTTTTTGGAAGAGGTACCAGCGTATAAAAAAGAGGATTAGGGAGAAAAATTGGATTGGCCTCAACATCTTCAATAAACGTATGTGAAGGTTAAAAAACTGATTCTTATCACAATAATATTTCGATAATGTTAGATAAATCGTATTTTATCGAAAAATAATGCCACATAAATCAATTTGTTTTTGAAAACAATTATATTTGTGCTATATATGTTGATACTGTAACTTTTAATTGTTCAGATACTGTATTTAATATTATTGATTTACCTAAAAAGAATACCTACATCGATGAAAAATTTAAACTTATGGGGTGCAGCCTCATTATTATCCGTGCTTATTATAGGTTTTGCATCATGCAACAGCAATTCTAAAAAAGACAAAACCACCGAAACGGTTCAAATTGCAAAAGAAGAAGTGGAAACCAAGGTTCGCGAGTTTGTTTATCCGCTGCCCACGTCATACGAAATTGTTGAAATGCTCAATGCAATTGAAGCATCCTATATTTTCGATTTGGCCAACAACCCTGCCAATGCAGATAAATATGCTACGGAAAAATCGATGGCGCTTAACCTTGGTATTTTTGGTGCAGATTTAAGTTATGCCAGCACCTACAACCAAAAGCAAGAGACCATCAATTTTATCGACGCCTCTAAAAAAATGCTGGAAGGATTAAACCTACAATCCGCAGTGCGCGAAGATTTACTGCAACAAATTGAGGCCAACGAGGACAACAAGGATGCGCTTATTCAGTTAATCACCAATTCCTTTTACGATACCTACGATTTTTTAAACCGTAATAACAGAGCTTCGGTATCGGCATTGGTTATGGCAGGCGCTTGGGTTGAAGGGATATACATTGCTACACACATTTCGGAAGAAACCTTTAACAGCAAAGAAATGGTAACTATCATTTTAAAACAAAAAGAACCCTTGCTAAAGCTTATGGAAATAATGGATATGTATAAAAGCAATCCCAATGTTGCCGAAACTATCGAGGATTTATCAACGATGGCTAATATTTATGCGGGCATAGAAAACACCGCCATCACTCAGGAGCAGATGACAAAAATTGCAGATGAATCGTTGAAAATCCGCAAGAAAATCGTAGCTACCAAATAATTCCAGATTACATGGAGTAAGTAATCACAAAGCACTATATTATAAAGCGATCATTGAATGGTCGCTTTTTTTTCAGGTCAATTTTTTTATTTAAATAAGATAACGTTAATTGAACTGTATGTGGTATTTTTGCCTTCAGATTGTAGCAATTCCAAATAGATAAAAAAATAGCTGCAACCCAAAAAATTCGGTTAAACGATTATAAAAAAAGCTATGAGCGAAACGTTACTGGATGCACTGATGAAGCTTTATGCTTTACTAACCAACGTACGCAAGGAGAGCAGGTTAGATAGTGCGCGCAATTTAATTGAACAGGAATTGCTCCGTAACTTTAACAAAGAATACGTAGATCAATACCTGCAACGGTTTAATTTTTATATTCAATCGTTCCATAAACACACCTACAGTCCTATACAATCGCAGGTCGAACAACAATCATCTGATAATTACGATCAGCTGTATGCCATTTGCGACGAACTAAACAAAGAACTCGAACGGGAATCAAAAATATGGCTTTTTGTGCAATTGTTGGAATTTATGCGCAAAGAGGAAAAAACAAGTACCATAGCCAATGAGGTGATTGACAAATTATCCGTAGGCATGATGATTGACCCTGTGGATTATGCCTTGCTAAAGACCTTTATATTGGTGGGACCCATGGAAGTTAGCGACCCGGATAGAGTGCTAATTATCAGTGGAGAAGAAGAACCTCCCATGCCAAAATTCAAGCACCTGTACAATCCTAAACAGCAGGTGTACGTTTGGATTTTATATGTAAAAAGTACCCATACCTTTATTTTTAGATACTCCGGCGACCGGAACCTATATCTGAACGGTCACAAAGTAGAAAGGAATAACGCTTACATCCTGAGTGTGGGTTCTGTGATCAAAACCTCACGCATGCCGCCTGTATATTACGGAAAGGTATCCGAAGTATTTGTTCAGAAACAAGAGAGCGGCCGTATCATACTGAAGGCACGCGACGTGGTATATAAATTCAACGATAAGCAAGTTGGCATACATGCTTTTAGCTTTGCC
>JAGXIO010000168.1 GCA_024635555.1 Saccharicrinis sp.
ATTTGCCAGTACATGATCGATGCGGGATTCTAAATTTGAAGGTAAGGAGATGTTGTCGTTTCCAGCAGCTTCTAAAATTAAGGTAGCTTGCTCGGTGGCATTAAGCATATCAACCGGTCTTTCAATATCGCCTATACCGTAATAGGTATTAAACGAAAAAATAGGTTTGGAATCTATTTTTCCGGATTTTGTAGTTACAATGATAACGCCATTTGCACCTTTATTACCATAAATAGCGGTAGAGGAGGCATCTTTTAAAATTTCGATGCTTTCAATGTCCTCAGGCGCTACATGCTCCATGTCGCTACCAGAAGGAATTCCATCTATTACATATAAAGGGTCAGAGTTATTTGTACTTCCGATACCACGGATTCTTACTTTGATGCCCGCACCTGGTTCACCCGAAGTTTTAGTAATGTTAACCCCTGCAACTCTACCCGCAATGGCTTCCATGGGCCTGTTACCCGCGGCTTTATCAAGCACCTCGCCCGATATGGAAGCAACCGAACCTGTAAGGTCACTCTTTTTCATGGTGCCGTAACCTACAACCACTACTTCGTCTAAGCCCAAGATTTCATCTTTTAACATAACCGTTACGGTTTTTTTGCCTTCTAAGGGTACTTCGTCTGTTACAAAGCCGATAAAAGAGAATTCCAAAACGGAATTTGGGTTGCTCACCGTAAGTGTGAATTCACCATCGAAATTGGTAACGGTCCCATTAAGCGTGCCCTTTTCTATTACGTTTACACCGGGCAATGGGTCCTTCATCGTATCCATCACCTTACCGGATACGGCTATTTCTTGACCAAAAGCCCCAACCGAGCAAAATAGAAAAGAAATGACTAAAAAAAATAGATTACACTTTTTCATAAAATTTAAATATTAAAATCAATTTTTCACTTTAAAAATATGGTTACAAACATACGTATGAGTCTATTAAG
Source organism: Saccharicrinis sp. (assembly GCA_024635555.1). Taxonomy (GTDB): domain Bacteria; phylum Bacteroidota; class Bacteroidia; order Bacteroidales; family Marinilabiliaceae; genus Saccharicrinis. Next base: position 942 of record JAGXIO010000168.1, read on the forward strand.
TTGCAAATGATATTATATCAATATAAGATACAATTTTGTCATTTATTAATGGATGCTGGTGAATATTTATAGATAATTATGCCTTGTGCGATACGCTTAATTTTACAACAGTCTCATAAATAAATACTTAACTAAGGCTTTATTTGTTGGTTTGGCTTTTGTTTTTATTTTAAATTGCAGGCCTTAGGCGTGTAGTAAAATGTCAATTTGTGATGCTATTGCTTCGTGAAATTGTTTATAAAGTTTGATTCCTGTTGATGTATCAACCAAAAGTATTTGTGGTATAGTGTCATTTTTTTCACTTCCTTTGCTTTTATTTTGCAATAAATGACACTTTTTAATCTATTAGCATCGGATAGTGTACCCGTGGATTATCAGTTTTTGCCCAGGGTAGGTTTTTTAATTTGATGGTGGCATACTTTAGTTGTTTTAAAAACCAGGCTATTACGTCCACCTGCGATTTCCACCTTTCGTTAAGGTGAGTACCTTCGGTAACAAGTTCCTGCCATTGTTCTTGGGTTAAATGGTTGTCGCTTCCTTGGGTGAGGACGCCCGGTTTAAAGTTAACTGGCTCGTCTAGGGTAGGAACTACCGCATGCCACATTAACGTAATGATAAACCCCTGCTCATGGCGGATAATCGCTTCATCCACAATGCGCTGGCGAAAGTTTGCGCCATCCCAATAGCCAGGATAACTAAACCCAAAGTCCTGGCCAAATAACGCCGGGTAGTTTTGGGTATTCCGATGTATTACGGATAAAGGAATCGAATTCATGAGCGGAGCCGCATGCTGTCCAGTCAGTATTTGCTTGCCCGAAATACTGTAGATATAATTGAGTAAAGCTATTGCTTCGGGACTTGCTTTCAGGTTAACTGGAGCCTGAGCCCGGATGTAAGGTGTGCATAGGAATAAGCAGATTGAAAGGATTAATGCTATTTTATTCATGCCGGTTTCTTATAAAATATTATGCCAACAAATCTATGTGGGTAGTTAGTGTGTCGCAAGTGATATTCTATCATTTTATTGTATTATTCAATCATATGAAAGCTTCTTTTGTCTGGCTGTGGACTTGTTTAAAATAAATTAATATGGCAATCGTAAAACCAATTTTGATTTATATCTGAATGTAGGCCTTTACTTTGAGCGCTTTAAAAGCGCAACTTACTTTTTTATGTAGCACTAAAATAAATATTTAATAATGTTATTTAGTTATTTATTTCGCGTAATGCATAGGTATTATTTTATCAAACATTTGTTTTTGTGCTTAAAAAAATGGTAGCTTTGAAACAAAAAATGAGTAAAATTCATAGAGAGATAACTCCCTTAACGGAAAATGATTGTTTTTTGGTTATGGACAGAGAAAGGCATTCGTTTACTTTCCCCATACACTTTCATCCCGAATTCGAAATTAACTACATCTGCAATGCCGCAGGAGCAAAACGGGTGGTTGGCGACCATGTTGGCGAAATAGGGGAGAGGGAGCTTGTGATGGTGGGTTCCAACGTTTACCACGGTTGGGAAAATGATAAGAACAATCAAAATGTGTTGTTACATGAAATTACCATCCAATTCCCGAAAGAACTTTTTACGGAATCTACGCTAAATAAAAATATTCTTAGCCCAATTAAAAAATTGTTTAAAAATGCAGAACAAGGCATTCTTTTTTCGCCGGAAACTATGCGTATTCTGGAGCCGAAATTATTTGAGTTGAGTAAGAAAAGTGGATTTGATAATTTCTTAGCATTTCAGTCGTTGTTATATGATTTAGCCATTTCCAGAGACCAAAAATTTCTAACCAACATCTCACTCGAAGCCAAAGATAGCTTCCATAACAGTAAAAGGATCGAGACTGTTTATAATTATATCAAAAAGAATTTTAAAGAAGAGCTGCGAATTAATGATATAGCTGCTCTCATCAATATGCCCGTGGTGTCGTTTAGCAGACTGATTAAGAAAAGAACCGGTAAAACCTTCGTTGAGTTTGTAAATGAAGTCCGTTTAGGATACGCAACATGGAATTTAATCGAAACAAACAAAAGTGTTTCGGAAATATGTTTTGAGTGTGGGTTCAATAATATTTCTAATTTTAATCGTGCTTTTAAAAAACGCCAAAATTGCACGCCATCCGAATTTCGCGAAAATTTTAATGGTGTAAAAAACGTATATTAATTGTAATGGAATCCGCCATTCAATAGCCGCTTAACACCAACGATTGCTCTCGTATACCACTATATCTACATGCATTGTTGTGTGCGCAATGGGCGTGGCACAATTTAGTTGGAGTCCATCTTCTACTTAATAGTTTATTTCTCCTATAATAAATTTTTTCCACGATATTTCACTTTAGTTTTATTGTATTTAGTTATGTAAAATAGTTTGGATACTATTCAAAAGGAATGTAGTAATCGGAACTAAATCTTATGTCCATCTTTTAAAAATACAATAATAGTATGAATTAAATTAAGACGGTTTATTTTGGTGCAATGTTCATTGAATAAGGATTTTATGATTTTTAATATTGTATAAATAAAACGTAATCATACTAAAAAAGTAGGTTAATGAATGCGCGCTCTATTGTACGATTAAAACACAAACTTTAAGTTTGTATCCATAAATAGATAGTTTATTGCACCCAAAATTATAGGCCATGAGTAAAATTGCTAATAGTATAATCGAATTAATAGGGAAAACTCCTTTGGTGCAAATTAACCGTTTAAATGACGGTGGAGCACAAATTGTTGCAAAACTCGAATATTTTAATCCCGCAGGTTCGGTAAAAGACCGTATTGCTTTGGCTATGATTGAAGATGCAGAGCGTACCGGTAAACTGGATAAGGATACGGTAATTATAGAGCCTACCAGCGGAAATACGGGTGTAGGACTGGCATTTGTGGCTGCGGTAAAAGGATACCGTCTGATTTTAACTATGCCGGAGAGTATGAGCATTGAGCGACGTAAGTTATTAAAGAAATTTGGAGCAGAACTGGTGCTTACACCGGCTGCTCAAGGTATGAAAGGAGCCATTTCGCAGGCTCAAGGTATAGCTGATGAATACGGAAATGCATTTATTCCGCAGCAATTTAATAACCCTGCAAATCCGTCCATACACCGATGCACTACCGCTCAGGAAATATGGAACGATACCGATGGAATTGTAGATGTTTTTGTGGCTGGCGTGGGCACGGGTGGAACGATTACTGGAGTGGGCGAGGAGTTAAAATCAAAAAATTCAAACGTGAAAATTATTGCTGTCGAACCAGTGGATTCACCCGTTATATCCGGCGGAAAGGCGGGCTCTCATAAAATTCAGGGCATTGGTGCCGGATTTATCCCTCCTAACTTAAATACCCAGGTTATCGACGAAATTATACTGGTAAGCAACGAAGATGCCGTGAATACTGCAAACAGGGCTGCTACCGAAGATGGTTTGTTATGCGGTTATTCCTCCGGGGCTGCGCTATGGGCAGCAAACGAAGTGTCAAAACGTCCCGAATATGCAGGCAAACGTATCGTTGTGTTGTTGCCCGATACCGGCGAGAGATACCTAAGTAGTTTCGAGTTGTAGTAATTAGCCCAGGTCAAATTCACCCAAGGAATAGTATTGTCAAGGTAGATTATGCAATTCGGGTTTGTCACCCTCCAATAAGTATTCAATTAAATAATTGTAGTTTAAGTGATTAGCTTTTGCTTGGTAAGTTAAAATGAAATTATAATGTCAATATTTTAATATATGATTCAAGGATTCAATAGTATTTTTACAGAGGAACAGATAACGGGAGCAAAAAAACTGTATGCTTCCCTGTCCGCCAATCAGCGACTTTGGATGTCGGGCTATTTGGCCGGATTAAATGGATCCGGAAGCTTACTCGAGGATCTTCCTCTTAACGGAACCTCGCAACCTATGGTGGCAGAAGTTGAGCAGATTCATCTCACTATTTTGTACGGAACCCATACGGGCAATTCAAAAATTTTGGCCGAACAGACCAAGGAGTTGGCGCAGAGTTACGGGATTGAAGTGGGATTAACGAGTTTGCAAGAGTACAAGGTGCGAAAGCTCAAAGAAGAAACAAATTTATTGGTTATCGTTTCTACACATGGCGAAGGGGATCCACCAGTTTCGGCAGAGGAGTTTTATGCCTATATTTTCGGTAAAAAAGCGCCTCAGTCAAGCCATTTGAACTTTGCGGTTATTGGGTTGGGCGATAGTAGTTATGCCAAGTTTTGCCAAACAGGAAAAGATATTTATCAGCAGCTCAATGTACTGGGTGCTAAGGCTGTTCATGAAATGATTGAATTGGATGTTGACTACAAAGATAGCATTGCGGCCGTCCTACCTGCTTTGGTGGCTAAATTTGGTGCTAAGCTTAATGGCAATGCAAGTGTGCCCACAGTGTTACTGCAAACTGCCGTGTCTGTCGACGAATGGGTTGAAGCGGAGGTTTTGGAGAAAATACTTTTAAATGGCACCGGTTCTGCAAAGGAAACCTATCATATCGAATTAGATATTGAAGGTAGTGGCCTACAATATCTTCCGGGCGATGCACTCGAGGTGATGGCTAAAAATAGCCCTGGATTGGTAAAGGAGGTGTTGGCCAAGCTCAATATAGACCAAAACAACAGCGTAAAGTTGGGCGATGCCACCTTGACCATAGAAGAGGCACTGATTTCTAAGTTTGAATTAACGGTGGTTACCAATCCCGTGATTAAAAAGTATGCCGAAAAAGCTGGCAACAAGCAACTTGATGAATTAATAGCTGATGACCCAAAACTGCAAGAGTATTTATACGGCGCTGATTTTCTGGATGTAATTAACGATTTTCCGACACCTTTGGATGCAGATGCTTTGGTGTCCTTATTACGAAAGTTGCCCACACGTCTGTATTCCATATCATCAAGTTACGCCTATAACCCCGATGAGGTACATGTTACAGTGGGGGCGGTTCGATACCAGCGCAACAATAGGGAGCATCATGGGGTCTGTTCGGGTTATCTGGCCGATACGATAAATGAAGGCGACACGATATTGGTGAGGGTTAAAAGTAATGTGAGTTTTAAACTTCCTACAGATAACGATGTACGTATAGTTATGGTGGGACCCGGAACTGGTATTGCGCCATTCCGTTCCTTCCTTCAGGAGCGAGAAGCTTTAGACGCAGGAGGTAAAAATTGGCTATTCTTCGGCGATCAACACTTCGAAACAGATTTTCTGTATCAAACAGAATTGCTTGCCTACCGAAAAAATGGGGTGGTTGATAAACTGGATGTGGCTTTTTCGCGCGACCAACACGAAAAGGTGTATGTACAGGATCGAATGCGCGAAAGCGGAGAGGAGCTTTACAACTGGCTGAACGAAGGGGCGCATTTTTATGTTTGCGGAGATATGAAACGAATGGCCAAAGATGTAAAGGATACTTTGTTGCAGATTATAAAAAAATATGGTAATCTCTCGGATGAGCAAGCACAGGAGTATTTTAAAAATTTAAAGTCAACAGGGCGTTTCCAGGAAGATGTATACTAAAAACTATAGTGGTTAGGAGGAATACCCCGGGATTCCACGTGTCGCCATAGCTTTACCGCGTTCGCATAAAGCTTTAGCGGTTGAGAAGCGGAGGAGCAAATCCCGGGTCTAGTCAAGACCGTTTTAAACAAAACAACTTTTTATAACTAGGCACGGCATTCATGCCGTTTAAAATTACACAGTGTTTTTCGGTTTTAACCGAAACTCTAAAAAACTAAAAATAATGGCAGATAATAATAATAATAATAATAATAATAATAACGAAGTATTCCCAACCTGGAACCCATCCGAGGTGGAAGGAATCAAAACAAGGAGCAATTACCTTAGAGGCACTATAGAACAAGGCCTCAACGATTTAGCAACCGGTGCAATTGCACAGGACGATACACAATTAATAAAGTTCCATGGAAGTTACCAACAGGTCGATAGGGATTTGGATGTAGAGCGCAAGCACAAGAAACTAGAACCCTTGTATAGTTTTATGATTCGTGTGAGGATTCCGGGAGGAGTGGCAACGGCAAAACAATGGTCGTTATTCGACGAGTTGGCTAAAACACATGCCAGCAACACCCTAAAGTTAACCACAAGACAAGCATTCCAGTTTCATGGCGTTATCAAACGCAAACTGAAGGAAACCATGCAGAAAATGAATGAGTCGCTGTTGGATTCTATTGCCGCTTGTGGCGACGTAAACCGCAATGTGATGTGCACTACCAACGAGGGCTTATCGCCATTGGTTCCGGCTGCCTATCAATTGTCAAAAGAAATTAGCGATCATTTATTGCCTAAAACTACCGCTTACCACGAAATATGGTTGGACCAAAAGTTACTGGTAAGCAGTGAGGAAGATGAGGAACCTATTTATGGTAAAACCTATTTGCCCCGTAAATTTAAAATTGCCATTGCCATTCCTCCCTATAACGATATTGATGTTTTTTCTAACGATTTAGGTTTAATAGCCATTAGCAAAGGAGATAAGATAGAAGGTTTTAACATGAGCATCGGTGGTGGATTGGGGATGACATTTACAGAGCAGGGAACTTATCCCAGATTAGGTGATCTAATCGGATATGTGCCTTACGATAAAACAATAGCCGTAATTGAAGAAGTGGTTAAGCTACAAAGAGATTATGGGAACCGCGAAAATAGGCGACTGTCTCGTTTAAAATATACCATGGACAGGTTGGGGCCAAAAGAATTTAAAACATTGTTGGAGCAGCGCTTGGGCTATGTTTTGGATAAACCAAAGGAATATAAGTTCGAATCCAATGGCGACGTTTTTGGATGGCAAAAAGCGCAAAGCGGAAAATGGTTCCTGGGGCTGTTTGTTGAGCACGGAAGGGTGAAAGATACACCGGATTATAGCCTAAAAACGGGACTGCGAAAAATTGCCGATCTCGAAAAATGTGATTTTAGATTAACGGGAAACCAGGGTTTGGTGTTGGGTGAAATCGAGGATAAGGATAAAAGTAAAATTGCTTCCTTGCTCAAAGAATATAATATCTGGCCTAAAGCCAACCTAAGCGGAGTACGAAAAAATGCCATTGCCTGTGTGGCACTAAATACTTGTTCGCTGGCCTTTGCCGAAGCCGAGCGTTATTTGCCCTCATTGATAGATAAAATTGACGAAATATTGGCTGAGAGCAAGCTTACTAACGACGATATACTGATACGCATGACGGGTTGCCCCAATGGCTGCGGCCGCCCATATTTGGGTGAGATAGGTTTTGTGGGTCGCTCCTTGGGCAAATACAATATGTACCTGGGTGCCGGATTTTCGGGCGAAAGGTTGAATACGCTTTACAAGCAAACACTATCGGAACAGGAGATATTAAGCGAGCTGAAGGTCTTATTGCCTCGCTACGCACAGGAGAGGAATCAAGGTGAACGCTTTGGCGATTTTGTAGTCAGAGTGGGCATTGTAGAGCCACAGCGCGAAATCCAGTACATAGTTTAATGTCCTAAATCTTAAACTTACAGGAATACGATGAAAGAAAAACGCTATAGAACATTACTGAAGACCGTTTCCTGGAGGCTGACGGGTACAATCGATACTTTTTTGATATCATATTTAATCACGGGGAAAATTGCTTTGGCTCTTTCTATCAGTGGGGTAGAGGTTTTTACAAAAATGATATTGTATTATTTTCACGAAAGAACTTGGAACAGGGTTAAGTATGGCACGGAAGAAATAAAGCGTCCCGAGTATTATATTTAAATAAATGCTTATGAATTTTTTACCTATTTCTATAAATGTGCTGAACGAGCAGATCTTAATTGTGGGGGGAGGTAAATTGGCGCACAGCAAGGTGCTTTTGCTCAAAAGGTTTACCCATAGTTTTAAAATTATTGCACCTGCAATAGTTGACGACTTAAAGCAATTAGATGGCGTTGTTTGTGTTGAGCGTCAATACAGGGCAACGGACCTCGATGGGCATCTTTTGGTTTATGCGGCTACCGATGACCATCAACTGAATCACCAAATACAGGTTGATGCTAAAAACTACCGTTGTTTGGTTAGTGTGGCCGATGATCGGAAGGCCAGCGATTTTGTTTCGCCCGCTATTTATAAACAAGGCTACATGACTGTTTCGGTGGGTTCTAACGGTGAAAACTTGGGTGCATCCATATTATTGCGAGATAAAATTAAAGCTTTTTTGGAGGCCGATCCTTTTTGTCCGCCCCTAAAAGAGGTGAAAATTTAAACAATTACAGCAGATTGACCAAAGTATTATTCTTTGTTAAAAATCAAACTGCTGCGCTGCAAAAAAAAACAGCATTCAGGGAAAAAAATATTCACATTGATTATTATAAACATATGGCAGATATTAGGATAATCATTCAGGAAAGGTACCAAAGGTTTATTGCTTTGGATGAATTAAATCAAAGACTTGATCCAACTGAGGATAAATTGGTGTTTGAGGTTTACGGAGATAAGGAGAGATTAAGAATTTTGTTGCCGGATGAGGAGCTAGATTCATGGTACGATATTATGGAAGAGTCTATTTCTTCTGGCAAAGCCGATGCTTTTGTATGGCCAGCCGATGAATTGCCTTATCCGCTAAATCCGCAATTGGATGTGTTGGCTTTATGTGTTAAACAGCATGCAAGGGATAAAAATACCGTTCTCGCAAAAGAAAATATCCAAGCCAGTCACCCGCTTAGTGGGTATGTGGCCATTGTGGGTAAACGTGAAAATAAGGATTTGTTGAGCAGATTTGAGCGCTATGATGTAAAGGCTAATTGGGGCAAGGTGGCACTAGCAGGGTTTGGTCCCGGTGATCATGAACTGATAACCAAAAAAGCTGCACATCAACTGGAAACCTGCGACGTTATTTTTTACGATGATTTGGTGAATGAAGACTATTTACAAAATTTTGCTGCTGAAAAAATATATGTGGGCAAACGGAAAGGTCAGCATAAATTCGACCAGGAAATTATTAATGAACTGATGTACCGAGAGGCACTTAAGGGAAGGAATGTGGTTAGGATAAAAGGAGGTGATCCATTGATATTTGGACGGGGTGCCGAGGAATATCATTACTTGCAAAGCCGCATGATACAAACCACTATTATTCCCGGAATATCCAGTGCTTTTGCAGCTGCGGCCCATGCCGTTATACCTTTTACGGAACGTTCTCTGTCATCTTCGGTTGTTTTGCTTTCAGGACACGATATACATAAGTTAAGGATACCGCAGGCAGATACCCTGGTATTTTATATGGGTGCATCCAATCAAAAGGAATTGGCTAGGGAGATTATTGTACAGGGATGGCCCGACAGTACACCCGTTGGTGTGGTGTATAATGTGAGCAATCCCGGCCAGCAGATTTATCGTGGTACTTTGGAAGATTTAATGCAAAACGGATCAGGGTTGCCATCGCCTTCTATTATCATCGTTGGCAAAACGGCGGGATATTATTCATCATCAGATAAAAAATGGCTTTATACAGGTGCTTCTATCGATGAGGTTAAATTGCGTGGGCATTTGGTGCACACACCGTTGATTTCCATAGAGGCTGCCACATTGGATGAAAACGTTAAAACCGTAATTGAAAACTTATCGTCCTATCAAAGGATAATTTTTACAAACAGATATGCAGTAAACCATTTTTTCGACAAACTTTGCGAATTGGGTATGGACGTGCGCAATTTGCATGGTATCCGTATCGACTCCATAGGTAAAACAACGTCAAAAGCTTTAAAAAGTATTGGTTTGGTAGTGCCGCCTTTGTCCGAAAATGAGTCGGTAGATGGAATGTTAGATATGTATGGTAAAGAGCGGACTAGCGGTGAGAATATTATTATACCTTGCTCCAATCAATCTTCTAAGGTGCTTCAAAATGGATTGTATGGCATGGGTAACAAAGTCGAATCGTTACAAGTGTATGCTGTTGTAAAAAACAAAGCCATCATCAAACAAAATCTAACACGCTTTCAAGGGCTCGTATTTTCGTCCCCAGCAACGGTAGAGGCTTTTTTAGAAATTTATGGCGAAATTCCAACCCATCTGCAGGTGAAATGTGTGGGGGCATTAACCAAAAAAGCGGTTCACAACGCATTGGGAAATACAAGTGAAGTAAGTTCGCGCAGGGCGGTTTAAATAAATAACACGGGATATTAAAATATAGGATAATAAAAAACCAGAATAATAGAAAACACAAAAGGTACAATTACAATTGTACCTTTTGTGTTTTTATCGTAAAGCGGATAAGGTTAAGAATAGGATATGCGATGATTTACGCTTGCAGCCTCAAATGACGATTCGTAGGCTACTACTATATTTTTTTCACACGCACCGCATTCATCCCTTTAAGTCCTCTTTCAAGTTCGAAATTGACTTTGTTGCCTTCAACTATCTTATCCAGCAAGCCATGAACATGCACAAAAAATTTCTCTTGCGTATCTAAATCTTTGATAAATCCATATCCTTTGTCGTCGTTAAAAAACTCAACACGACCGGTGCGGATAGGTTCTTCTATATCTTCTTTTTTAGGAACCGAAATTTCAATGTTCTCTGCTTTAATCTTAATTTTTTTAGTCACATCAGGCGGCGTATCGGATAATCGTCCGTTTTCGTCCACGTACGCAATCATCGAATCTAAACTTCCATCCGAAGTAGTTGATTTGCGCGTGTCTTTACGTTTCGCCTTGTCCTGACGCTTTTTCATTCGTTTTTGCTCTTTGTCTTTTTTGCCAAAGGTTTCTTGAGATCTCCCCATTCATATATTTTTAATGATAACAACTATTTAATAACGAGGAAACAAATACGGTAGATAAAGTGAACAAACAAGCGCCTGAAGGTGAGTGTGATTGAACAGAATATTACTTGCAAAGGGTATTTATTGCCTATTACTGGGACAAAAGTAGTAATAATTAAGGAATTTTTAAAATGATTTTTGCTTGCTTCTAAAAAACTCACATTCTCCTCTTATATTCGAATAATATAATGCTGGGTATTGACATGATGTGTTTAGCTAATTTCATACTAACTTTAATTATAAAATTTCATAATCATACTAAGTGTAAAGTTGGGCTAAAGCCCGATGTGGGTTCGATAAAGTACCCCGGGATAAATCCCGGGTCTAGTTAAAAGTATTGGTTTTTTTTAACTAGGCACGGCATTTATGCCGTGCATTATTACGTAGCGAAAATCGGTTTTAACCGAAACATAAAATTGAAATTTTCTTAATACGCCATTTGCTGAGTCAATTATTAGGTTCTAAATGGGATTTGACCTTTCAATTAATCTTTATTTTGTAGATATTGTTCGGTTTAGCTTTCCCGAAACCAGACCTTCCTCGTCAATCTCGGCACTCTTAAAACCAAAATCCGAAAATTTATTTTCGAACTCAGTACTAAATATCGATTTTAATGCAGTAATTTCTTTATTGGGCACTTCGATGCTGGCTGCGCCATTTTTATATCTTACCCTAACCTCGCCAAAGCCTTTCGTGTTGAGGTAATCCTCGGCCTTTTCTACCATCAAAAGCTTGCTGGCAGTAATTTCTTCGCCATAAGGAAAACGGCTGCTTAGGCAAGGGCTGGCCGGTTTGTCCCAAACATTTAAATCAAAATGCTTGCTTATTTGTCGTATGCTATCCTTGTTTATTTTGCACTCCAATAAGGGGCTATAAATCTTAAATTCATCCGCCGCCTGCATGCCCGGACGGTAATCGCCCAAGTCGTCGAAATTGTTGCCGTTTATAATTATAAAATCAGGGTATGCATCACGGGCTAATTCCTGTATCGATTGATAAAGGTTAGTTTTGCAAAAATAGCAACGGTTAACCGGATTAGCGCTGTAGTTGCTGTCGTTAATTTCGTTGGCATCAATTTCGAGTAATTGTATATCGTATCGGCTCGCAAATTCACGCGCATCCAATAAATCCTTATTTTTTAAACTTGCCGAGTTACTTATTACTGCTATCGCATTTTCCTTACCTAGTTGCTTACGTGCCATAAAAGCAGTTAAGCACGAATCTACCCCGCCCGACAAGGCGATGAGTACCTTGGGGTGTTTTTTAAACCAAGTGTTAATTATTTCGATATTGGCGATTGTATCATTCATATTTGACTAAGTTTAAAGAGTTAAATACTACAAATTGCCCTGCCCGCAAATGACGGGCAGGGTAAGCAGTATTTCGCGAATTAAATTTTGTGATTCTGCTTTTTAATCAAATTTAGGGCACTACCATTTTTAAACCATTCAATCTGTTGTTGATTGTAGGTATGGTTTGCTTTTATTTGTTCGGGGATGCCCGTAGCATGTGTCAATTCAATAGTTAGTTGCTTGCCTGGTGCAAAATCCTTTAAATCAATAAAGTTAAAGGTGTCGTCTTCCTGGATCTTATCGTAATCGGCCTCGTTGGCAAAGGTAATTCCCAGCATACCCTGCTTTTTGAGATTTGTTTCGTGAATACGGGCAAAGCTTTTTACCAAAACTACTTTTACGCCCAAATGCCGTGGTTCCATGGCTGCATGTTCACGCGAGGAGCCTTCGCCATAATTATGGTCGCCCACTACCACCGTTGGTATGCCCACGGCTCTGTAGGCTCGTTGCGTGGCAGGCACTTCGCCATATAAACCTGTGAGTTGGGATTTTACTTTGTTGGTTTCGCCATTAAATTTGTTTACCGCGCCAATCAACATATTATTAGAGATGTTGTCCAGATGTCCTCTGTATTTTAACCATGGTCCAGCCATCGAAATATGGTCGGTGGTACATTTGCCTTCGGCTTTAATCAATAGCTTGGCACCCACTATGTTTTGTCCGTCCCAAGGTTCAAAGGGAGCTAGTAGTTGTAGTCTGTCGCTTTGGGGCGAAACAATAATATTTATACCGGAGGGGTCTTTTGCCGGGGCTTGATAACCTGGATCTTCCACGTCAAAACCTTTTGGGGGCAACTCATCACCATGTGGTGGAGCAAGGGCAACCTGCTCTCCTTTGCTGTTTGTTAATTTATCTTTGAGGGGGTTAAAGCCCAAGTCGCCGGCTATGGCCAAGGCGGTAACCAACTCGGGTGAGCCCACAAAAGCAAATGTATTGGGGTTGCCGTCGGCACGTTTGGCAAAGTTGCGGTTAAAAGAGTGTACGATGGTGTTCTTCTCTTGTTTTTCGGCACCCATGCGTGCCCACATACCTATGCATGGCCCACAGGCATTGGCAAAAACAACCCCGTCAATCTTTTTAAATATATCTACCATGCCGTCGCGGTCGATGGTGTAGCGCACCTGCTCGCTGCCTGGTGTGATGGAGAATTCGGCCTTGGCTTTCAATCCCTTTCTCACCGCATCTTCAGCCACAGAGGCCGCTCTCGAAATATCTTCATAGGAGGAGTTGGTGCATGATCCTATCAATCCCACCTCAATTTTGGTTGGCCATCCGTTCTTCTTGGCCTCCTCGCGCATTTGGCTAATTGGAGTCGCTTTGTCGGGGGTGAAAGGGCCGTTCAAATGAGGTTCTAATTGGTTCAGGTCGATTTCTATTACCTGGTCGAAATATTTTTCGGGCTGCTGGTAAACTTCAACATCTGCTGTAAGCAAGCTTTTTACCTCATTGGCTACATCGGCCACATCGTGGCGGTTGGTGGCTCTCAGGTAACGCTCCATCGAAAAGTCGTAGCCAAAAGTAGAGGTGGTAGCACCAATTTCGGCTCCCATGTTGCAAATGGTTCCTTTACCCGTGCAGGAAAGCGATTTGGCTCCTTCGCCAAAATATTCTACAATGCAACCCGTTCCACCTTTGACGGTAAGTATACCGGCTACCTTCAGAATAATATCTTTGGGTGCAGTCCATCCACTTAATTTACCTGTTAGTTTAATACCTATCAGCTTGGGAAATTTGAGCTCCCAGGGCATTCCTGCCATCACGTCAACTGCATCGGCACCGCCCACGCCAATGGCAATCATGCCTAATCCCCCGGCGTTAACGGTGTGCGAATCGGTTCCTATCATCATCCCACCCGGGAAAGCATAATTTTCAAGCACAACTTGGTGGATGATGCCAGCGCCCGGTTTCCAAAATCCGATGCCGTATTTGCTGGTTACAGAGCTTAAAAAATCGTACACCTCTTTGTTGGTCGATTTTGCCGTAGCTAGGTCTTTTACAGCTTCTACCTTTGCTTGTATCAGGTGGTCGGCATGTACGGTAGATGGTACTGCCACCGTGCTTTTTCCGGCTTGCATAAATTGTAGCAAGGCCATTTGTGCTGTGGCATCCTGCATGGCCACCCTGTCGGGAGCGAAGTTTACGTATGATCCCCCCCTCACAAAAGCTTCGCTGGGGCTCTCGTCTAAATGGGCATAAAGAATTTTTTCGGTTAACGTCAAGGGTTTATTAAGGATAGAACGTGCTTTATCGACTTTAGCTCCCATTTGAGCATACACCTTCTTAATCATTTCAATGTCGAATGCCATAATTATTTAATTATTTTAGTTTATTTTGCCTGTTGAACATGATAGTTATAACAGAAAACCTTAGGTATTTTTAGTTACATTTTGCTGCTTTATCTATCGTTTTTTTTTAGAATGAATTAAAAACCAACAAAATTAGTAAAAAATAGAAACAAACCGGATTTTGTAATATGTAAGTTGTAACAAACACTTCTATATATAAGTTTAGAATGGGGTGATGTGCTTTGTTTTCTTGCTGTGTTTTTATAAAAATGCCTGCTTTATTTTGATGGAACCGGAAGTGCTAAAAGGAGCTTTATTGCATCATCTAAAAAAAAATGAAAACTAATTGCCTATCTTTATTTTCTAATTAAAAATTATATGATTTCAAAACTCTTTATTGAAAACATTTATGTTGCCGGCGGAGCCATCTGGTCAAATAAGCTACGCACCATTCTAACCATTGTCATCATCACTATAGGAATAATGGCTCTCATTGGAATTATAACTTCAGTTCAAGCTATAGAATCGTCCATATCTTCAAACTTTACCGGTATGGGCGCCAATTCTTTCACCATCGAAAATCGCGGACAAGATATTCAAATCGGAAAGGAACGCAGTAAGACCAAGGATTATGGTTATATATCGTATAAGGAGGCACAAGAATTTAAGGAAAAATTTGGTTTCCCGGCCATCGTAACTATTTCGCATCAGGCATCGGGCGGGGCTACCATTAAATTTGGTTCGGTAAAAACCAATCCTAATGTGAGCGTTTTTGGGGTAGATGAAGATTTTATTGTGTCGAGCGGTCATACGCTTAAAACGGGCCGGAACTTTTCGTTAAACGATATTAAAGACGGTAAACAGGTGGCTATTTTGGGATCGGCCTTATATAAAAAGCTGTTTACTACAAAGCAAAGGGCACTTGATAAAGTGGTTTCGTTGGCCTCGGGTAAATACAAAGTGATAGGTGTTTTGGAGGAGAAAGGAGCTGGCTTTGGCGGGCAGAGCGACAATGTATTGTTACTTCCGGTGAGCAATGTGCGTCAGTATTTTAGTCAACCCAATATGTCCTATAAAATTGAGATAATGGCCAATGATGCGTCTCAGGTAGAAGCTGCCGTGAGCGAGGCAACGGGTGCTTTTAGGTTGGTGCGCCGATTAAAGGCCGGCGACGAGAATAATTTTAACATTGTAAAAAGCGACAATCTATCCAAGATGCTGCTCGAAAATTTGTCCAGCGTAACCCTCATTGCCAATGCCATTGGTTTTATTACCTTGTTTGGGGCCGCCATCGGTTTGATGAATATTATGTTGGTAGCCGTAGCCGAGCGAACACGGGAAATAGGTATCCGAAAGGCAACCGGGGCAACACGCAAAGCCATTCGCGACCAATTTTTATTGGAGTCGGTTATGATAGGTTTGATAGGTGGAGCCTGTGGCGTGGTTTTAGGTATTTTAGTGGGCAATATACTTTCTATGGTGCTAAAATCGGGCTTCGTAGTACCATGGGATTGGATTGCGATAAGCCTAGTGCTTTGCCTGCTGGTGGGGCTGTTATCGGGATTGATGCCAGCGATCAAGGCCTCCAAGCTTGATCCCATTGAATCTCTTCGTTACGAATAAATTAGATAGGATGATAAAAGAAAAATTTCAAGAATTAACAGATTTTTTGTCGCGACGAACGCTGCTAGCCATTTTGATAGTCTTTGCTATTGGCATGGCTATTAACTTGATATTACCGAGCATAAAAACAAAGGACCGTACGGTGTTTATTCGTGTTTGCAACAGCACAAGTGTGGATTCTATTGTTGTGGTGCAGGACAGTGTGGTAATGCCGGTGCTATATCAAATGGCACCCAATTTATCGGATATGGATTACAAGGAACGGATGCAAAAATTTATCGATATGATGCTTCCGTCTGTTTTAATGGCTCGCGAAAAGATAATACAACAACGTTATAAGGTGTTGGAAAAAAATGCTCTTGTTCGTTCGGGTAAGGCCTCGGCGCAGGATTCTTTGTATCTGGAAGAAATGAAAAAAATGTTTAAAACAAAAAGGGTGAGTGATGTGATCCAGCGTTTGCATCCACATCCTGTTTCTATCGTGCTGGCGCAGGCAGCTATCGAAAGCGGCTGGGGGACATCAAGGTTTTTTAGAGAGGCCAACAATATATTTGGTATTTGGTCCTATAATTCAAACGAAAAGCGAATTAAGGCGGGAGGCTCACGAGGCCAAACCAATGTTTACCTGAGAAAATACGATTCTCTTTTCGAATCCATTTATGATTATTATCTCACTATTGCCAAGGTCAGTGCCTATAAAGAGTTTCGCGAAGCACGCTTGCACACCGATAACCCTTACAGGTTAATATGGCATTTGAGCCGTTATTCCGAAAAGCGATACGAGTATGTGCGTTCGTTGCGCAATGTTATTGAGTTTAACGATTTACATAGCTATGATGATTATACATTGGCAAAAATTAATAAGAATGATAAAGTGTGGCAGAGATTATTGCAGTAAATGGCTTATTATTTTTTTGATACTTATTGCTCCATCCTGCAAAGCTGGAGCAAATAAAAATTCTGAGGATAATTCCCAATCGGAATATCAGCAATCGAAATTACCCAAGGATTTTTCTGCGGTGGGCTTGGTGTATCATCGTTTTGGCGATAACCGCTATCCTAGTACCAACACGCCGTTAGATAAATTTGAGGAGCAGCTAAAATATCTTACCGAAAATGGTTTTAAAACCTTCACGGTGTCCGATTTGTATCGTAATCCAAATGGAAAACAAAAAAATATTTTCATTACCGTTGACGACGGATTAAAATCATTTTATACCCATGGTTGGCCTTTATTACAAAAATATAATTGTAAAGCCACCTTGTTTGTGAATACCGAAAGTGTGGGTTGGGGCGATTATCTGACCTGGACTCAGTTGCGGCAACTGCTTAAGGAGGGGGTGGAAATTGGGTCGCACTCACACAAGCATACTTATTTTTTAAATGTTCCTAATGATAAAAGACTTGAGGCTTTTGCGGCAGATTTAGATGTATCGGAACAGCTTTTTAAGGATAGCCTGGGTTTGGTTCCAAAAACATATGCCTATCCGTATGGTGAGTTTGATGGGCAAATGGCTGCGCTGTTGAAGCGCAGGGGATATGCGTTGGCTTTTGCACAAAACTCGGGCGTGTGGGGGAGTGGAACCCATCCTTTTGCTATACCAAGGTTTCCAACAGCCGGCAATTTTGTGGAATTACAAGCGTTTAAAGAAAAAGTAAATATGAAACCGTTTCTTGTTCATGGTTTATCTGATTTCCCTTTGGAGATGAAAGACGGCGATTCCCTAACTAAAGTGCTATCAATCGATTCAATATATGATATTAACAACATAAACTGCTTCTTTAATAATTCGCAAAATAATTATGTTGCCAAGTTGCAACGCGACTCTATTCAAATTAATCTTTCCATGCCCCCTAATTCTCGCAGGGTTTTACTTACGCTTACTACCAAGGATACTTCGGGACAGTGGTTATGGTGGAGTAAATTATTGGTGAACATTCAGGAGAAATAAAGAATACTCATCCTACTTATTTAAACCTTCGTCAAAAATAAATCGAAACCTTTTTTTACTTTTCTCGTACATAATAATTGTTTTAAGGAGGGAGCTTAATGCTCTAACTTGATGGAGGTAAAGTACCAATGAAAGCATCGTATATGTTGCTTATTTATACGCTTCCATCCTAATTAATGGACGATTTGAAATAGAAGATTAAAAAGTTAATCTTCTATCGAAGAACAAAATGGTTTTGAGGAATGAAAAACTTTTTACACTAATATTCTTGTGAATGTTATTTCTGAAGCAAATCATTTTTCTAGACATGGTTTATCACTAAAATAAAATTTTTATCGAACTAACATTTACGACTAATGAAGTTTCTTCCTCGCGCTGTATTATTTTTCGCAGCTATTTTGTGTTTGAACCTAAACGCTCAAACAGGTACAAAGTTTTGGTTTGTGGCTCCTGATGCCTACCAAGGTCACGGCGATAAACCATTGTATTTTAGGATAACCACTTTCGAAAAGTCTGCTTCAGTTACTATTTCGATGCCTGCAAATAGTAGTTTTACGCCAAAAACCGAAAATATAGGTGCAAATATGTTTGCAACTATTGAAGTGGATAAAAAGGATGTAGAAAATCAACCAGCAAACAGTGTAAATAGCAAAGGAATATTAATTGAGTCCTCTGCACCTATTACTGTTTATTATGAAATAGCAAATGTTGGCAATCCAGATAAGTTTACTTTAAAAGGAGATAATGCATTGGGTAAGGAATTCTACATTCCTTCACAAAATGTTTATGCTAACATGGCTAAATATTCCGGCAATGCGAATGAAAAAGTAGATATCGTAGCTACCGAGGATAATACCACTGTTACCATTGTTCCCACCGTTGATGTTACTGGACATAGCAAAGGTGTGCCGTACGATATTAATTTAAATTTAGGCGAAACGTACAGCATTGAATACAGGGATATTTCAGCTTCAGCCTCAATGGCGGGAACTTATATCACATCAAACAATCCAATCGCTTTAACTATTACCGACGATTCAATTAATGAAACCGATCACCCACATGATATTATTGGCGATCAAATGATACCCACTTCCATAATTGGTACGGAATATATTGCGGTAAGAACCAGTACGGATACAAATGCCGCTCAAAAAGTGTTTGTTTTAGCAACAGAAGACGATACCTATGTATTTATAAATAATGATAATAATTTGGTTCGCCATCTCAAACGAGGAGAACTTAGCGGTTTTGATATTACGGATAATGCCATATATATAAACGCAACTAAGCCAGTGTATGCCTACCAGGTATCAGGCCTTGCGAATATTAACGCCAAGGATAATGCCAATGAATTAGGTTCGGCGCTTTTGCCCACTATTGAATGTACAGGATCGATAAGAGTTGCTTTTACCCGTGTCTTTGCTCGTAATTTTTGGGTTCAAATCCTTACTCAAAGTAAGAATAGAGACAGCTTTGTAATGTACGATAATAATAAAAGCAAGGTTGACTACATCGATAATTTGCAGTGGATTAAAGTTAAAGGAACAGATACTGGCAATCCTGATGAAACATGGTATTCAGCAATTATAAATATGAATGTTTCAACGGGAGTGCCTTATACAATTGAAAATACCAAAGGGCTTTTTCATTTAAGCGTACTCGACGAAAACGATCCGAAAACTTCTGTTGGTAGTGTGAGCTACGGTTATTTTTCATCCTATGGTAGAATGCGTGTCGAGGGTCCGTCGCAAGAGTGTGATGGCAAAGAGATTGTATTATCCACCAGTATAAATATGAGTAGTTATCTCTGGTTCTCAAAATCTACTGGTAACTCGGTTTTATCAACAGATAGAGAGTTCCGTGCTAATCGATCAGATACTTATTGGGTAACAGCCCAAATGCTGCACGGAGGTTGTGTTATTACAGATAGTTTGGATGTAGAGTTTGTTATGCCAAAAATATCATTGGGTAATGATACAATCGTATGCCCGGGAGAGATTGTAAAATACGATTTACCAACAGGCTACCCTAGCTATGTATGGAGTAATTCAAATACAAATAATAGTGCTTCTATAAGTGTGGGTGAGGGTTTTGCAGAAAACCTGTCGGTTA
The DNA here is from genome assembly GCA_024635555.1 of Saccharicrinis sp. Taxonomy (GTDB): domain Bacteria; phylum Bacteroidota; class Bacteroidia; order Bacteroidales; family Marinilabiliaceae; genus Saccharicrinis. The sequence continues at coordinate 21,049 of JAGXIO010000168.1, forward strand.
CCGTAACTGATGAGTTTGGATGTGAAGCTGATGCTGATGTTAGGATTGAGGCTTTTGATGTGCCAAAAATTAACTTGAATAAAACCGCAGTATGCCAAGGACAGAAAATAATAAATACAACTACGTTTCAAAAATATCAGTGGGAATTTAAAGGCAATATATTGAATGCTGATCCTACGAAAAATTTTATTATTCCTGCGGAATCCGGAAAATATACCCTGACCGTATGGAGTGTTAACGGATGCGAACAATCAAAAGAATTTGACATCGTAGTAAATGAATTGCCAGCATTCACCTTAAGTGATGAATGGTCGTGCGACAATAGTTCCAAACGCATCAATGGGCCAATTGGTACAGGGTATAAATACCTGTGGAGCACGGGTGCAACAACTTCGCACATCGATTTAACAAGTCCTGCCGACTATGCACTTCAAGTAACCGATGCCAATGGTTGTGTAGATTCAGCCAAGGCACATTTTGATTGGTACGATTTACAAGCTATTGATTTAGGTGAGGATAGAGAAGAGTGTGTAGGTATTACCCTAGATATTGAAGGATCAGCAACACACACCAACTTTGTGTGGAAGTATAAAAAAACTCCTGTCGACAACGAAGTAATTCTTCCCACACCCAGCCCTGATGAGAATATCTATCAAATTACAAATGCTGTTGTTGGTAATTCAGGTATTTATATGGTAGAGGCCATGGATAAAAACGGATGCCCGGTGACCGATACGGTTAACGTAAATTTTTATAGTGCTAATCCTCCGGTTTTGAAGATAGAGCGAGATTTGTGTAAAGGAGATACAATACAAATATTTGCCTCCAATGGTTACGATACGTATAAATGGTTACATAATGATGCCGCTTTGCCTCTGCCAAGTTCACAAGAATCTATTGAGGTATCCTTAGGAGGTATATATAAACTTGAGGCTAGTTATGGTACATGTCTTAAAAAAAATGAGATAAACGTTACATCTTACAAACTTCCAACTGTAAAAGTATCCGATGATTTTTCAATTTGTCAGGATGATGCTGGTACGATAAGTATGGTATCCTTTTCGTCTCCTGATGGTTATGATTTCGATTATTTGACATGGAATAATCAGGATAAAAAGCACTTTGATCCAAATTCGGTTTATAAAGTAACAGAAGCTGGGAACTACACTATTACAGCCTATGATGAACATGGCTGTTCAGCAAGCGATCAGGTTGATGTAGGTATTTTTGCACCTACTGTTATGGCACAAATACCACCTGTTAAAGCCTGTGAGAATATTGGTGTTACACTAACGAATCCTTTGCTAAATGCATTGTCGTATCAATGGTATAAAATGGATGCTGTTGCAGATGTTTTAGTATCAGATAGCGCGCCATGGCCAGTTACCCAATCCGGTACCTATGGTTTAAAGGTGATTGACGCCAATGGTTGCCCAAGCCAAACGGAAAGGGTTGTGAGTATTTTACCTGTTCCCACTTTAAATTTGGGTTCGGATGTTGATTTATGTGAGGGTGAATCGGCCATATTAAAGTCCCCCGAAGTCTATGCCGAGTATCAATGGAACGGAAATCCGATGCTAAATACTCCAAGTATAACGGTGCAGTCAACCGGAACATATACTTTATTGGTTAAGAATGTTGAGGGCTGCGAAACCCAGGATCAGATTAATGTAACATTGCGCCCATCACCAGTATTTAATTTGCCTGATGAACAGGTTTGTCCCGGCACATACGTTTCGTTAACCGTACCTGCTGGCATTTCCGATTTTGAATGGTCCACTGGTGAAACCACCCCAACGATAAATGTGGGCAAAGGAAATTATTGGTTAAAAGCAAAAAATAATTTTGGTTGCGTCGCAGTAGATACTGCCAGAGTAATTTGGTATCCAGTTCCCAATGTAAGTTTGGGTACAGATACACTTATTTGTCCCTTGGATCATTTGCAATTGGATGCTGGTGTTGGTTTTGCTTCATATAAATGGCACAACGGTGCTAACGCACAACAAATTATAGCGCAGATGCAAGACACCATTAATCTCGTTCAGGTGCAAAACGAACATGGATGCTATGGTTTTGATACTAAAACAGTTCGATTTTTATTCCGACCAGATGTAAATCTATGTTCCGATACATCTGTATGTAAAAAAGACACTTTTGATATTGATGCCGGGGCAAATTTTATCACTTACTTATGGAATGATAATGATTCCCTCACAGACCAAAGCATACGCGTTTCCGAACCAGGTAGATATTGGGTAGAGGTTACAGATGGTTGTATGATTTTTAGGGATACAGCAAGTATTGTGTATCACGAACTTCCTATGATTACCCGTTTAGATACCACAATATATGCAAGGGTAGCAGTATTAGTTGAAGGAGGCAAAGGCCCCTATACATACAGCATCAACAATTCTTTTCAAGGAAATGATAATGTATTCAATAACCTCAAGGCCGGTGAACATATTATTGAAATAGAAGATTATTACGGTTGTAAAGCATTAGCCACAGTATTTTTAAGTGAGGATTTTGAGGTAGTGATACCCCCATTTTTCACACCTAATAATGATGGAATTAACGACAGATGGGAAATAGAAGGTATAGAGAAGTTTCCCGATACCATTATCAAAATTTATGATCGTTACGGAAAGCTTTTGATAAAATATTTAGCCTCCGATCCGGGATGGGATGGACGTTATCAGGGTCAGCCTGTACCTACAGACGACTACTGGTATGTTGTTGAATCTCCAGTAAACAGTAAAAAACACAAAGGGCATATTACCTTAAAAAGGTAACTAACCTGTATGATCAGATAAAATCATTAACTAAAATCAAAATATTAAATTAATGAAAAGATTCCTGGCCATATGTTTTGTACTAGGGTTGTTAAATAGTGTTGGGGCACAAAGATATTACGTAACCAATTTGTATATTTACGATACCTTTTTGATGAATCCGGCCGCTGCGGGCAAGGACAAGTCATGCTACAGTTTTGGCGCCAATTATCAAAACCAATGGATGGGCATGGATAAGTCGCCAACCACTCAAATGCTTAACTTTCAGGGGCCATTAACCCAAACTTTAGGAATGGGAAGCTACATCTATAACGATCGTAACGGAAACATGAATCAATTTGGTTTGCATCAAGCTTTTTCGCACGAAGTAGTTCTTAAAAAATCCCGTCGACAAGTAATAACAATGGCTTTTGGTTTAGGTTTAACGGTAGAGCAAGTCCGCATTGATGAGAGTGATTTAAATACACCGTCTGGTATTTTAGATCCTGCAATAAGTGGTGGAATATCTTCAGGATGGGGGATGAATGTGAATTCGGGCGTAATATTTAAGTATAACGATTATGAGTTGGGATTTTCATTAAACAATATGATAGACCAAGTTAATCCTATTTATTTGAATGATGATGAACCTGGTTTAGCAACCGACTATCATCTCCATCTATCCTCATTATATAAATTAGTGGATCGGGATATTTACCTAGAGCCACTCATCATGTTCCGTAGAAATAGTAACAACGATAACAGACTTGATCTAACGCTCAAAGGCACCTTTCCTACCCCCAGCCCAAATTATGCAATGTGGGGTATGGTTTCGTACAGACGAAACGTAGATCATAGATTAGGGAAAAGCCTTGGACTTGGAACGACTGTAGGCGTAAATTATCAGCGGTGGAGTTTTGGGATGGAATTTCAATTGGGTTTAACGGGCGCACAGTATGATTATGGAAGTGCATATAAGGTTGTAACAAGATACACCATATGTAATAATTTAAAAAACAAAGCTATACCTTGTTCCGAAGCACGAAAAAACAAGCGTTCGAGGTATGAAGGATTAAGTTGGTAATAGATGATACGAATGAATTGGTTTAATGTAATAGTTGTTTTTATTTTGATGTGGTTGGGGATCAATGATAATTGTGCCGGCTCAAACCGCAATGCAATTGTCTCACAGGAAATAAAAGCATATTCCGATTTTGTTACGGGGGATGAGGGGCAAGTATTTATTATCTATGTATTAAATAATGATCAGGGCATCTCAGCCGGCATTAGCTCCTTAGAAATAATACAACAGCCAAAGCTAGGCGTTGCAGAAGTGGTGGATGCATTTGCCATAAAATACACGCCTGCTCCCGGTAAGGTAGGAGCGGATGAGCTTTGGTATAAGGTATGTGGCAAGGATGAATCCTGCGATGAGGCAAAAGTTATCATCCAAGTTCTCGATTATGATTTTATCCCCATAGCTAATAATGATACTGTTTTTATTGAGCCGGGAGAGAAGAGCGAAGTGAACGTGTTAACAAACGATAGCAATCTATTTGACCTTCCCTTACAACTAAGCATTGTTACGTACTTAAAAAATGGAGATAGCAATTTAGATTCTCTTGGGTTGCTAACAAGTACTTTCAACGAAACATACCGTGGAATGGATTCCTTACAGTATCAGGTTATCGACAAAGAAGGAGACTACAACAGCGCATGGGTGTTTTTTCAAATCAATGGGGGTGAGAATGATAAAATTTTCATCCCACAAGGCATTTCTCCTAACGGGGATGGACTCAATGATGTGTTTACTATTCCGGATTTACAGGGCAACACAATGGAAATAAAAGTTTTTGATGTTCTTGGTCAGTTGGTCTATTCAGAAGCAAATTATGCCAACAATTGGGATGCAAGAGGCAATACGGGAAAATACGCAGGAAGGACATGCGATAATGGGACGTATTATTTTTTATTAAAAGTAAAAGGTTTTAAAAAGGATTTTTCAGGCTTTTTACACATAAATAAATAGGATTACTGGGGATGAAACGATGGAAACGGTTAATGATAAGGACAGTTTTGGGTGCATTAGCATGTTTCGCCGGAAAAGGTGTATTTGCTCAATACGAAACTTCCTCTGCACGATATATGCACTCTCAGTATTTTATTAACCCCGCGTATTCGGCCACTTCAAATGTGATGACAGCTAATTTGATGGCGCGTAAACAATGGTTTGGTATTGAGGGTTCTCCTTCGGGCTATCGTGTTGCACTGTATTCACCCATAAACAAAACTTTAATGTCAGTTGGGGGGGGAGTGAGTTTGGAGCAGCACGGAATCAACAAAGTATATGTAGGAACATTGAGTTATGCATATTTGGTAAAGTTATCACCCGTAACATTTTTATCGCTAGGTATTAGTGCAAATGCAGGAAGCCATCAAATAGCATTTAATGATCTTAACCTCACGCACAATAATGATCCCAGCTTTTCTTCTACTACAGAAAGTCAAACTATTTTAAATGCAGCCGGTGGTGCTTATTTATACTCACGAAGTTTCTATATGGGCTTATCCGTATCCAATTTAATAGCATTGCAAAATGACGATCAGCAGTTTGAATTGAGCCCTATGCTGCGAAAAAGACAGTATTACATGGCAACCGGATATAATTTCAATCCCGATGGATTTTTTAGTGTGAAGCCTTCTGTTTTGTGTAGGTACGAAAGTGAGGATAGATACAATGTGAGTGGGGGTATTCAGCTTTTATTTAATGAATTATTCTGGGTGGGAGCCACCTACGGAAACGACGGATGGATGTCGAGCATGCTCAATGTAAGGGTAAACAAAAACCTTGAAGCAGGGTATATTTTCGATTTTGCATCAGGCATCAACATGATAAATCGTTCTAGCCACGAAATTGTTATCACATACAGTTTAGATTCCTTTATGAAAAACAATAAAAATCGTGCATTCGGTGTACGCAAGGCAAAAAAAGATAAAACTCTGAATAGTATAAAATCAATGCGAAACTTTTAATTTTGTATGTTTAAACAAAATTTTAATCGCAATGAAATCCAAGATACTCGTTTCTGCTTTAATATTGTTGGTCGTATTTTTTACCGGTAACTGGATATATGGCAACATATCGGCCAAAAAACTTGATTTATACTTACAGCAATTTCCCATTAACTCCAGGCCATATTATACCGATCTTAAGGTTAATCCGCTCTGTTCAAAAATCACATTCAAAAATTTTTCCCTGGTTTATCCTAACTCAAATTTTAAAATAGAAAGTGATGTGTTATATGTAAAAATAAAGCATAGCGAAGCCATGGAGATATCCAAAACGCGAAGGGTGGATAAACTTACCGGTTTAGCTTTGGATTTTGAGAATGCAAAGCTTAGCGGAAATGATGAGGCTATTTTTGCAGGCAAAAACGTAAAAATTAATTTTGATGGAGATATGAGTAGCCAAAAGTACCAGGCGATGAATGTGAACTTTCCCGATGAAAAACAACAACTAAGTTTAAAAATTGAGGAAGGCGCATGGATGCAGAACCCCACGAAAGATAACTGGCTCACCCGGTTTTTAATAGGATCAAATAAAATTGAGTATGCTGATATTCAAATAGTATTGAATCATGGCGAACACACAATTGATTTTGATAAAGTTAAGATAAACACTGGAACGTTACAAATGGAAGGGAATGCAAAGGTGTATTATGCCGGGCAAGGACTCAATGATTTTGTTCCCTACCAAATAAACATGAAATACGATTTGCGGTCTAACGATCAATTCAATTGGGGCGAAAGTAATGCTGGCGGAAAGTATAGCTTGCAGTCCTTCAATTCTACTTTTGACGGTGAGCTAAAACTGGACGAAAACTACGATTTAAAGTCGTCCTTTTCCAAAATGAAATTTAGCCTGAATTTAAAAGATTTGAATGTGGAATATGATGGAGAATCAGGCTCTGGCATGGAAGCTCAGCTAATGATGTTGGGGCTCAAACCAGAGGATCTGAGGGTGGATGAGCTGGTATTCAATACCCAAATAAATGACGGTAGATGTATCGTAGATAATGCGAAGCTGGTTTTGCCAGTGCTGGTGGCCACCTTAAACGCCGATATAAAAATGCACGGTGTTAATATGGATAGCACAGAAATTGAAACAATGGAAATGCGTATCGCTAACATCGAACCAAACTTACAATCTTCGTTAGTAAGCTTTGAACGAACATTCGGTTTTAGAATTCCACGCGATGGTGATGATATTCTGCTGCAAATAAAAGGTTCGTTAGGGCACCCACAGATTAAGGGGATTCATTATTAAATTCCTAGATTCTTACCAAATGACTTACCACTCAGATAATCCTTGTTTTCTTATTATTTTTCTGTCGGCAATGGCTCATAAACCTATTTGTTCGCAAGGTATAGATTTTGCCGATGTCGCCACATGAGTTCGGCAAAATGGTAAATTTACTTTTTGGCTAGCACGATTGTATTATATTATTAATTTATAGCGTAACTAATTTACGGTAATTGCGTACCAAATAGATCAGTGGCGTAATGTTTAAACTTGTTGCTAATTTGATTGTATTTATAACAAGGTACGTTTTTAACCCTCGAAAAAGATTTCTTAACTTTTTCGGCTTTCCGCTTAAGATAGCGGAAAGTGAAAAATGCATGCATTTTTCAGGATAAATAAAATATGTGTGTTTTAAAAGGGCGGATGGATATGAGAGGGTTAAAATTACATCGTTTATTGGATACAAGTATTTGGATCAAATTACTTGTAATTTTTTTTCTTTTTTCTTCTACGTTAGATGCTCAAATAAAGAACTTGCATTTTAACATGCTTACCAGTGATGACGGCCTAGTATCAAATGGAATTAACTACGTTTTTGAGGATAATGTGGGTTTTATTTGGTTTGGAACCAACGCAGGGCTGAATAAATATTCTGGTTACGATTTTAAACTGTATGTGCATATCCCTAACGATAGCAACAGTTTGATCAATAATAATATACTGGCAATTGTTGAAGAAAAATCAAGTGGTAATCTTTTTGTGGGTACCAAAGAAGGTTTATCTTATTTTGATCAATCAGTCGAGCGCTTCATCAATTTTAAACAAATGTCAGGGTTTTCTATAAATGCCCTAAAGTATGATCAAAATAACAATTTATGGATTGGCTCTACACAAGGCCTTTTCAGAATGAATAAAGATGGATCCTTTAAACATTTTCCGCAGAGTGATAGTAACGATGGAAGTATTCTTAATGAGTCAGTTAATAGTATTGAGATTCAGGATTCGAAAAACTTATGGATTGGGACGCTTAAAGGCTTGTATCGCTTTGATATGGATAGTGGAACCTTTACTCATCACACAAAAACACCCAATGTTGTTAACGTGATCAGTTTAACCAAAGACTCGAAGAATAACTTGTGGGTTGCAAGCGATTTATGGGGACTGTATTTAATGAAACCAAATGGCTTTGAGGAGGAAATGACCAAATACTCCAAAGAAAATGGCTATTTATTGAACAATAGAATTCATGGGATATCAGAAGATGTAAATGGAGGTTTATACCTAGCCGACAGAGACGGAGGATTGATTTATTTTGATCCCATGAAAAATAAAGTATCTTTTTTTGTGCCCGATTTGTATAATACACAAAGTCTAAGCAATAAAGCACTAACATCTATTGTTTTAACATCTAAAAATATATTATGGCTCGGAACTTTTAATGGAGGTGTTAATTATGTAGATTTCAATAGGAAGCAGTTCGAACATTATAAATTTAATTTTAAAGCGGATGGTATTTTTAATAATAATATTCGTTCAGCTTTTCAAGATAGCGAAGGGATTATCTGGATAGGTACAAAAGAAAGTGGAGGACTTAGCCGATTTAATCGGGAGAAAGGAACGTTCAAAAATTATAAAACCATTAAGAATGATGCCTCTAGCTTTCAAGATGAGTACGTGTTTTCAATTAATGAATTGGACAAAAACAATTTGCTAATAGGCACATTTAAAAAAGGCCTAGCTATTTTTAATAAGAAAACAGAACGCTTTCGTCATTTTATGATGAATGAAAACGATTCCAATGCCATTGTGAGTAACAGGGTTTATGCCATCCATAAAGATAAGCAGGGTACTTTTTGGATTGGCATCTCTAATTCGTCTAAGGAATCGGGTGTGGTAAGCACATTTAATCCGCAAAACTATAAATTTACACCTGTGCCTGGTATCGAAATGGTGAGGTGTTTTTATGATGAGAACGACGAGTTGTTGTGGATGGGTACAATGAATAATGGACTTTATCTTTACAATACAGTAACTGGCCAAAAACAACATTTTCTGTCTAATCTAAAGGACTCAACCTCAATTGGCAGTAATAGTATTACGGGCTTAGTTAAGAATAATCAAGGGAATTTGTGGATTGCTACCGATGGTGGAGGTTTATCCGTAATGGATAAAAAAACTCGAAAGTGTAAAGTGTTCAATACCGAAAATTACTTGCCTACAGATCGGATTTTCGGTTTGCAGATCGACAATGCTCAAAATGTTTGGTTAAGTACCGATATTGGACTAATCCGTTTTAACCCTTCAGATAAAGAAGTTTTGGTATATGATGCCTCTGATGGGCTTCAAGGAAAGGAATTTTCAAGTTATGTATCGTTAAAAACAGACAATGGGGAGATGTTGTTTGGAGGAAACAATGGATTTAATCTGTTTAATCCTGAACTCATTAGTAAAAATACTTTTAAGCCTAATGTGGTGTTAACTGATTTTAAACTATTTAATAAATCGGTTGAAATCGGGAAAGAAGGATCCCCCTTAACCAAGTCCATTTCTCAGACTGACAAAATTGTTTTAAATCATAAGCAGAGTGTAATAAGATTTGAATTTACAGCCTTAAATTTTACATCTTCCGAAAAAAATAGCTACACTTACCGTCTGGAAGGTTTTGATGAAGACTGGATTTATGTTGGAAATAAAAAAGAAGCAGGATATACAAATCTTCCAGCTGGGGATTATGTTTTTAGGGTCAAAGCCGCTAATAACGATAATGTTTGGAATAACGAAGGAGCTTCTATTGTAGTTATTGTAAAAGCTGCATGGTACAATACCTGGCTTTTTCGCATTTTGGCAATCTTCTTTGTCTTAGCGATCTTTATTAATTTTTATCGCAGAAGAACTAAAGTTTTGAAGAAAAATCAGCGCATTCTTGAGCAAAAAGTGGAGGAAGCTGTCAATGCTGTTAAATTGCGAAATGAAAAGTTAGAAGAGGCGAGGCAAAAAAATGCAAGTATCATTACGGATGTTAAATCTAAATTAGGTCAGGCATCTGTGGAGTTGCTTGAGGCCACCAATAGCCAGGCTTCAACAATAGAAGAAATATCGGCCTCGATGAAGCAAATGGCTGACGTTATCAATCTCAATGCAAAAAGTGCCGAGGATATGTATGCCAATGCAAACAGTGTGAAAACTGATGCGCAGACGAGCGTTGATATTGTAAAGAAAACAGCTGGTTCGATTGAGAAAATAACACAAGGCCTTGGTTTTGTAACTAATTTTGCACGTATTACCAATTTACTATCCTTAAACGCAGCAGTAGAAGCAGCACGAGCAGGTGAACATGGAAGATCGTTTGCGGTTGTAGCCAATGAAGTGAAAAAGCTTGCTGATCAATCTCGTGATGTAACGGTAAGTATTTTGAAGGATACAAATTCTGGAATGGAATTGTCGAAAGAGGCCAATGAAAAAATGATGGAACTACAGGTTTACATCGCTAGTATTGTGGATTTGATTTATAAAATTAGGCAATCCAGTCAGGAGCAGTCGTCCGAAGCCACAAGTGTAAATAATGCCATCCAGCAAGTGTCGGTTTATATCAATCAAACAGCTCAGTTAGCCGAGAAGTTAGATTCTGCTATTAAGGCTTTGTCGGTAGATGATTAGTAAAAAATACTTTTAGGTATCGCTATTTCAGGACTAGAAATTCTATAACAAAAAAGGCTCGCCAAATTTAGCGAGCCTTTTTTTATTATATTTAAAATCTGTAATTATTTTACAGTATTCATGTATTCAATCAATTCGCATACTTTTGCAGAGTAACCCATCTCGTTATCGTACCAAGATACTACTTTTACAAAGTTTGGAGATAAAGAGATACCAGCACCTGCATCAAAAATTGAAGTGCGAGTGTCGCCTACAAAGTCGTTAGATACAACCTGATCTTCAGTATAACCCAAAACACCTTTTAACTCACCTTCCGAAGCTGCTTTCATAGCTTTACAAATTTCTTCATAAGAAGCGCCTTTGTCCAAACGAACTGTTAAGTCAACAACAGATACATCGGGAGTAGGAACACGGAAAGCCATACCAGTAAGTTTACCGTTAAGCTCAGGGATAACTTTACCTACCGCTTTAGCAGCACCAGTTGAAGAAGGGATGATGTTTTGACCAGCTCCACGTCCACCTCTCCAGTCCTTAGATGAAGGACCGTCAACGGTTTTTTGTGTAGCAGTAGTTGCGTGAACAGTTGTCATTAAACCTTCAACAATACCAAATTTGTCGTTCAATACTTTGGCAATAGGAGCAAGACAGTTAGTAGTACAAGAGGCATTAGAAACAAAGTTCATATCCTTAGTGTACGTCTTGTTGTTTACACCCATTACAAACATAGGGGTGTCATCCTTAGATGGAGCAGACATAACTACTTTTTTAGCACCGGCGTCGATGTGTCCTTTAGCTGACTCTTTGGTTAAGAATAAACCAGTTGACTCAACTACGTATTCAGCGTTAACTGCGCCCCAGTTAATGTCGGCAGGGTTTCTTTCTGCACTAACACGAATCTCAGATCCGTTAACAACAAGTTTACCATTTTTCACTTCAACAGTTCCGTCAAAGATACCGTGCGTAGAATCATATTTTAACATGTAAGCCATGTAGTCAACGTCGATAAGGTCGTTGATAGCTACAACTTCAATAGTTCCTTTGGCAACAGCCTGACGAAATACGAAACGACC